>NZ_JASGBI010000001.1:3295628-3621332 GCF_030053425.1 Lysobacter stagni | reverse complement strand
GGGAGCGGATGGTTTTGGTTACTTTTGCCGAAACAAAAGTAACCCGCTCGCTTGCGAGCGGAAGCTGTTGCTCTTGATATCGACGTTGTTGAAGCTCGTCATTCCCGCGAAGGCGGGAATCCATGTGTCCGACGTATCACGGCCTTCGAAAAGAGTGCGATGGCTGAAGGTTGGATTCCCGCCTTCGCGGGAATGACGGCAACCATGGCAACGGCAATCGCAGAGCAACGGCAAGGGCAACGGCTTCCGCCCGAAAACGGGCGGGTTACTTTTGTCTTGGCAAAGTAACCAAAACCGCTGGCTCCCTCCGCGATCCGCCGCTGCGCGGCGGTCCCCTGCGCTCCTCGCCGCACGAGGGCACGCCGCCCAAACTCGCTACGCTGCGCTTCGCTCAGACATGGGCGGCTCTTCGGCCCTCGCACGGCTCCGGTGCTCGGCTCGCTCCGAAGTCGCAAGATCAACCGCAACTGCAACTGCAACTGCGACTGCAACTGCGACTGCAACGGCAACTGCGACTGCAACGGCAACTGCAACGGCAACTGCAACGGCAACTGCGACTGCGACTGCGACTGCGACTGCAGCCCGGGCCGCGCCCCGGGGGCTCATGAACCACAGCAGCCCCGATGCCCTTCGCCCGGGCAACAAAAAGCCCGGGTGCGTTTCGCATGCCCGGGCCATGTCCGACCAGCAGCGGGAGCGCTAACACTCACCGCACGAAAATCGAATCCTCAGAACTCCGGCGCCAGCTCCATCGTGTCGCGCTCGATTCCGTACTTGCGCAGCTTCTCCACCAGCGTCGTGCGGCGCAGGCCGAGCAGCGGTGCCGCGTGGGCGACCACGCCACCGGTCTGGGCCAGCGCGGCGCGGATCAGGTCGAGTTCGATGTTGGCGATGTGCCCGCGCAGGTCGATGCCCTGCGGCGGCAGCGTCGTCGTCGGCGACAGCGTGGACGGGTCCGGGGCTTCGGCTTCGCGCAGCAGCGACATCACCGGAGCGGGTTCCTCCGGCTGGATGCGGTCGATCGCCGCCAGCGTTTCCGCCGGCAGCTGCGTGCGGTAACGCGCCGGCAGGTCGTCGGCGCGCACCAGGCCGCCCGGATGCAGCACCGACAGGCGCTCCAGCAGGTTGCTCAGTTCGCGTACGTTGCCCGGCCAGGCGTACTGCTGCAGCATCGCGACGGCGTCGCCGGCCAGCGTCACGCGGCCGCGGCCGCTCTCGGACAGCTGGCGCGTGATGGCGTTGATCAGGTCCGTCAGGTCGGCAGCGCGCTCGC
Organism: Lysobacter stagni; assembly: GCF_030053425.1. NCBI lineage: Bacteria > Pseudomonadati > Pseudomonadota > Gammaproteobacteria > Lysobacterales > Lysobacteraceae > Lysobacter > Lysobacter stagni. Next base: position 3,620,059 of record NZ_JASGBI010000001.1, on the reverse strand, counting down.
GCAGCGACGGCATCTCGATGGGAAACACGTTGAGGCGGTAGAACAGGTCCTCGCGGAACTTGCCTTCGGCGATGTGTGATTCGAGGTTGCGGTGCGTCGCGGCGATCACGCGCACGTTGCACTTCATCGTCGCGCCGCCGCCAACGCGCTCGAAGCAGCGTTCCTGCAGGACGCGCAGCAGCTTCACCTGCATCGCCATCGGCATGTCGCCAATCTCGTCGAGCAGCAACGTGCCGCCCTCGGCCATCTCGAAACGGCCCTTGCGCTGCGTCAGCGCGCCGGTGAAGGCGCCCTTCTCGTGGCCGAACAGTTCGCTTTCCAGCAGGTCCGGCGGAATCGCACCGCAGTTGATCGCGACGAACGGCTTCTCGCGGCGCGGCGAACGCGCGTGGATCGCGCGCGCGGCGACTTCCTTGCCGGTACCGGATTCGCCCAGGATCAGCACGGTGGTATCGAACGCGGCGACCTGGTCGATCATGCGCGTCAGGCGCAGCACGGCCGGGCTGCGGCCGGTGGGGCCGATCGGCGGCATCTCGCGGCGCGCGTCGTCGTCCAGGCGCTTCAGGCTGGCGCGACGCAGCACGTCCTGCAGTTGCGGGCGACGGATCGGGTAATCCAGCGGCCACACGGTGTCGGGGTGGATCTGTGCACGCCAGGCGGCGTTGTCGTCCTGCCCGGCCAGTTCCAGTACCGGCGGATGCATCGGCTGCGCACCGAGCCACGCCGCGAAGCGCTCCCACGCCACCCCGTCACCGGTGTCACCGACGACGACGGCGACCCAGTCGCTGGCGCGCGCGCGCTCCAGGCTCACTTCGTCCGCGTCGCTAGCCAGACGCGGGGTGAAATCCATGAACTCCAGCAGCGTGGCGATGCGCTCGGCGCGCGCCATGTCCTGGTCGATCAACAGAATGCGGGACTCGCTCATGACGTGGTGTCTTCCGTGGCAAGGCGCTCCAGCAGCGGGAGCACGTCCTGTATGTAGGCAAGCTTGCTGACGAACGCGTCCGCGCCGGCGCGCAGGGCATGTTCGCGGTGTTCGGTGTCGTCGAAATGACTGGCGATGACGATGTAGGGCAGCGGCTCGTCCTGCGCCTTGATCAGGCGCGCCGCCTGCAGCCCGCCCATCTCGGGCATGGCCATGTCCATCAACACCACGTCCGGACGCAGCGTCTCGCACTGCGTGATGGCTTCGATGCCGTTGCCGGCGGTGCCGACGATGTTGGCCCACGGCTGGCGGCGCAGGTGACGGATCGCCGCGCTGATGAAGCCCGGGTGGTCGTCGACGATGAGGATTCGCAGTTCACGCATGATGGTTTCAACCTGCCTTCGCGAGCACGGCCGGGGTGCGGCGGCGCTGGCGCGCCGGCGCGATGGCCAGCTGGTCACGGTACTTGGCTACTGTGCGGCGCGCCACGCGCACGCCCTGGCGGGCGAGCAGGCCGGCGATGGTGTCGTCGGCCAGCGGCGCATGCGCCGGTTCATCGTCGATCAGGCGCTTGACCATCGCCTTCACCGCGCTGCCCGACACGTCCGCACCTTCCAGGCGCACCGCGAACAGGCGCTTGAGCTCGATCGTGCCGCGCGGGGTCTGCAGGTACTTGCCGCTGGTGATGCGCGAGACGGTGGATTCGTGCATGCCGATGGCGTCGGCCACTTCGCGCAGGGTGAGCGGTGCGATGGCCTCGTCGCCCTGTTCCAGATACGCGCGCTGGCGTTCGACCAGCACGCGCGCGGTGCGCAGCAGGGTGTCGTTGCGCATGGTCACGCCGCGCACCAGCCAGCGGGCTTCGTCGAGCATGCCGCGCAGTGCGCTGACGTCGCCCGGGGCGTCGGCCAGGGCGCGTTCACAGTGTGCGGCGATGCGCACGCGCGGCGTGGAGCGCGCATTGAGCGCGACGCGCCAGGCGCCGTCGGCGCGCCAGGCCACCACGTCGGGCACGATCACGTCGTGTTCGCGAGCGGGAGCATCCTCGATCGGATGCGCGCGCAGGGTGAGGATCAGCGCGACCGCGGCACGGACGGCGTCGGCATCGACGCGCAACGCCTTGGCCAATGCGGCCTCGTCGTGCATCGCCAGCAGGTCCACGTGGTCGCGCAGGATGCGCATGGCCAGCGTGCGTGCCCCGGATTCGGGCTGCATCGACAACTGCGCGCGCAGGCATTCGCCGGCATCGACGGCGGCCACGCCCGGCCATTCGCCGTGCAGCAGGCGCTGGCGGACGATTTCCAGCTCGCTGGCATCCACATTGCAGGCGCCATGGCCGAGCAGGTGCAGTTCGTCGAGCGGGGCTTCCAGGTAGCCGCGGTCGTCGCACTGGTCCAGCCACCAGGCGGCGATGGAAAGGTCGCGCGCGTCCCACTGCAGGGCGAGGGACTGCAGCAGGCGCACGCGCGGGTCGGTGGAAGCGGATTCGGCGACGCGCGAGGCGGCATCGTCGTAGTCGCTGCCGACGGAGCCGCCGGACAGGAAGGAGGGCTCGGGCAGTTCGTCCCACGCGGCGGTCTCGAGCTGCGCATCGGCGCACGCGTCGTCGATGTCGTCCTCGGGCTCTTCCTGCTCGAGCAGCGGATTGCGTTCCAGCGCCTGGCGCAGCTCCATCTCGAGCTGCGGCGCGGTGAGCTGGAGCATCCGGATCGACTGCAGGAGCTGCGGCGTCAGATTGACGCCGAGCCCTAGCTTCGGGCTCATCGTTGCTTTCACGTTTGTGTCCCCATCCGCCGGAACCGGCGGCCACGGAAGTCATCGTGATGTGAAGGTGCCGGCAAACGAATCGGGGCGAACCCGGACACTCCTCGGGGAAAACCTGTCGGGTTGTCGGGGACACCCCTACATTGCGACGTGTTTCCGACGACGCTGTGCCGCGTGGGTCAGGGGTTGACGCGAAAGGGCACGGAGATGGTCGTCACAGTTGGGGTTTGTGACGGAAATCCGTGGCGGGTCGGGTGCCGGAAAGGTGGCGTGATCGGGGGTGTGCAAAGTGTGGGCCAGATTGGGCTCTTGCCGGAGATGCCGCGATGACGGCTGATCGTTGAGGCTGCTGCGCGCTTCGCGCGCCCCCTCTTCCGCCCTTCGGGCACCTTCTCCCACGAGGGGAGAAGGAACAGCGCAAGTGCTGTTGCTGTTGCTGTTTGCTGTTTGCTGTTGCCGTGGATTTTGCGACTTCGGAGCGAGCCGAGCACCGCAGCGGTGCGGGGGCCGAAGAGCCGCCCGTGTCTGAGCGAAGCGCAGCGTAGCGAGTTTGGGCGGCGTGCCCCCGCGCCGCGAGGAGCACAGGGAACCGCCGCGTAGCGGCGGATCGCGGAGGGAGCGGATGGTTTTGGTTACTTTTGCCAAAACAAAAGTAACCCGCTCGCTTGCGAGCGGAAGCTGTTGTTCTTGATGTCGACGTTGTTGAAGCTGGTCATTCCCGCGAAGGCGGGAATCCAACCTTCAGCCATCGCACTCTTTTCGAAGGCCGTGATACATCAGACACGTGGATAGTGCCGCCATGCGGCGGCCCAGAAGACCCCGCCTTCGCGGGAATGACGGCAACCATGGCAACGGCAACGGCAACGGCAACGGCAACGGCAATTGCAGAGCAATGGCAATTGCAGAGCAATGGCAAAGGCAACAGCTTCCGCCCGAAAACGGGCGGGTTACTTTTGTCTTGGCAAAAGTAACCAAAACCGCTGGCTCCCTACGCGATCCGCCGCTGCGCGGCGGTCCCCTGCGCTCCTCGCCGGAAAAGGGTCGTCGCCCAAACTCGCGCCGCTACGCGGCACTCAAACAGTGGGCGACTCTTCGCCCTTTTCCGGCTCCGGTGCTCGGCTCGCTCCGAAGTCGCAAGATCAACCGCAACGGCAACTGCAACTGCAACTGCGACTGCGACTGCACCTCCGCGCGGCGAGCACGCTACGGCACGAACATATACCCCACACCCCGCACCGTCCGAATCGCCCGCGGATTCTCTGGGTCGGCCTCGACCTTGCGGCGCAGGCGTGCGATACGGATGTCGATGGACCGATCGAAGGGCTCCCACTCACGGTTCTTCGTAAGCGTCAGGATCTGGTCGCGCGACAGCGCCTTGCCCGCGTGTTCCTGCAACACACGCAGCAGGTCGAACTCCATGTGCGTGACCATCACTTCGCTGCCGTCGGCGTCGAACAACTGGTGGGCGTCCAGATCCAGCGTGCAGCGACCGAAGGCAATGCGTCGGGCGGTGGTGTTATCCGTCGCCGCGGGTGTCGCATCCGGCCGCGCCTGGATGCGGCGCAGCACGCTTTTCACGCGTGCAAGAAGTTCGCGCGGGTCGAAGGGCTTGGCGACGTAATCGTCCGCGCCGATCTCCAGCCCGACGATGCGGTCGATCACGTCGCCCGATCCGGTGACCATGATGATGCCGACGTCGAAACGCTCGCGCAGGTAACGCGCCAGGCTCAGGCCGTCCTCGCCGGGCAGCCGGATGTCCAGCAGCACCAGGTCCGGCGCCTCGCTTTCGAGTTCGCGTCGCATTGCAGCGCCGTCTTCGGCCTGCAGGGCGCGAAAGCCGTGCGTCGAGAGCGCCTCCACGAGCATCTCGCGGGTCGGGCGGTCGTCGTCCACCACCAGGACACAGGGCGTGTGCGCCATTGCGGGGCCCTACCAGGGAAACCGTGGCGGCAAGTATCCGCCCGCGTTACCAACCGTTACAAACCCATGCCCACGAGACATCGGACCGATACGCGCGCTGCCTAGATTGGCCTCCATGCCGACGCATTCGCCGGCCACGCACTGGAGACCACCATGGAACGCTGCCCGCTCGCCCTCGACACGATGTACCTGAACCGGCAGGTGCGCGCGACCTACGACCGCGTGGCACGCGCGCCGGGCAGCGGCTTCCACTTCCATACCGGCGGCGACTACGCGGTGCAGCGGCTGGGCTACGACGCCGCGGAACTGGCGAGCCTGCCGGCGGTCAGCACCGATCGCTTCTCCGGCGTGGGCAACCCGCACCGCATCGGCACGATTCGTGCCGGGAGCGTCGTCCTCGACCATGCGTGCGGCGCCGGCATGGACCTGCTGCTGGCGGCGCGCGCCATCGGCCCGCAGGGGCGCGCGATCGGCGTGGACCTGACGCCGGCGATGCGCGGCTGCGCGATCCGAGCGGCGGCACAGGCCGGACTGATCGATCGGGTGATGCTGCATGAAGGCACCTTCGAAGACCTTCCGGTGGAGGACGCCAGCGTCGACTACGTGCTCTCAAACGGCGTGTTGAACCTGGCACCGGACAAGCCGCGCGTGGTCCGCGAGATCGCGCGGGTGCTGCGTCCCGGTGGCGAGCTGTTCCTGGCCGACGTGGTGCTGGACCGCGAACTGGCCGCGCCCGTGCGCGCCAACGCGGACCTGTGGACGGCGTGCGTCGCCGGCGCCCTCACCGAAACAGCGCTGCCGGAACTGCTGCGCGAATGCGGCCTGACGCAGGTGCGCATCACCGAACGCTTCGAATGTTTCGCAGGCACCGGCATCGACCGCAAGTTCCATCGTCATCTGCATGCCTACGGCGTCAACGTGCACGCCGTCCGCCCCATCGATCCGTCGGCGTGAGCCGGCATCCACGACGCGTCCGCGCGGACGCATTCACAAGAGAGGTTGTCATGCTCAGGAAGTACGTCATTGAACGCAACGTCGCCGGCATCGGCGCCGAACCCGTCGAAGCGCTGTGCGGCATCGCACTGCAATCCAACCGTGTGCTGGACGAACTCGGCACCGGCGTGCAGTGGCTGCACTCGTACGTCGTCGACGACAAGACCTACTGCGTGTACCTGGCGCGCGATCCGGAACTGATCCGCGAGCACGCCCGCCGCGCCGGCATTCCCGCCGACGCCATCGCGGAGGTGAAGTCCGTAATGGAACCCACCATGGCGCCGGCCTGAACCGGCGCGCATGACCGCATCACCGGAGTCAAGAATGAACGTTGCAACTGCCCGACAAGCCGCCCTGCGATGGAACGCCAACGTGGCGGCGGACGACAGCGCGCGCTATGCGCGCTGCGTCCAGGTGTCCAAGCGCGTGCGCTGGGACATCGATGCCGATGTCATCCGCGGACGCGATTTCGATCACGACCGCACCTTCCTTCCCCCCGGCCTCTCCCTCGTCGATGCGCTGGATTTCCTCGACGAGGGAGAGCGCCGTTTCTTCAGCCAGGTGCAGGGACGCACCTACGCGTGGATGTTCGGCCTGGTCGAACGCTTCATCGGCGCGAAGATGCTGCAGACCTCCGGCCAGCACTGGCTGGGCGACCAGCGTGCGCTGGAAGCACTGGTGCGCTTCTCCGACGAGGAGATCAAGCACCAGGAATTGTTCCGGCGCCTGGAAGCGCTGATGGACGCGCGCATGCCCGTCGGGCATACCAAGGTCGCCGAACCCAATGCCGTCGCGCAGGCGGTGCTGGGTCGTCGCAGCTGGGCGGTGCTGGCGCTGATCCTGTCGATCGAGTTGATGTCGCAGCGGCATTACGAGGAAAGCATCGCGCCGCAGATGGACCTGTGCCCGCTGTGGAAGGACGTGTTCCTGTTCCATTGGCGTGAGGAAAGCCAGCACTCGATCGTCGACGAGCTGGAATGGCAGGCCGAGTACGAGCGCATCGGCGAGGACGAACATGACGCGGCGGTGGACGACCTGATCTCCCTGGTCGGCGCGGTGGACGACATCCTCCGTGCGCAGGCCGACGCGGACGCCGCGTACTTCCTGTCCGGTTGCGACCGGCCGTTCGGACAGCGCCAGCGAGATCGCGTGGCCAGCGTGCTGCGCGGCGCGTACCGCTGGCAGTACATCGCCTCGGGCGTACAGCACCCGCGCTTCGAACGATTGTTCACGGAGATGACCACGCCAGCACAGCAGCGCCGTGTCGCCGGTGCGCTGGAGCCGATCGTCCAGTCCATCTGAACTTCCTTCGCATGCCCCATCGAACGACACGGTGGCCGGCCCATCCGGCCACCGCTCCCCCGGAGTACGCACATGAAAACCATGAACCTGATGGCCGCACTGGCGCTGGTCGCCGCGGCGCATTCCATCTCCACCCGTACCGCCTCCGCGCGCGAGACCGTCGCGCAGCAGCAACCGCAGGCGGAACGCATCTTCGATCTGCCGACCGTGCGCGTGTATGCCACGGTCGAGCGCGAGCGCGCGCCGGCGATGGCGCGCGCGCAAGCGGAGCTTCGCGTGCACGATCTTCCTGCGGTGCGCGTGCATGCGCCGCGCGAAGCGAGTATCGATCGGCGCCAGGTCAGTGCGACACGCAGCGCCTCGCGTCGTCAGGCGCTTGGAATCCCGCGCGGCGGACAACGCCGCGGCATAACGCCGGAGCGTATCCCGGGCGCGAGTGTCGAAGAGCGCGGCGAAAGCTGGGTCGCGTTGGGCTGCATGATCCGCCTGCGCCTGTCGCGGGTGTGGCCAACGCAGGGTTGCAACGCTAATGCCGCGATGGATGGCCACCGCCTGCCGCGCGCGAATGCGGGCATGACCGCAGCCTCGCTCGGACGACGAAGATGATGCGCTCGCCTTGGCGGGCATGGATGCAGGAACGAAAAGGCCCCGCGATGCGGGGCCTTTGTCTTCTTCCATCCCCCCGCAAGCAGGGGAAGGCGATGTGCTCCCTTACGCCTCGACCGCTTCGTCGTCCTTGTACGCATCCACCGGGATGCAGGCGCACATGACGTTCTTGTCGCCGTAGACGTTGTCCACGCGCGCGACGGGCGGCCAGTACTTCTGCAGCTTCAGCGACGGCAGCGGGAACGCGGCCAGCTCGCGCGGGTAGGCGTGGGTCCACTCGCTGGCCGACACGGCGGTGGCGGTGTGCGGTGCGTGCTTGAGCGGGTTGTCCTCGCGGTCCAGCTTGCCGTCCTCGATGGCGCGGATCTCGTCGCGGATCTGGATCATCGCGTCGATGAAACGGTCGAGTTCGTGCATCGACTCGGACTCGGTCGGCTCCACCATCAGCGTGCCGGCGACCGGGAAGCTCAGCGTCGGCGCGTGGAAGCCGAAGTCGATCAGGCGCTTGGCGACGTCCTCGGCCGACACGCCGGTCGAATCCTTGAGCGGACGCAGGTCGAGGATGCACTCGTGCGCGACCAGATCGTTACGACCGGTGTAGAGCGTCTCGTAGTGCGGCGCCAGGCGCTTGGCGATGTAGTTGGCGTTGAGCAGCGCGACCTGCGTCGCGCGGCGCAGGCCGGCGGCGCCCATCATCGTCACGTACATCCAGCTGATCGGCAGGATCGAGGCCGAACCGAAGCTCGCCGCGCTCACCATGCCGACGTCGCCTGCGCCCACGCCCTGCGTCTTCACGCCCTCGCTGCCCAATGCACGCGGCAGGAACGGCGCAAGGTGCGACTTCACCGCGCACGGGCCAACGCCCGGGCCGCCGCCGCCGTGCGGAATGCAGAAGGTCTTGTGCAGGTTGAGGTGCGAAACGTCCGAACCCCACTTGCCCGGTTTCGCCACGCCGACGAGGGCGTTCATGTTGGCGCCGTCGGTGTACACCTGGCCACCGTGCTTGTGCACGATCTCGCAGATCTCGACGACGTCTTCCTCGAACACGCCGTGGGTGGACGGGTAGGTCATCATGATCGCGGCCAGGCGCGAGCTGTACTTCTCCGCCGCGCGGCGGATGTCCTCGATGTCGACGTTGCCGTTGGCGTCGGTCTTGGTGACCACCACCTGCATGCCGCACATCTGCGCCGACGCGGGGTTGGTGCCGTGCGCCGATTCGGGAATCAGGCAGATGTCGCGGTGCGCTTCGCCGTTGGCGCGGTGGTAGGCGCGGATGGCCAGCAGGCCCGCGTACTCGCCCTGCGCGCCGGAGTTGGGCTGCAGGCTGACGGCGTCGTAGCCGGTGCATTCCACCAGCATCGCTTCCAGTTCGTCGATCAGCTGCTTGTAGCCGCCGGCCTGCGTGGCCGGAGCGAACGGATGGAGATTGCCGAACTCCGGCCACGTCACCGGGATCATCTCGGCAGTGGCGTTGAGCTTCATGGTGCACGAGCCCAGCGGGATCATCGTGCGGTCCATCGCCAGGTCCTTGTCGGCCAGCGAACGCATGTAGCGCAGCAGCTCGTGCTCGCTGTGGTGCGTATTGAACACCGGGTGCGTGAGGAACGCGCTGGCGCGCAGCAGGCCGGACGGCAGCGCGTCGACGGCCTTCGCATCCAGCGCGTCGACGTCGAGCTTCGCGCCGAACAGCGCGGCGACCGCGACGATGTCGTCGCGCGTGGTCGTCTCGTCCAGGCTGATGCCGACACTGCGGCCGTCGATGCGGCGCAGGTTGATGCGCGCGGCTTCTGCCTTGGCGTGGATCGCGCCGGCGTCGACATCGACCACGTGCAGCGTGTCGAAGAAGTCCGGGCCGACGGTGACGCCGGCGTCGCGCAGCGCGGCGGCCAGGATGGCGGCCAGGCGGTGCGTGCGGCGCGCGATGCGCTGCAGGCCATCCGGGCCGTGGTAGACGGCGTACATCGAGGCCATCACCGCCAGCAGCACCTGCGCGGTGCAGATGTTCGACGTCGCCTTCTCGCGACGGATGTGCTGCTCGCGCGTCTGCAGCGTGAGGCGGTACGCGGCCTTGCCTTCGGCATCGATCGACACGCCGATCAGGCGGCCCGGCATCGAACGCTTGTAGGCATCACGGCACGCCATGAACGCGGCGTGCGGACCGCCGAAACCGAACGGCACACCGAAGCGCTGCGTATTGCCGACCACGATGTCCGCGCCCCATTCGCCGGGCGCGGCGATCAGCGTCAGCGCGAGCAGGTCGGTGGCCACCGCGACCAGGCCGCCGCGCGCGTGCACGGCATCGCTCAGTGCCCTGTAGTCGTGGATCTGGCCAAAGGTGTTGGGGTACTGCAGCAGCACGCCGAAGCTGTCGATGCTGGCGGCTTCCGCGTCGTCGGCGACGACCAGCTCGATCTCGAGCGGTTCGGCGCGCGTGCGCAGCACTTCCAGCGTCTGCGGATGCACGCCGCTGGACACGAAGAAGATGTTGGACTTGCTCTTGGCCGAACGCTTGGCCAGCGTCATCGCCTCGGCGGCCGCCGTGCCTTCGTCGAGCAGCGAGGCGTTGGCGATCTCCATGCCGGTGAGTTCGGCGCACATCGTCTGGAAGTTGATCAACGCTTCCATGCGGCCCTGCGAGATCTCCGCCTGGTACGGCGTGTAGGCCGTGTACCACGCCGGGTTCTCCAGGATGTTGCGCAGGATGACGTTCGGCGTATGCGTGCCGTAGTAGCCCTGGCCGATGAAGCTGCGGAAGACCTGGTTCTTGTCGGCGATCGCGCGGATCTTGGCGATGGCCTCCACTTCCGTGATCGGCGCCGGCAGCGCCAGCGGATTGGGCGACTTGATCGACGAAGGCACGATGGCGTCGGTCATCGCGTCCAGCGAGGCGTGGCCGATCACGCCCAGCATCTGTTCGATCTCGGCGTCGTTGGGTCCGATGTGGCGCGCGATGAAGGCGTCGTGGTGCTCAAGGTCGCGCAGGGTGGTCTTCTGGCTCATGCAGGGGCGTCCGGATTTGGCTCGATAGCCGGGCGTGCGCGATCGCGCACATGGAGTGCCCCTCTGTCCTTTTGCCTGAGAGTTTGGAAGCGCGGGGCGGGGGAGGATGACCCCGCTGCCTTCTTGCCCCTTCGGCGCCGGTTCCGCGTTGCTGCGGTCGGTCTCTCCAGAGTGTGAGCCGACGGCGGTATCGGGGCCTGAGCGATTCCGGGCGTTTGCGCCTTCGGCAGCGATCCGGGCCGTTCAGGCTGGACCGCTTCTCCCACCGTCTGCTTGCGGTGGGAATTATACCCGGTGGGGTCGCGGCGCTGCGACGCCCGGCGCCCGCCGGGTCCTACCGCTGGCCGGTGTGGTGGGCGGTTCACCAGGATTGCCCGGCCCCGGGCCCCGCGCGCGCAGCAGCTCAGCGGACTTCTCCGGCTCGGTTCCGGGTGGCGCGGGTTGGCGCAGTTGCCACGCGCGGGTGGGCTGGAACCTAAACAGCAGGCAAATATTTTGCTCGGGCTATTCCGAAGAACGTGTCGGGAAGCCCTGTGCAGGGGGTCGGGAAACACCTAAGCAAAGTTCGGATTCGTCTGATTCGTCCCGCCTGAGCGGCTGAGAAGAATTCGCGGCTTCGAATTCCGGGCGCACGACCGCCCTCTCTCAGGTGACCTCCGTGAACAAGATCTATCGAATCGTCTTCAACCGCATGACCGGGCGCTGGGTGGTTGCGTCCGAAATGGCGAAGGGCCGCAAGAAGGCGTCTTCGAGTCGCACAGTCCTGGCCGCGGTGCTGATGACCAGCGCTGTTGGATTCGCCGGTGTTGCTGCGGCAGGAAGTCTGGATGGCGGCGTCGTCACCGGCACGGGTGTCGCCGTCGGTCCCGGCGCGCATGCAAGCAGCTCCACGGCGGAAAGTTCGACCGCGGTCGGCGCCAATGCCAAGGCGGAGGCCAATGCTTCGGTCGCCATCGGTTCGGACGCCACGGTTGTGATGGGCGGCGCCGTGGGCTCTTACTCCTCGACCCAACCCGGTGGCATCGCAATTGGTACCAGCTCCATCGGCAATGGCCTTGGCGTGATCGCGATCGGCTACAACGCCAACGCACAGCACGACAATGCGACGGCGTTGGGTGCGTACTCGGACGCCACCCAGGACAAGGCCATGGCGCTTGGTGTCACGTCCCTCGCGTCGGCAACCTCTGCGGTTGCGGTGGGCTACGGTGCTTCTGCGACGACGCAGAACTCGGTCGCGCTGGGCGCGAATTCGACGACTACCGCCACGCTGACCAACGCCGCCTACAACCCCGGCAGCACCCCGCTCTCGGGCACGGCGTCGACGGCCAACGGTGAAGTCTCCATCGGCGCCGCCACCAAGGAACGCCGCCTGACCAACCTGGCTGCCGGTTCGGCCGCCACCGACGCGGTCAACGTCAGCCAGCTGCAGGCGCAGGATGCCACCGTCGACAAGCAGGGCGCCGACACGGCGGCCGCGCTGGGCGGTACCTCGAGCTACAACGCCACCACCGGTGCGATTTCGGCGCCGAGCTACACGCTGACCAACGCCAACGCCATCGGCAGCACCAGCGGTGCGGCGACGGATGTGGGTTCAGGCTTCGCCAAGGTCGATGGCGCGCTGGGCAAGCTCAATACCACCGTCACCAACATCACGAACGGCGGCGGCATCAAGTACTTCCACGTTGCTTCCAGCGACCTCGACAGCAAGGCCCTGGGTGCGGATTCGACGGCCATTGGTCCGAATGCCGTCAGCTCTGGCAGCGCCGACGTCGCGATTGGCAACGGCGCGCAGGCCAATGGTGGCTTTGCACTGGGTAGCTGGGCCAATGCATCCGGTGGCGGTGCTGTTGCTATCGGTCAGTCGGCGACTGCGGCTGGCAACACGGCGTTGGCGCTGGGTGGCGCTTCCAATGCAAGTGGCAAGTTCTCCATCGCCCAGGGCTTCTTTGCTTCGGCCAGCCAGGACAGCGCCATCGCCGTGGGCAACAGCGCCCGTGCCAGCCAGGTGAAGGCTTTGGCCCTCGGCGCGGGTGCCAACGCTTCCGCCACGAATTCCGTGGCGTTGGGTGGAGGTTCCTCCACGTCGGCTGACCTGACCGCCGCCGGTTACAACCCTGGCAGCGCCGCGCTGTCGGGCACGGCGTCGACGGCCAACGGTGAAGTCTCCATCGGCGCGGCCACCAAGGAACGCCGCCTGACCAATCTGGCGGCGGGCTCGGCGGCGACGGATGCCGTCAACGTCAGCCAGTTGCAGGCGGAAGACGCCACGGTCGACCTGATGGGCGCGAACACGGCTGCCGCACTCGGCGGCGGTGCGAGCTATGACGCCGCCACCGGTGCGATCTCGGCGCCGGTGTACACGGTGACCCATGCCGACGGCACGACCTCGCAGGTGTCCGGCGTGGAAGGCGCAGTGAGCAACCTCGACGGCCGCGTGTACCAGAACACGCAGGACATCGCTGGCAACACGTCTGCGATCACCACGATCAACAACCAGCTCAACAGCGGCGCCATCGGCTTGGTGCAGCAGGCCGGTGCCGGTCAGAAGCTGACGGTGGGCAAGGACACCGATGGCAGCGACGTGGACTTCGCCGACAAGAACGGCAACACCCGCACGCTCAAGAACGTGGCGGCGGGCGTTGCCGATACCGATGCGGTGAACATGTCGCAGCTCAATGCGACCGATGCCAACGTGGCGCGCGTGGAAGGCAAGGCCGACCAGGCGGGTGCGGCGACGGCTGCCGCACTCGGCGGCGGTGCGAGCTATGACACCGCCACCGGTGCGATCTCGGCGCCGGTGTACACGGTGACCCATGCCGACGGCACGACCTCGCAGGTGTCCGGCGTGGAAGGCGCAGTGAGCAACCTCGATGGCCGCGTGTACCAGAACACGCAGGACATCGCTGGCAACACGTCTGCGATCACCACGATCAACCAGCAACTCAACGACGGCACCGTCGGCCTGGTGCAGTACGACGATACGGCGGGCCTGGTCACGGTGGCGAAGGACAAGGCCGGCACGGCCGTGGACTTCCGCGGTACTGTGGGTGCCCGTCGCCTGAAGGGCGTGGCGGCTGGCGGCGAGGACGAGGATGCGGTCAACGTGTCGCAGCTGAAGAAGGTCACCGACGCGATGGGTGGCGGGGCCGCGGTCAACGCCGACGGTTCGATCACCGCGCCGACGTACTACGTCACCAACGCCGACGGTTCGAAGTCGTCCGTGTCCAACGTGGGCGATGCGGTCACCAACCTCGACGGCCGCCTCTACAACAACACCACTGCCATCAGCACCATCAACCAGCAGATCAGCAGCGGCACGATCGGCCTGGTGCAGCAGGCTGCGCCAGGCGCGAAGCTGACGGTGGGCAAGGATACGGACGGTACGGAAGTGGACTTCGCCGATAACGGCGGCAACGCCCGCAAGCTGACCAACGTCGCCGACGGCGCCGTGGCGGCCGGCAGCAAGGACGCCGTCAACGGTGGCCAGCTGCATGCGGTGAGCCAGTCGATGGCCAGCGCGCTGGGCGGTGGTTCGGTGGTCAACGCCGACGGCACGATCTCCGCGCCGAGCTATTCGGTGACCAATGCCGACGGAACGACCTCGCAGGTGAACGGTGTGGAAGGCGCGATCAGCAACATCGACAACCGCGTCTACCAGAACACCACCGCCATCGCCGGCAACACTTCGGCCATCAACAACCTCACCACGCAGATCAGCAACGGTGAAGTGGGCTTGGTGAAGCAGGACGCCGCGACGCGCCAGATCACCGTGGCCAAGGACAGCGACGGCACATCGGTGAATGTCGCCGGCACGGCGGGCGACCGCGTGGTGACGGGCGTAGCCATGGCCAAGGCCGACAACGACGCGGTGAACCTGGGCCAGCTGAAGGCGGCGGGCGTGATTGCCGCCAACGGCGAAGCGAAGTCGGTGGTGACCTACGACAACGCCGACAAGAGCAGCATGACCATGGGCGGCGAAGGCGCGACCACGGCCGTGACGGTCCACAACGTCGCCGACGGCGTGGCCGATCACGACGCGGTCAATGTGTCCCAGCTCAACACGCGTCTGCAGCAGAACTCCACCGAGGTGCTGGTCCAGGCCAACAGCTACACCGACCAGCAGATCGGCGACGTGTGGACCGGCATGGACAAGCTCGCCACGCAGATGGCCAAGCAGGACAGCCGCATCAGCCAGCAGGGTGCGATGTCGATGGCCGAATCGCAGATGGCGTCGGGTGCCGCCGCCGCGGCGGTGGGCAACCCGAACGGTGCATGGTCGGTGGGCCTGGGTTCCGAGCAGGGCCATGGTGCGATCTCCGCCGGCTACGCCAAGCCGATCGGCGAGAAGAGCCAGATCAGCTTCGGTGCCGCGTTCAGCGGTAGCGACCACTCGATCGGCGTGGGCTTCGCGCACAGGCTCTGATCGCCGACGATCGCATGGCCAATGGAGCGGCAGTGAAGGACGGGGCGGGAAACCGCCCCGTCCTTTTTGTGACGGCCTGCGAAGGACGCGCGCGAAGTGGCGGGTCCTGCAAGCAGGCCTGGCTGTATCCTGTCGTCACCGCGCAAGGAGGCCGCCCATGCCCGCACCGCCCTTCCAGCTGCAGCAGATCGACCATGTCGTACTGCGCGTGCGCGATGTCGTCGGAATGATGGCGTTCTATTGCGACGTGCTGGGCTGCAGCATCGAACGCCGGCAGGAGGCCATCGGCCTGATCCAGCTGCGCGCGGGCCGTTCGCTGATCGACCTGGTCGACGTGCAGGGCACGCTCGGCCTCAAGGGCGGCGCGGCGCCGGGCCATGACGGCCACAACATGGACCACCTGTGCCTGCGTGCGGAACCCTTCGACCAGGAGGCCATCGTCGCGCATCTGGCCGCGCACGACGTTCGTGTGGCCGAGTTCGGCACGCGCTACGGTGCCGAAGGCGAAGGCCCGTCGCAGTATCTCTACGACCCGGAAGGCAACCTCGTCGAACTCAAGGGACCGCCGGACGTTCCCTGAGCGTCTACCTTTCCCACGTCATTCCCGCGAAAGCAGGTGCCGTCATTCCCGCGAAGGCGGGAATCCAACGTTGGCGGCATCACGCTTTACGGAAGGCGGAATCGGCTCTGACAATTGGATTCCCGCTTTCGCGGGAATGACGAACAACACACAAGCCGTACCAAATGCCCAGCCAACCCGCCACGCTTTCCATCTCCGTCCGACGTCTCGCACTGCTGCTCGGCGGCCTGGCGATGTTCGGCCCGTTCTCGATCGATACGATCTTCCCTGCGTTTCCGTCCATCGGCGCGCAGTTCGGTGCCGACAAGCTGGCGATGCAGCAGACCATCAGCGCTTACCTGGTCGCGTACGCGCTGATGAGCATCGTGCACGGCCCGCTGTCGGATGCGATCGGGCGGCGTCGCGTGATCCTGGGCGGGCTGGTGGTGTTCGCGCTGGCATCGGCCGGATGTGCGCTGGCGAAGGACCTGCCGACGCTGCTCGCGTTCCGCGCATTGCAGGGGTTGTCGTCGGGCGTGGGCCTGATCGTCGGGCGCGCGGTGATCCGCGACGTGCTGCACGGTCACGATGCGCAGCGCCTGATGAGCCATGTGTCGATGATCTTCGGCGTCGCGCCCGCGGTGGCGCCCATCATCGGCGGCTGGATCCTGGGCTGGAGCCATTGGCCGGCGATCTTCTGGTTCCTGGTCGTGTTCTCGGTGGTGCTGCTGGTGGCGACCTGGCGCGTGCTGCCCGAGACGCATCCGCCGGCGGCGCGATTGCCGCTGGTGCCACGCCACCTGCTGCGCGACTACATCGCCATCGTCCTCAACCCACGCTTCCAGAGACTGGCCGCGGCCAGCGCGTTCAACTTCGCCGCGCTGTGGGTGTACATCGCGTCCGCACCGGCCTTCGTGATGGACATCCTCAAGCTCAGCGAGCGCGAGTTCGGCTGGTTCTTCGTGCCGATGATCAGCGGCATGGTGATGGGCGCGTTCGTGTCCGGCCGCACCGCCGGCAAGGTGACGGGCGAGAGACTGGTGGCCATCGGCTTCGGCTGCTCGGCCATCGCCGTGGCGCTGAACCTGGGCTACAACCTGCTGGTCGACGTGCCGCGCGTGCCATGGGCCGTACTGCCGATGATGCTGCACGCGTTCGGCATCGCGCTGGTGTTTCCCATCGTCACGCTGGCGATCCTGGACATGTATCCGCGCCAGCGCGGCTCGGCGTCGTCGCTGCAGGCGTTCACCAGCCTGGTGTTGAACGCGGCGATCGCCGGCGTGTTGTCGCCGTGGATCAGCGACCATGCGCTGTGGCTGGTGGCTTCGGCGATCGTGTTCCTGATGCTGGGGTTCATGTTCTGGCGCTGGGAGCTGCGTGTCTCGCGCACGCGCAGCCTGGGCGAGGCCGCCGGTACCGTGCCGGGCGAGACGCTGTAAGCCTCAGCCCGGCTTTCGATGGCGCAGCCACGCGTGCAGTGGCAATCCGGCGGCAACGAGAACGCCGCCCCACACCAGTGCCTCGCCGCCGATGCCCAGCAGGGCATACAGGCTGTAGACCAGCGCAAGCGCGGCGACGATGCGGCCGGGTACGCCCACGCCGCGCACCAGCCATGCGGCACTGCTGACGACATAGGGCAGCAGCGTCGCGGCGGTGGAGAGCAGGATCGAGAACGTGAACACCTGCACCAGCGAGCGGCTGTAGTTCGCGGCGACCAGCGCGCTGGACAGCAGGCTGCTGACCACGATGCCCGCGACCGGCGTTCCGCGCGCATCCAGTCGCGCGAAGAACGCGGGAAACACGCGATCGCGCGCGGCGGCCAATGGCAGTTGTGCCGACAGCAACACCCAGCCGTTGAGCGCGCCGAAGCAGGACACGGCCATGGCCATTGCCAGGCCGATGCCGGCAGCCGGTCCCCACAGTGCGCGCGCCGCATCGGCCATGGGGGCTTGCGATTCCTTCAGCGACTCCATCGGCAGCAGGCCGATCACGGCCGTGCACGCCAGGATGGTCGCCACGCCCGCCAACAGCGTGCCGAACACCGTCGCGCGCGGCACCGTGCGTTCGGCGTTCTCTATGGAGCCGGCGGGAACGGTGGCGGCCTCCAACCCAAGCAGTGCCCACAAGGTCAGCGCAACGGTTGCGTGGGCGACGGCCGGCAGCGATTGGCCCGTCGGGTTGAATGGCGTGAAGTGACGCGTGTCGACCCACCACAGCGCGATGCCGCCGAACAGCAGCAATGGCAGCAACTTGAGCACGGTGGTGAGCAGCTGCACGCGTCCGGCCTCGCGCACACCGGCCAGGTTGATGGCGCTGCATAGCCACAGGGCACCCAATGCGCACAACGCGGCGCGCAGCGGCGTGGCGGTGAGTGTGGGGAATATGGCGCCCATGCTGCCGGCGAAGGCGACCGCGATGGCTGCGGTGGCGCACCAGATCGAGATCCAGTAACTCCACGCGATGATGAAGCCGGGCAGTTCACCGAAGGCATTGCGTGCGTACACATACGGGCCGCCGGTCTGCGGCCAGCGCATCGACAGCTGCGCGAACGTGAGTGCGAGCAACACAGCGCCGGCCAGCGTGATACCCCAGCCGAGCAGGCTGGCCGCGCCGTAGGGCGCCAGCGCCGCGGGCAGCAGGAACGCGCCCGAGCCGATCATGCTGCCGACGACCAGGGCGGCGGCGGACCAGACGCCCAGCGGACGCGATGCGCTCATGCGCGGACAGTCCCGTACTGCGGCATGGAGTCAGCGTTGCACCTGCTGTCATCCCCGCGAAGGCGGGGATCCACGCGTCCGGTGAAATTCCGTTCTCCGGAGCGCGTGATACATCCGCAGTCGGATCCCCGCCTTCGCGGGGATGACGGCTCACAGCGCAAGGATTCAACCCGCATCCGCGCGATAAACCGCACGCAGCAATTCGTGGAAGTGATGCACCGCGTTCTCGCGCAGCGGGTTCAGGCGGCCCGGTTCATACGAGCCGGACGACAGACCCCGTTGTACGTCCTCGCAGATGGTGAGGTCTTCCAACTGCACTTCATCGCTGAAGGCAAGGTCCGCGTCGCGACGCGCACGCGCTTCGCCGGAATCGTCGGGCGTGTAGTAGAAATCGAACTCGACGCGGCAACGGTCCACGCCCTTCGGGATCACGCGGTTGGTCTGCAGGCGGCCGGGCAGGATGTTGAGCATCGTGTTGGGCCACATCCAGTAGTACAGGGCATCGCCATCGCCGTAGAGCGCGTCGCCGCTTTCCAGCGGGCTCCACTGGTACGAGTACCAAGCCGCCGTTTCGGTGACGTAGCTGCGGTAATCCAGCAGCTTGTTGAGGCCCGGATGGATGTGCGGGACGTGGTAGCCCTCGAGGTAGTTGTCGACGTAGACCTTCCAGTTGCACGCGACGTCGTAGCTCACGCGGTGGTGGTGGCCGTAGTGCTCCAGTCCGCGATGCGCGCCCAGGCGCTCGTCGATGCCGGCCACGAACTCGTCGAACGCCGGTGCGTGCGCTTCGTCCACCGTCGCGAAAACCAGCCCGTGCCACACGCGCACCGACAACTGCGGCAGACGCACGTCCGAGACGTTGAAGTCCTGCGCGCCGCCCATTTCCGGTGCGGAGCGCAGCACGCCATCCAGTGTGTAGGTCCAGCCGTGGTACCGGCAGCGCAGCGACTTGGCTGCCAGTCCGTCGCAACTGGCGATGGGCCCGGCGCGATGACGGCACACGTTGTGGAAGACGCGGATCACGTCGTCGCCGCCGCGCACCGCGATCACCGGCAGCCCGGCGAAATCGCCGATCACGTGGTCGCCCGCGCCCTGCAGCTGGCAGACGTGCGCGATCAGCTGCCAGCCGCGATCGAAGATGGCGCGCCGGTCGATCGCGACGGTCGCTGGGTCCGCATACCAGCGGGCGGGCAGGGCGGTGGCGAAGTCCAGCGCCTGTGGCGCGAGGTCGGCAAGGCGGTCGGCGCGGTTCATTGCCGCAGCGTACGACCACCGCCCGCGTTTGGGGAAGCGCGGAGCGTTACGGCCCGGCCTTCGCCGCCGCCTCGCGCTGGCGGGCCACGCGCGAGGCGACATCGGCCAGCATCGCGTCGAGGTCGGCGCGGTCGTGGATCTGCCCGTGCTGCACGACGGCATGGATCTTCCGTGTCGCGCCGATGTCGCGCAGTGGATTGGCGTCCAGCAGCACCACGTCGGCGACCTTGCCGGCCTCCAGCGTGCCGTATTCATCCTGATGACCCAGGAAGCGCGCGCCATTGATCGTCGCCGCCTGCAGCGCCTGCTGCGGCGTCAGGCCGTAGTGCACCAGCCAGCCCAGCTCCTGGTGCAGGCCGATGCCGGGGTAGTTGTAGGAATTGAGAAAGCCTGCGTCCGTGCCCGCGAGGATCGTCACGCCGGCCTGTTGCAGCATCGGCAGCACGGTGGCGCTCTTCTCGAAGCGTTCGTGACGCTTGGCGATGGCCTGCGCGTCGTCCTTGGCGGCGCGTTCGACGCGCCAGGTGTAGGTCGCCTGCAGGCCGGGACCGATGTAC
The DNA here is from genome assembly GCF_030053425.1 of Lysobacter stagni. Taxonomy (NCBI): domain Bacteria; kingdom Pseudomonadati; phylum Pseudomonadota; class Gammaproteobacteria; order Lysobacterales; family Lysobacteraceae; genus Lysobacter; species Lysobacter stagni. Next base: position 3,600,039 of record NZ_JASGBI010000001.1, on the reverse strand, counting down.
TTCAGGTACGGATCGTCGTGGTGATCGTCCTGGTCGAGGTAGGTGACGACGCGGCTGCCATTGATGGTCGGCGTGATCGCCGTGCCGTGCTGCGCCAGGCGCGTGTAGACGGCCCGTGCCAGCGCCGGATCGAAGGTGGCGTTCCATTGCGTCCAGGCATCGTGGCTGGTGATCTCGCCCTTGGCGATCTTCTCGCCCAGCGATTTCTCCAGCGGCGACCCGGCCTTGAAGGCGTAATCCAGGTGCTCGATGGAATCCAGTCCGGCGGCGCTGACCTCGTCCAACGTCAATGCATACGGCACGTGCGCGGAGGTCTTCAGTCCGCGACGGTCTGCTTCCTTCACCGCCGCCAGGAACAATTCCGGCGACAGCGTGTTGTCGGTGATCTTCACGAAGTCGACTTTCCAGCCCTGCAGTTGGTCGAGTGCGGCATTCAACTCCGCGATCGAGCCGATTTCCAGGTCGCCCGGCCAGATCGACTTGTAGCCTTCGATCTTCGGGCCGGACGTGAAGATGCGCGGGCCGGACAGTTCGCCCCTGGCGACCGCGTCGCGCCACGCGAACACGCTGGGGCTCAGGTCGCCCGCGGCGTCGCGCACGGCGGTGATGCCGTGGGCGAGGTACAGCGGCAGCAGATTGCGGTTCTCCTCGATCAGCGCGTCGCCGCCGCCGAAATGCACGTGCATGTCCCACAGGCCGGGAATGGCGAACTTGCCCTTGGCGTCGAGCACGTCCGTCGCGTCGTAGGCGCGCGCCTGCTTCGCATCGACCACCGCGACGATGCGGCCATCGCGCACGGCGATGCTGCGATGCGGCTGCAGCGAACCGGCGACGACGTCAACCACGGTGGCATCGCGAACCAGCAGGTCCACGTGTTCGCCGGCGATCGCGTTGGACGCGAGCGGCAGAGTGGTGGCGAGGGCGATGGACAGAAACGGATGCGTGTTCATGCAGGAAGTGTGGCGATGGCTGACCGCACCATACTGCCCCAGCGCCGCGCAGCGCGATGCGAACACTGGCGGAAAACGCGGCGCGATGCCGCGATTGGCCTCCCGGAAAGAGAAACGGCCGGGTAGCCCGGCCGTTTCGTCTGCGTGGAAGCAGGGATCAACCCTGCTTGGGCACGTCGGGCTTCGGCGCAGTCGGCGCCACCGGAGCGGCCGGAGCTGCAGCGGTCGATTCCCAACCGCAGGTCTTGCCTTCGTTCTGCTGCTTCAGCCACTTCTGCAGCGGATCGAAGTACTCCAGCACCGCGGAGGCGTCCATCTTCTCGCCGCCGGTGAGTTCCTTCAGCGTCTTCTGCCACGGCTGGCTGGCACCCTTGCTGAGCATCGCCTGGAAGCGCGCACCGGCTTCCTTGTTGCCGTAGAAGCTGCACTCGTACAGCGGGCCCTTGTGGCCGGCGGCATCGCACAGCGACTTGTAGAACTGGAACTGCAGCACGTGCGAGAAGAAGTAACGCAGGTACGGCGTGTTGCCCGGCACGTGGTACTTGGCGCCCGGATCGAAGAACTCCTCGCCGCGCGGTGTCGACGGAGCGACGCCCTGGTACTTGGCCTTCAGGTCCCACCATGCCTGGTTATAGTTGCCCGGCTTGATCGAGCCATCGAACACGCCCCAGCGCCAGCGGTCGATCATCAGGCCGAACGGAAGGAACGACACCTTCGCCAGCGCCATGCGCATCTGCGCGTTGATCACGGCTTCGTCGCTGACCTGCTGCTCGCCGGCCAGGCCGATCGACTGCAGGTACTTCGGGGTCATCGCCAGCACGATGGTGTCGCCGATGGCTTCGTGGAAACCGTCGTGCGCGCCCTGCTGGAACAGCGGCGGGAGCTTGTTGTAGGCCAGGTAGTAATAGACGTGGCCCAGCTCGTGGTAGATCGTGGTGAAGTCTTCCTCGTTCGGCTTGATGCACATCTTGGTGCGCACATCGCCGGCCATGTTCATGTCCCACGCGCTGGCGTGGCAGACCACGTCGCGGTCGCGAGGCTTGATGAACTGCGTGCGGTTCCAGTAGCTCTCCGGCAGCTTGGGCATGCCGAGCGAGGTGTAGAAGTCCTGCGCGCGCTCGGTCATCAGCTTGGCCGAGGCGAGTCGCGCGTCCTGCTCGATCTGCGCCAGCTCGCTGGGTGCGCGCTTGCCCGGGTTCTTGGCCAGTTGCGCCTCATGCGTGGCGCGGTACTGCGACTCCAGCGCGCTGGTGATCTCGGGAACGCTGGCGTTCGGATACGGCGCCAGGATGTCCCACAGGTTGCCCCAGTCCTGCTGCCACATGTTGCCCATCAGGTGGGCAGGCAGCATGTTCCCCGCGACATGGCCGCGGTCGTTGCCGTACTTCGCTTCCAGGCGCGTGCGCGCGTAGCAGTGCAGCTGTTCGTACAGCGGCTTGACCTGACCCCACAGGCGGTCGCTCTCGGCGGCGATTTCCGCCGGCGACATGTCGTAGCCGGAGCGCCACAGCTCGCCGGTGTCGGCGAAGCCCATGTCGCGCGCGCCTTCGTTCACCAGTTCGACGAAGCGCGTGTAGTCCTGGCGCATCGGCTTGGAGATCGTGTGCCAGCCCTGCCACGCCTGCAGTTGTTCGTCGTAGTCGCGGCTGTTGCGCAGCACGTCTTCCAGGTCGCCGAGCTGGCGGCACTGCTTCGCGTCGCCTTCGCCACTGCAGTACGTGCCGGCGCCGTACATCTGTTCCATGCGCGCGGCGATCTGGGTGAGCTCTTCCAGATGCTTGGGATCCTTCGGCGGCGGCATCGCGGTGCCCAGCTTGAGCAGCTGGATCGCGCGCGCCGTTTCCGGCGACATCTGCTGGCCTTCGAACTTCAACGACTGGTCGATCCAGCTCTTGAGCTGCGCGAGGTAGCGCTCGTTCGCCTTGGCGGCGAGCAGGCCGCTGTCGTCGTTGATGTAGGTGGACGACAGCCACTGCGCGGCGGTCATCTCCGGATACATCTTCCGGTACTCGTCGTTGACGCGCGCGACGAACTGGTCGGCGGTCTCGCCTGCCGGCGCGGTGGTCGGCGCTCCGCCGGTCGTGGTCGGGGTCGGTTCCTTCTTGCAACCGCCCAGGCCGATCACGGCCGCGGTGATGGTAAGCGCGAGCAGGGCGCGTACGGGTTTCATGCTGTTCTCTCCGGGTTGGTCTGCGCGCGCGCGGCGGGCAGGCCCCGGAAGGCTAGAGGGCGCGCTGCGGCAGTGCAAGGGAACTGCCGGTTGGTGCGGCGCAGCGAAACGTGCGTGCCGTGCGCGAACGGGGGACGAAGCGGCGCGGAGGCCGTGTTCAGGCCGGCAACGACAGCGCCCGGGCCTGCGCATCCGCCAAACCGCGCACATGCAGCCACTGCCAGGCGATGTCGGAATCGTGCTCGAAATAGGCGCGCGCCGAGCCCAGCCGGAAGGTGTAGCCCCAGCCGTCCATGTCGGCCAGCACGCGGTCGCGGCCGACGCCGGGCAGGGCATCGCCCAGCAACGCCTGCAGCACGCACACGGCGTCTTCTTCCTCGATCGAATCGGTGGCGTCGGTGTGGACCTGCGCACGTCGCTCGGGCGGCAACACGATCAGGTGCGCCGCTTCATGCAGCAGCGAATGCACCGGCGTATCGCCGCGTGCGTAGACGTTGTGGCCGATCAGGCCCGCTTCGCATTCGCCCCAGTAGCTGCCGGGAATCGGCTGGCCGTCATCGATGCGATGCAGTTGCAGGCCATAGCCGGCGAGAAGCGCGGCGACGGCGTCGAAGTCGATGTCGGCGAGAGTAAGCATGGTGTTGCGGATCGAGCGTATGGCGTGCGGCGCGATGGCGTTGCAACGATGGCGATGCGTCGCTCGCGCCGGGACCACCCCTCTCCCGCGGGGAGAGGGGCGTGGGCGCGTTCACGCCTGCGCGGGGTTTTCCGGCAGCGCGACCGAGATGTCCAGGACCTTGCTGTCGCCTTCGCCGATCAGGTCCACCTTCACGGCTTCCGCGTCGACGTTGATGTACTTGCGGATCACCTCCAGCAGCTCGCGCTGCAGCATCGGCAGGTAATCCGGGCTGTTGCCGCCGCGGCCGGCGCGCTCGTGCGCAACGATGATGCGCAGGCGATCCTTGGCGATCGAGGCAGTCTGCTTCTTGGCGAGCAGGAAATCGAACAGTCCCATCCTCAACCTCCGAAGATCTTGCTGAAGAAGCCCTTCTTATCAGCAGTGGTGAAACGCATCGGCCGGGTGTCGCCCAGCAGTCGCGCGACGGCGTCGTCGTAGGCCTGGGCCGCGTTGGATTCGGTTTCCAGGATGACCGGCTCGCCCTTGTTGGACGCGTTGAGCACGTCCGGCGATTCGGGGATCACGCCGATGGTCTTGAGGCCGAGGATTTCCTCGACGTCGCCGACCGACAGCATTTCGCCGGTTTCCACGCGATTGGGGCTGTAACGGGTGAGCAGCAGGTGTTCCTTGATGCGCTCGCCGTTCTCGGCGCGGCGCGTCTTGGACGCGAGCAGGCCGAGGATGCGGTCGGAGTCGCGTACCGAGGAGACTTCCGGGTTCACCACGACCAGTGCCTGGTCGGCGAAGTACATGGCCAGGTAGGCGCCTTTCTCGATGCCCGCCGGCGAGTCGCACACGATGTAGTCGAAGCCGTCGGCGACCAGGGCGTCGAGCACCGTCTGCACGCCTTCCTTGGTCAGCGCGTCCTTGTCGCGCGTCTGCGAGGCGGCGAGCACGTACAGGTTCTCGAAGCGCTTGTCCTTGATCAGCGCCTGCTTCAGGTTCGCTTCGCCGTTGACGACGTTGACGAAGTCGTATACCACGCGGCGCTCGCAGCCCATGATCAGGTCGAGGTTACGCAGGCCGACGTCGAAGTCGATGACGGCGACCTTGTGGCCGCGGCGCGCGAGGCCGCAGGCAAGGCTGGCGCTGGTGGTGGTCTTACCCACGCCGCCCTTGCCTGAGGTGACTACGATGATTTCGGCCAAGTTCAAATCCTCCGGTAATGCGGTCTCAATCCAGAGCCGCGATCTTTAGTTGTTGGTCTTCGAGCCAGACCTGCACGGCCTTGCCGCGCAGTTCCTTGGGAATCTCTTCCATTACTTTGTAGTGCCCCGCGATCGCGACGAGTTCGGCATGGAACTCGCGGCAGAAGATGCGGGCCTGTTCGTTGCCTTGTGCGCCGGCGAGGGCGCGTCCACGCAACGGACCGTAAATATGCACCGAGCCGTCGGAGATGACTTCCGCACCGGCACCCACCGTTGTAAGAACGGTCAGGTCGCGGTTTTCAGCGTAGATCTGCTGGCCCGAACGCACGGGCGTGGACTGGATCATGCCTGGTGCGCTGTTCGATGCCGGCGTCGCGGCCGCAGGCGGCGCGCCCTTCGCAGCGGATTTCGGCACGGGTTCGGGCTCGCGGCGCGGTGCGGGTGCGGCCGCTTCCGGTGCGGTGCCGGACTCGTCGCGCTCGTAGGAAGCGCGGAATTTAGCCAGCAGAGGCAGGCCCAGCGCTTCGGACAGGCGTTCGGTCTCGGCGGTGCCGTAGGCCAGGGCGACCGGCAGCACGCCGGCTTCGTGCAGGCCCGCGATCAGCGCCCGCGCGGTGGCTTCGTCCGGCGTGCGGGTGAGGCCGCCGAAATCGATCACCACCGCGGCGCGCGCGAACAGCTTGGGCGCGCGCTGCACGCGGCCGCGCATCTCTTCGACGAGGCGGGAGACATCGAGGGTGCGGATGCGGAGGTTCGCGATGCCGACTTGGCCGATCTTGAGTTCGCCAGCCGGCTCGAAATCCACGGCCGCGCTCACAGGGCGGTTCCCGTGGGCCGACGGGCGTGCGCGGGACCGGACGAGGTGCGCGGACGCGTGATCCACGGCACCTGCGGCAGGGCGTCGCCGTAGGTCTCGCGTACCCAGCCGAAGCTGCACAGCGGTTTCATCAGCATGGCGGCGCGCACACCGGCTTCTTCCATCACGTGCTGACCGACCTCATGGAAACCGAAGCTGCCGTGGAAGAGCAGGGCGGGATCGTTGGTGCCTTCGAGGAACACCTCGCAGGCCATTTGCGGGTAGCGCAGTTCGGCGTAGCTCTGCGCATCGGCGTAGAACGCGCGGCCGACACCACCGCCGCGGCGCCGACTGGCCACCACGATGCGGTCGATGTAGAAGAAATTCGGGTAGCGCTCGTGGAACCAGCGGAAGTTGCTGCTGTCATGGTCCGCGTGGCTGCCCATGCCGATCAGGAAGCCGGCGAGGGCACCGTCGCGCTCGGCGACGCGGAAGTACTCGGCGGTATCGAAGAAGTGACGCAGTCTGGCCGCATCCAGCGGGAGGATGGCGGGACCGGCGGCGTTGTTGAGGGCAAGGACGGAATCCAGCTCGTGCTCTCGCACGTCGCGGACGACGATCGACATTCCAGACTCCAGCTATTACTCGGCCCGGACGCATGGCACGTCCGGATGGGCGATTATCGCATGGCCGTCACGGTCGGGCGACCCGGGCTTCGGATATGAGGCATGACTTTCGGACGGCTCCACAGACCCTTGATACCGTTAGCATGCCGGCATGCTGGCCCGCCTCAACCACACCCGACTGCTGCGCTACGCGGGCCTGTTCACCTGGGGCGCGGTAGGGCTGTGGCTGCTCAACGTCTGGCTCGACCCGGCCATCCTGGCCCCTGAAACCGAGGGCCCTGCGGCCCTGCAGGTGCTGCGCTGGCTGGCGGTCTACCTGGCCTTCGGCGCCGTTTACTGGTGGATCACCCGTCAGCTGGGACAGCGCAGGCCGGGCCCGGTGGACCATTTCCTGCTGCTGGTCCTGACCGGTTGCGCCATCGGCGTGAGTTATTTCTCCGGAACCGGCCTGGGCAGCATCCTGCTGATGGTCGTGGCCGGCCTGCTGCCCTGGCTGATGCCGGTCCGGTGGGGGCTGGCGTGGCTGATCGGTGGCAATGTCGCGATCATCCCGGTGTTCGTGAAGGCACTGGATTTCCCCCTGATGTCGGCGATCCTGCAGTCGCTGGGCTACATGGGTTTCTCCAGCCTGGTCTTCGTGACGGCCCTGGTCGCACGCCAGCAGGCCGAGGCGCGCGAGGAGCAACGGCGCCTCAATGCCGAGCTGCGCGCCACTCGCGCCTTGCTGGGGGAGAGCGTCCGCGTCAACGAGCGCACCCGCATCTCACGCGAGCTGCATGACCTGCTGGGCCACCACCTCACCGCGCTCAGCCTCAACCTGGAAGTGGCCGGGCACCTGTCCGAGGGACGGGTCAAGGAGCACGTCCAGCAGGCGCATACGCTGGCGCGCCTGCTGCTGACCGACGTGCGCGAGGCCGTGAGCCAGCTGCGCGAGGGCGGTGCGATCGACCTCTCCGCCGCGCTGCTGCCGCTGGCCGAGAACGTGCCGGCGCTGGACATCCACATGGACATCCAGGCCCCGCTGACCCTGGACGACCCCGAGCGCGCGCACGTGCTGCTGCGCTGCACCCAGGAAATCATCACCAATGCCGTGCGCCATGCGGGCGCGCGGAATCTGTGGATCAACGCCGGACGCCATGCGGACTGCATCGTCATGAGCGCACGCGACGACGGCCACGGTGCCGACAACCTCGTCGCGGGCAACGGCCTGCGTGGAATGCGCGAACGCCTCCAGCAGCACGGTGGCGACCTTAAAATCGAAACCCGGCCGGGGGCAGGCTTCTGCCTTCACCTCACGCTGCCGACATCGGCGGCCGCGGCCGCTGCCTGCGAAGGAGCCATCGCATGATCCGTGTGTTGATAGTCGACGACCAGACGCTGGTCCGGCAGGGCGTCCGTTCGCTGCTGGCGCTGGCCGAGGGCATCGAAGTGGTGGGCGAGGCAGGCGATGGTCGGCAAGCCGTCGAATTGATTCCGCAGATCCAGCCGGACGTCGTCCTGATGGACATGCGCATGCCGGTGATGTCGGGACTTGAAGCGCTGCAATCGCTGGCGCGCACCAACAACCTGCCGCCGACGATCATCCTGACCACCTTCGACGACGACCAGCTGGTGCTGGCCGGATTGAAGGCCGGTGCCAAGGGCTACCTGCTCAAGGACGTTTCGCTGGAGCAGCTGGTCAGCGCGATCCAGGCCGTCGCCGACGGCGGCTCCCTGGTGCAGCCGGCGGTGACCCAGCGTCTGCTGTCGGGGCTGGAGCACATGCGCAACGACTTCGTCAGCCTTGACCGACCGGATCCGCTGACCGAGCGCGAGACGGAAATCCTGCGCTTGATGGCGGGTGGTTTCTCCAACAAGGAGATCGCCAACTCGCTGGGCGTGGCCGAGGGCACGATCAAGAACCACGTCTCGAACATCCTGTCCAAGCTCGGCGTACGCGACCGTACCCGCGCGGTGCTCAAGGCCTTCGAGCTGCAGCTGGTCTGACCGCAGGATGCCCGGCCCGGCGCAGCGCGCCGGGCGTTCGCGCGCATGCGAGCCGATGGCTCGCAGACATGCGCGCTCACCCCGTCCAAGCTCGGCGTGCGCGACCGTACCCGCGCGGTGCTCAAGGCCTTCGAGCTGCAGCTGGTCTGACCGCAGGGATGCCCGGTCCGGCGCAGCGCGCCGGGCGTTCGCGCGCATGCGAGCCGATGGCTCGCAGACATGCGCGCTCACCCTGTCCAAGCTCGGCGTACGCGACCGTACCCGCGCGGTGCTCAAGGCCTTCGAGCTGCAGCTGGTCTGACCGCAGGATGCCCGGCCCGGCGCAGCGCGCCGGGCGTTCGCGCGCAGGTACTCAAGGCCTTTGGGCTGCAGGTGATCCGACCGACACGATCTCCGGCCCGGCGGGCGTCGCTTCCGGGGGAGCTGCCGGCCCAGCGTAGGCTTTCGGCGCCAGCTGAGCCGGGGGTAAAGGGACGCTCCCCGGCCGTGCAGCTTGCCGAACTTGTCTTTGCGGCAGCGGTCCCACGGCCCGTGCCCGGCAACTCGATTTTCTTGCATCGGACGGCTGCCCCGTCCGCGGCTTCCTTGATACGATTGCCGGTCTGTGCCCCGGTCCAACCGGGTCCGGCCCTCGGAGAAACCTGAATGACCCGCCTGATTGAGATTTTGATTTCCTTGGCAATCGTTGCCGCGCTGTTCCTCGTCGTAGGCATCGCGCTGCCGTCGAGCCGTCACTTGCAGCACTCGGTTGAGACCAACCGCAAGTTGACGATCGTGTACGACACCCTCAATAGCATGCGCCGCTTCAAGGACTGGAACATCCTCGTCCTGAAGGACCCGCAGATGAAGCTGACGCTGTCGGGCCCGGAATCGGGCGTGGGTGCGCGTCTGGACTACGACTCCAAGGAAAAGGGCCTGCGCCAGGGTAGCTGGGAGATCACCGCCAGCGAGCCGGGCAAGCGCGTCGCCTATGCGCTGACCGACATCGAGCCGGGCAAGAACAAGCGCACCGAGTTCACCTTCAAGCCGACCGGTCGCGGCGGCCGCAACGTCGAGATCAACCAGACCTACGACGTCGACTACGGCTGGAACCTGATCGGTCGCTACGCTGGCCTGTACGTCAGCAGCAGCGTCGGCGAGGACATGAAGATGAGCCTGGGTCGCCTGACCAACATGCTCGCCGCCGTGCCGAACTTCGACTACGCCGAGCTGAGCAAGGACGACCCGGCGCGCGCGCCGAAGATCGTCGACCGTCCGGCCGAGAACCTGCTTGTCGTGACCGCTGCCGTCGAGCGCACGAACGAGAAGGTCATGGGCCAGATGAACAGCAACATCGAATGGATCAAGAAGGTGATGGCCGCCAACGGCCTGGAAGCCGATGGTCCGGTGCGCATCATCACGAACGAGTTCGGTTCGGATATGTACTCCTTCGACGTCGCCCAGCCGGTTCGCAAGATCGGCGCGACGGGTCCGGCCACCAAGCTCGACATCAAGCTCGAAGGTCCGGTCACCGCCGTGTTCAACGAGGCCGGTCGCGTTGCGATGGTGCCGGGCTTCAAGGGCCACATGGCCAACCTGCCGAAGGTGCGCGATGCACTGCGCGGCTGGTCGCTGACCCACGGCTACGAGACGGTCGACCGTCCGTACGAAGCCTGGAAGTCGGGCATTGCCGGCGGCTTCACCGAGGAAGGCGACTTCGACGTGTTCTGGTCGGTCAAGTAATCCCGCCAGCACCGTTTCGGGAACAACGCGCCGCGGATTCCGCGGCGCGTTTTCTTTTGGGGTTGCGTGCGGGCTGTTATCGTGGCGACTGTTCGCCAAGCCGGGCACGTGCATGACCCATTACCCGAGCCTGCATTCCGCTCCACTCGCCACGCGCCTGCTTGCGGCTGCCGGTGCGCTGCTCGCCGCGGCATCGGTCGCGATGGCGGCCTATGCGGCGCACGCGGCTCAGGGCGTCGACGCCTCCCGCATGCACAACGCAGCGCTGTTCGCGTTCGGTCACGGCATCGCGCTCGCGACGCTGGCGGCCCGTCGTCCGCGCGCGCTGCGCACGTTCGCACTGTCCACGCTGCTGCTGGGGACGCTGCTGTTTTCCGGCAGTCTCGCCTTGGCGGTGTTCGCTGGAACGCGGACCACGCTGGCGCCCATCGGCGGAATGGCGATGATCGTGTCCTGGTTGTTGATCGCCATCGACGCCCTGAGGCACTGACCATGCCGCGCCATTCGCGGGGATTCGACACCGAAGCGGCGCATGCGCATCTGCTCAAGCGCGACCGGAAGCTGGCGCGGTGGATGAAGAAACTGGGGCCGATCGAGGCCGATGCGCGTTGGCGCAAATCGTTCGATCCGGTCGACGCACTTGCGCGCGCCATCCTCTACCAGCAGCTCAGCGGCAAGGCCGCTGCGACGATCGTGGGCCGGGTGGAAACGGCCATCGACAGTGCGCGCTTCCACTGCGACACGCTCGCGCGCATCGACGATGCGGGCCTTCGCGCGTGCGGTGTGTCGGGCAACAAGGCCCTGGCCCTGCGCGACCTGGCGGCGCGCGAGGCGCGTGGCGAGATCCCGGACCTGCGCCGCATGAGCACCATGGACAACGACGCCATCATCGCGGCGCTGGTGCCCGTGCGCGGGATCGGCCGGTGGACGGTGGAGATGATGCTGATGTTCCGCCTGGGCCGGCCGGACGTGCTGCCGGTGGACGACCTGGGCATCCGCAAGGGCGCGCAGCGGGTGGACGAGCTGGAAACGATGCCGACACCGAAGGAGCTGCTGGCCACCGGCGAACGCTGGGGCCCGTACCGGACCTACGCCAGCCTGTACCTGTGGCGGATCGCCGACCTGGCGGCCGAGGCAAAGACACCGACCCCACGTTCGCAGGGGTGAGCGCAGGCCGTTCGCGGCCGGTTCCAGCGTGATCCTGCAGCGACGCCGGCATGACGCGCGCATGCCTAGACTCGCGTCGCCAAGGACCCTCATCCCTGCAGGAGGTGCGTCATGCGATCGCTCCAACGTTCGGCAATGCGGAAAGCCCCGGTCGTCGCACTGGTTCTCGCCCTGCTCGCGGGTGTCGCGATGGCCGCTCCCTCCAACAAGTGGCGCATCCAGGTCAGCAGCGACGCCGATAGCGACGGTGTCCTGGTGATCCGCCTGGCGCCGACGAATGCGCCGCCGGTGGATGTCACCGTGCAGGTACCGAAGGACGCCGGCGAGAACCACATCGCGCGACTGATCCGCGACAGCCTGCGGGCCAAGTTCGGCGACCGCTACAAGGTCGAGGTCGACGATGGCGAGGACGTGCTGGTGAAGAAGCGCGGCAACAGCGCGGACTTCGAACTGGCGATCACGCAGCAGACCGTCGCCGGAGTGCGGGTCACGCTCGACAAGGAGTGAGCCTCAGGGCCGGTCGTCGGCAGGCCGATCGCGGATGGGTTCCAGCGGACGCACGCGGACCTTGCCCTGCGCATCGACGGGCGGCATGGCGTCGCGTATCAACGTTTCCTGGAACGCCCAGTACTGCGTGGGGCGCCAGAACTTCGGCTGATACCACTCCACGTGTCCGTTGACGTACAGATACGGCGAGCGCGTCGCGGCGGCACGGCTTTGTCCCTTCAACATCACGCGTTCCAGTCGTTCCTGCGCGACGTCGTCGCCGTATTTCGCGTACAGGTCGAGACCGATCGCCGATGCCCGTTCGCGTTGCGACGCATCGAGTTGCGACCAGTAGTGCTCGCGATACGCGAGCAGCTCGGGCGTGCGCCGCTCGCTGGCCAGATCGATCCATGCGTAGGCCATCGCCGGGTCGGATGGCACCCCAAGGCCCTCCCAGTACATGCCGGCGATGAACGCCTGCGATGCCTTGTCCGCGTAGCGTGCAGCCTCCAGGAAGTAAGACAGTGCGCTCGCGTAGTCCTGCTGTGCGTAAGCCTCCAGCGCGAGGTTCCGGTATTGCTGGTCGGGGTGGTAGCGCAGGTAGGTTTCGTCGGCCATGACGTTGCGCTCGCGCCAATGGAGCTGGTCGCCGGCCATCGTTGCGAAGGGCAACTGCAGCACAACGACCAGCAGGGCGATCCGGTAGCGCATCGTCAGGTCCTTTCCAGCGCGGTGGCGTGGGTGCGGCCCGGTTTCTTTACGCCGCCCGCGTGCTGCGGACAAGTGCTGAAATTGCGAATTGGCGCGACGCGCCGGTCAGCCGGTGAAGTACCAATGCCAAGGCTCGTAGACGATGCCGTGCGGGTTGTCGCGCGGATAGCTCATCACGAAGCCGAAGGCCTGCGCGTTGTCGCGCAGCCAGGCGAAGGCGGCGGTGTTCTCGAACGATTCCTCCGCCGGCGGTTCGCCCGGGGCACCGATGTCGAGCGCCAGACCGGAATGATGCTCGCTGTAGCCGGGCGCGGCGTTGACCGTGAGAATCTCCTCCACCGTCAGGCCGCGCGCAAGCTTGCGTTCGAAAATGCCGAGCTGGTAATCGTGGCTGCGATAGCCGGAAATCGCCTCCAGCACCAGGCCGTCGCGCTGCGCGGCCTCGCGCAGGTGCGTCCACGCGCGCGCGGCTCCGACGTGCAGCCACAACGGACGGCGATAACGGTCGAAACCGGCGAAGGCCAGCCAGTCCGGTTCGGCCACCAGCGGCAGACCGGTGCGTTCGCCGTACTCGCCATCCAGGCCAAGCCCGTGCAGGCGTTCTTCCAGGCGATCCAGCGGCAGTTCGCGCACGTGTTCGATGCCGGCGCGCAGGTGCGCGGGCGGCGCTTCGATGGCATCCAGTGCGGCGTCCAGGCCGGGTTCGCGCCGGAGCTGCGGAATCAGCGCGAGCAGCCCTTCGGGCAGGTCGGCCGCGAGGTACCGGCCGTCGCGCTTGCGGCGTAGCACATGGCGTGCGCGCGCCAGCGCCCGCGCATCGAAATTGCTGCGCGCGCGCAATAGTCCACTGGGCCAGAGTTCGATCTCCGGCGTATTGATCAGGATCCTGGGCTGGCCGCGCATGGGCCGCAGGTTAACCGCACGGGGCAGGCGATGCCATGCAGTCGCGGGGCCCGGTTCAGGCGGGGCGTTTGAGCACCGCGCGCAGATGGTCGAACGGCGTCACCGGTATCACCGACACCAGTTCCCAGCCTTCCGCGCCGAGGCGGTCGAGTTCTTCCTGCAAACGCTCGCTCACGGCCGGGCCGAGCATCCGCGGCACGATTTCGATGACCTGATACGTCCAGTTCATTGCGACTCCTCATCCGGAACAGGGGGCGGGTTGGGCAGGCGGCCTGCCTTGCGCAGCGCATCGCGCAGCACGTATTCGATCTGGGCGTTGAGGCTGCGCAGCTCGTCGTCGGCCCAGCGCTGCGCCGCCGCCAGGACATCGGCGTTGATGCGCAGGGGATAGGCCTTCTTCTCGCTCATCGGCGGCCGCGTCCCATCGAGACCAGCAGGATCACGCCGAGTCCGTTGACCGCCACCACCATCGCCACGATCACCGCCAGCCGGCGCGTGCCGTTGTCGCCCGCCCAGAACAGGCCCACGGCGCCGGCAAGGATGGCCAGCCCCACCAGCTGCATCACCCGCGCCAGACGCGGCATCGGTGCGCCCTGCGGGCGGCCCCGGGCCATCAGCCGGGCGACCACGAAAGCCGGCAGGGCGCTGATGGTCAGGATCGCGGGCACGATGAGTTCATGCATTCCGGGCGCGTCCTCAGTACAGCGTGCCGGCGTTGACGATGGGCTGGGTGGCTCGCTCGCCGCACAGCACCACGAGCAGGTTGCTGACCATCTGTGCCTTGCGCTCCTCGTCCAGGTGCACGACACCGTTCTTCTGCAACTCTGCCAGCGCCATCTCGACCATTCCGACCGCGCCGGCGACGATGCGGGTGCGTGCGGCGATGATCGCATTGGCCTGCTGGCGCTGCAGCATGGCCTGGGCGATTTCCGGCGCGTAGGCCAGGTGGCTGATGCGCGCATCGATCACGCGCACACCGGCGTCGGCCAGGCGTTCGGCCAGTTCGTCCTGCAGGTGCTGGCTGATCTCGGCCGCGTGGCTGCGCAACGCCAGCTGGCCTTCCTCGTGCTGGTCGTAGGGGTAGCTGGTGGCCATCGCGCGCAACGCGGATTCGGACTGGATGTGCACGAAGCTTTCGTAGTCGTCGACGTTGTAGACGGCTTCGGCGCTGTCGATCACCTGCCACACGATCACTGCGGCGATCTCGATCGGGCTGCCGTCCAGCTCGTTGACCTTGAGCTTGCCGCTCTCGAAATTGCGCACGCGCTGGCTGACCTTCTTCTTCGTGTAGAAGGGGTTGTTCCAGCGCAGGCCGTTGTCCTTCACGGTGCCCACGTACTTGCCGAACAGTGCCAGCACCGCGGCCTGGTTGGGTTCGACCATGTAGAAGCCGGCCGCCACGAAGATCACGCCCACCACCAGCAACACGGCCACCACCAGCAGGCCCGGGTATCCCCCGGAGACGGCCTTCACGGCCAGCGCGGCGGCCGCCAGGGCGGTGATGACCAGCGCCAGCAGCGTCGGGATGCCGGGCAGGGAACGGATCGGGTTCTCTTTCATCGGACTGTCTCCTGTCGTCGCCTGATGTGATATCAAAAAGATATCAATCGACGCAAGTGACGGCGGAACCGTGCCGACGGGCGGTCGTCAGGGCGTGATCCGGTACAGCGGCGCCGGGATGAATTCCCCGGTGGCGTACAGGCGGCGGCCATCGGCACTCCACGCCAGGGCCTCGGCCTGCGGCAGCCACGGCAAGGCCTGCACGCGGGGCGCGCGGGCGACGGTCTGGCCCCAGTCCTCGTTGCCGCGACGCGGGTAGAGCAGCAGCCAGCGGTAGGTCATCACCGCCAGCGTGCGCGTATCGGGTGAGATGTCGGCGGCGGTGATCTGGCCTTCCAGCCGTGCGCGTTGCGCGTTGCGGCGCAGGGCCTCGGCGGCGGGCTGCGGAACGCCGGCCAGCGTTCCCAGTCGTTGTGCCGTCTGCAATGCCGGACCGCGCGGTCGCAGCGGCAGCGCGAACAGCTCCGGTGGCTGCCGCTTCTTGGAGATCAGCAGTATCTGTCCGCGCTCCGCGTCCACCGCGACCGCCTCGCAGTCGCGCGCTCCGTCGGGCCAGCGGAATGCGATCGACCACGCCGGGCGCACGCGTGCGTTCTCGATGCGCGCCGGCTCCTCGACGATGTGCAGCTGCAGGCTGCGACGCAGGCCCCCGTTGTCGCCGGTGTCGGCGATGAGCAGGTAGTCGCGTCCGTCCAGGCGGAAGGCAGCGATGTCCTCCCAGTCGGTCTTGGTGACGCCTTCCACGCGCATCGTGGCCAGCCGCGTGCCGTCGGTGCCGACGGCGAACAGGCGCTCCGGATTGCCGCCGTCGTCCAGCATCCACAGCACGTCCGGATGCCTGCGCGATGCGGCCAGCCCGCTGATCTCGTCCAGCTGCGGATCGAGCAGCATGCCGGCCAGCCGCGTGCCACGCGTGGTTCCTTCCGGCTCGGGCGCCGGTCGCGCGCACGCGGTCAGGGCCATCGCAAGTGCGAGGGCAATGCAGTGAAGGAAGTCGCGCGGGTGGGGGCCGGGCATCGCGACAGGATCGCATGCGGCCGCGTGCCGCCATAGTCCGTCCTTGCCGATCCGATGCACCCCGCCCGGTAAACTGGACGTCTTTCCCCCACGTGGACGACCCATGGTCACGCTCGGTACCCCTCTGTCCCCGCATGCGTTCCGCGTGCTCCTGCTCGGTTCGGGCGAACTCGGCAAGGAGGTGGCGATCGAACTGCAACGCTACGGCGTGGAAGTCATCGCCGCCGACCGCTATGCCGATGCGCCGGCCATGCAGGTCGCACATCGCAGCCATGTGCTGGACATGCTCGACGGCGCCGCGGTGCGCGCGCTCATCGCGCACGAACGCCCGCATCTGATCGTTCCGGAGATCGAAGCGATCCACACGCAGACGCTGGTCGAACTGGAGCGCGAGTTCGCCGCGCGCGGCAGCGACGTGCGCGTCATTCCGACTGCGCGCGCGGCGCGACTGACGATGGACCGCGAAGGCATCCGTCGGCTGGCCGCCGAGACACTCGGCCTGCCGACTTCGCCTTACCGCTTCGTCGACACGCTCGAGGACTACCGCGCGGCGGTGGCGGAGATCGGCGTGCCGTGCGTGGTCAAGCCGGTGATGTCGTCGTCCGGAAAGGGCCAGAGCCTGGTCCGCAGCCAGGCCGACATCGACACGGCCTGGGAATACGCGCAGACCGGCGGACGTGCCGGCGCCGGGCGCGTGATCGTCGAGGGCTTCATCGATTTCGAGTACGAGATCACCCTGCTGACGGTGCGTCATTCCGGCGGCACCACCTTCTGCGCTCCGATCGGCCATCTGCAGCGCGATGGCGACTACCGCGAGAGCTGGCAGCCGCAGCCGATGTCGTCACGCGCGCTGGAGCGCTCGCAGCAGATCGCGCGCGCCATCACCGACGACCTCGGCGGCTGGGGCGTGTTCGGCGTGGAGCTGTTCGTGAAAGGCGACGAGGTATGGTTCAGCGAGGTATCGCCACGCCCTCACGACACCGGTCTGGTCACACTGATCTCGCAGGACCTCAGTGAGTTCGCGCTGCATGCGCGGGCGATCCTGGGCCTGCCGGTGCCGGCGATCCGCCTGTTCGGGCCTTCGGCATCGTGCGCGGTGCTGGCGACGGGCCATGGCGTGCCGGTATTCGAGGGCGTGGACGCGGCGCTGGCGCAGGCCGACACGCAGCTGCGCCTGTTCGGCAAGCCGCGCGTGGAAGGCCATCGTCGCGTTGCCGTGACGCTCGCCTTGGCACAAGACATCGAACAGGCCCGCGAACGCGCACGAGATGCCGCCGCGGCGTTGAAGATCGAACTGCGCTGAGGAGAGGCCATGCTCGACGAGACCCAGGGATACGCCGTCTTCCTCTATCCGCAGGCGCTGGAAGTGCTGGGCACTGCGATCCGCCCCTATCTGCAGGACGGCCCGCACGGGCCGCACGTGATGTGCAGCGCCATCGACACGGGCGGCGCGCTGATCGAGATGACGCTGGAGGGCCGCACCGCTGAAGGGCACGCGATCGCGGTGGAGTTGATGATCCCGTCGGCGATGGTGCGGATGATCGTATCGGCGCGCAGCGACGGGGTGTTCGGTTTCGGCCCGCGCGTGGCGGTCGAACCGGTGGCAGGCGCGCTACCGCCCGCGCCGCTGGCATCGGCGCACCCGGTGCAGACGCCGGTGGAGTTCGTGCAGCCGAAGGTGGACATGGTGGTGCCGGCGGTGGCGAAGTTGCCGCCGGAGTAAGGGCGAGCAAGGTTCGTTGCAGTTGCAGTTGCAGTTGCAGGTGCAGGTGCAGTTGCGGTTGCGGTTGCTGTTGCTGTTGATCTTGCGACTTCGGAGCGAGCCGAGCACCGCAGCCAGGCAGGGGGCGAAGAGTCGCCCATGTTTGAGCGCAGCGTAGCGGAGCGAGTTTGGGCGACGTCCCCCTGACTGGCGAGGAGCACAGGGAACCGCCGCGCAGCGGCGGATCGCGTAGGGAGCGGATGGTTTTGGTTACTTTTGCCGAAACAAAAGTAACCCGCTCGCTTGCGAGCGGAAGCTGTTGCTCTTGATATCGACGTTGTTGAAGCTCGTCATTCCCGCGAAGGCGGGAATCCAATCTTCAGTCATCGCACTCTTTCCGAAGGCCGGATACGTCGGACACGTGGATTCCCGCCTGCGCGGGAATGACGGCAGCCACTGCAAAGGCAACGGCACCAGCAGAAGCAAAAGCTTCCGCCCGAAAACGGGCGGGTTACTTTTGTCTTGGCAAAAGTAACCAAAACCGCTGGCTCCCTCCGCGATCCGCCGCTACGCGGCGGTTCCCTGTGCTCCTCGCCGCACGAGGGCACGCCGCTCAAACTCGCTACGCTCAAACATGGGCGGCTCTTCGGCCCTCGTACGGCTGCGGTGCTCGGCTCGCTCCGAAGTCGCAAGATCCACGGCAACGGCAACGGCAACGGCAACGGCAACGGCAACGTCAACGTCAACGTCAACGGCATCGCATCCGGGGGCTATGGGGCTCTGCCGAGCAGCGCCTGATCGTCTTCAGTTGCTTCGGCAGCAGAGCTTCAACATCGCGGATGAACGGCGTAACGGCCGGATGTCGTCGCACCCACAACTCACCGAGATATTGACCCACGGTCAACGAGGACAGCAGGCGCGCCGCGGCCTCGGGTGTGCGCGCCTGCAACAGGTGATGCGCTGCGTCCATGACGCCTTCGGAGAAGTCCGCCGTCGACAGTCCGCTCTCGGCGCCCCATTCCTTCTGGATCGCCGAGATCAGTTTGCCTGCCGCCTTTTCGTAAGGCGTTCGCAGCCGCGGCATCTCGGATTACTCTCCGCCGGCGTCCAGATCCACCCACACCAGATGATGGTCGCTACCGTCGGCAATGGCGGCTTCCGGTGCAGCGGCGGACGGCCAGAACACGCCGCTGCCCTTCACCGCGAAACCCACCGACGGCAACACGTAATCCAGGCGCATCGTGCCGGCCTTCGGGCCGAAATCGCCGGTGGCGTGCGCGGGTGAGCCGCGGTGCGCGACGCCGGTGTCGGCGTACTTGCGCGTCACTTCCACCGCGCCTTCGCTGCGCGGCGTGGCGTAACGCGCCACGCGCGGGTGCTCGAGCAGTTCGAGGATGGCCTCGTGGCGGCCGTCGCCGTCGACCGGGTCGTTGTTGAGGTCGCCGGCGATCACGAAACGCGCGTTCGCCGGCAAGCCGCCGCAATGGCCGCGGTCGTCGCACAGCCACGGATTGTCGCCGGGCGAGAGGTATTCGTGCCACAGGCGGATCTCGTCCGCGTTGCGCGCGCCGTTGCGGTCTTCGGGGCCGTCGAATACCGGTGGCGTGGGGTGCGAGACGAGGAAGTGCACGACGCCCGTCGGCGTCTGCACCGGCACGTCCCAGTGCGACTTCGACGACAACCGCAGTTGCGACCACACCTGCGGCGGATACCAGGGCTCGCCCGTGGAGGGATCGCGTGGCTGGCGTGCGCCGGGCATCGCGCTCCACTTGAGCAGCTGGAAGGTGCGTACCTGGTCGGCGTCGATCGGGTACTTCGACAGCACGAGCAGGCCGTACTGGCCTGGGTGCAGGCCGTAACCCCAGGCGTCGTTGCCGCGGTTGCGGCCTTCGCCGCCGGCGCTGCCGTTGCGGTCCAGGTCCAGCCCGCTGGGCACGCCGGTGTTGACCGGGGCAAGGTAACGATAGGGATAGCGCAGCGGATCGCCGCCACCCGGCTGCGCGACTTCCAGGTACTGATGCTGGAACAGGTCCGCCGCGCGTCCGGCTTCGTCGTAGTCGAATTCGTTGAGTAGGACCAGGTCCGGGCGCACGCGCTGCAGCACCGAGGCGATCTTGCGCGCGCCCGCATCCGCGCCTTCCAGGCGACGGATCAGGCCACCGGTGTCGTCCTCGTACAGCGAGGTGTTGTAGGTCGCCACGCGCAGCGTGGAATCACCGTTCATCGAGCGTGCCCAGGCTTCGGGATCGCCCTTGATGTTGATCTGGGTGCAGGCGGCGAGGACGACGGCAAGCGAAGCCGCGAAGGCGGGGAGGAGTCTGGACATCGCGCGATTCTGTCACGGCCCTGCGCAGCCCGTATGACGGGAGATGGCGCGTGGTGAGGGCGCGTCAGGGCAGGTCGTGCCATTGCCGTCCGTCGAAGGCTTCCAGCGGCCGGAAGCGGCGTTTGTAGTCCATCTTCGGATGGTCCTGGATCCAGTAGCCCAGGTACAGGTGGCGACGGCGTTCGCGTCGCGCCCATTCCAGCTGGCGCAGGATCGCCAGCGTGCCCAGACCGCGGTCGGCTTCCTCGGGATCGTAGAAGGTGTACACCGCCGACAGCGCGGTCTCGGTGCAGTCGGTGACCGCCACCGCAAGCAGCTTGCCGGGACCCTGAGGCGAAGGGTCGCGCAGTTCCAGGAAGCGGCCTTCGCTCCAGCTGCCGATCAGGAACTGGTCGAACTCCGGCGCGCCGTGGCCATCCATGCCGCCGCCGGCGTGGCGCGCGGCCAGGTAACGACGATAGAGCGCCAACTGCTCGCCCGTGCGCTGCGCAGGCAGCACGCGCATCTCCACGTGCGCGTTGCGTGCCAGGCAACGGCGCTGGCTGCGGTCGGGAACGAAACGGTCCACGGGAATGCGCACCGCCACGCAGGCACGACAGCCCGCGCAGTGCGGGCGGTAGACGATGTCGCCGGAACGTCGGAAACCCCAGCCCAGCGCGTGCGGGTACCACTGGCGCAGGCGCGGGTCGCGCGGGTCGAGCACCAGGTCGCGGGCGAGGCGTTCGGGCCAGTAGCCGCACGCGTGCTCGCCGGTGTGGAACAGGCGGAGATCGTCGCTGTCCTGTGGTTCGGTACCCATGGCCGGAGCATAGCGCCGCCGCGTGTGAGCGGAACGCTGTCGTCTGACTGAACGCGGTTGGCCCGCCGTCAACCGACGGGACGCGGGGGCGTTGTTCTGGTCATCGGCGCCATCCGGTGCCGCCCGCAGGAGTCGTATCCATGAAGCGCAATACCCTTTCCGTTCTGCTCGCCGCCGCTGTCACGGCGATCGTCGCCGGCACCGCGTTCGCGGCTCCGCAGGCCGGCGACGCACCGCGCCGGGCGCCGCTCGATACCAACAACGACGGTGCGATCGACCGCACCGAAGCGGCGGCATTCCCGCGCCTGGCCGCGAAGTTCGACGAGCTCGACCGCAATCGCGACGGCAAGCTCGATGCCTCCGAGCGCCCGCAGCACAAGGGGCACGGCCGCCGCGGCGGGCACGGTGACGGTGGCATCGGGCGCGTGGCCGAGGCCGACACCGACGGCGACGGCCGCATCAGCCGCACCGAGGCCGCCACGCTGCCGTGGATCGGCGAGAAGTTCGCCGACATCGATGCCAGCCGCGATGGCTTCCTGGTCCGTAGCGAGCTGACCAAGTACCACGAGCGCATGCGCACCCAGCGCGAGGCCGAGCACGCCAAGCGCGCCGAGGAACGCTTCGTCGAGGCCGACCTCAACAAGGATGGCAAGCTGAGCCGGGTCGAGGTGACCGAGAAGATGCCCCGCCTGGCCAAGGCCTTCGCCTTCCTGGACGAGAACCGCGACGGCTTCCTGACCCGCGACGATCTGAAGCCTCCGATGCATCGTTGAACCATGTCGGGGTCGTGCGGTCCAAACCGGCACGACGACCGACAGGTCCACGGTTGCGCCCGTGCCGGTATCTCCCCGGCACGGGCCTTTTCTTTTTGCGGTTGCGTTTCCCTTCTCCCCTTGCGGGAGAAGGTGCCCCGAAGGGGCGGAAGAGGGGGCGTTCGCGCTGGCGCGCGCGCTCCCGACACGCTTCGCACGTCGACCTCTCCCGCGAGGGGAGAGGTTGGCGTCGTCGCCGGCGCAAGCGCCAACGGCTGCTGGCAGTCGTTACATCGCCACGTGCTTAACCGTGCGCACAACCTGCCAGGCGCTTTCGCCCTGCTTCACTTCCAGCGTCTTGTACGACGCCGACATGCGGTGGTGGTAGGCGGTGTATTCGATCAGGCCGGTGATGGCGCCGGTCTTCTCGTCGCGCGTCTGCGGGCGGAAGGCGTGCACGTCGATCATCAGCGCCGGGCGACCGGAGGCGCGGTGCTTGCTGCCCACGTCCTCGTTGGCGCTGCGTACGCATTGCGAGGCGGGCACCACCTGGCGCTTGCCGTCCTTCAGCTGCTGCTGCATCGCCTGCGCGAGCTCCGGTGAAACGTCCTGCCCGTCGATCGACAGGCACAACACGTCGATGCGCGCCTTCGGCAACTCCTGCGTGAATACCGCCGCGGCGAGCGGTTGCGGAATGGCGGCCAGCGATCCGTCCAGCGGGTGCTTCTTCAGCGCTTCGGTGGGGATGTCGGTCTTCAGTACATTCATGATCGCCAACGCACCCACCACCACGATGCCTGCCAGCAGCACCAGCTTGATGCGCAGCGCGCGCGTCTGCGATTTGACGTGGGCCGGCGTCTCGCTGCTGCTGAGGTGGAACGTGGGGCCGGCGAAGCTCTCACGCGTGCTCTCCAGCAAGCCGGCCTCGCGCAGGATCTCGCGCGCACGCACGGTGTCGTCCGACCGCACCACCCACACCGCCGCCTTGGGCGCGGCCTCGTCGCTGTAGCTGAAGGTGCCGCGCCGCCCGCCCTTGTACGAGCGGCCATTGGTGATGCGTACCTCGATGTCGGCATCGCGCAGCATCTGCGCGACGGACTCGACGTTTTCCAGGCGCTGGCTGCTGAAAACCTGTCTCATGGGTGGGGCTCGGGACCTGGTGCGGGGGGGCTGGGGATGATGTGGGGACGAAAGCGGGAGACCCACGGGGCGCTGGCGTTTGTTTTCACGCCCCGGTTACCGGTCTGCGGAGCCGCTATTCCTTCGCCGGCACGTGCGCGGCGGCCGCCGCGTCCTTCACCACGCGGATCAGGCCCTCCTGCGCGGTGCTGGCCACCAGCCGCCCGTCGCGGTCGAAGATCTGCCCGCGCGCCAGGCCACGGCTGCCCTGCACGCTGGGGCTGTCGATGGAATACAGCAGCCAGTCGTCGGCGCGGAACGGGCGGTGGAACCACAGCGCGTGGTCGAGCGAGGCCATCTGCACGTTCGGCTGGTAGTAGCTGATGCCGTGCGGGAACGTGGCCGTGCCCAGCAGGTGGAAGTCGGACGCGTAGGCGAGCAGGGCGCGGTGCAGTTCCGGCGCGTCGCCGACGCGTTCGGTGAGGCGGAACCAGAACTGCTGGTATGGCGGCCGCTTGGGCGGATTGAGTTCGTCGCGCGGATACACGTGGCGGAACTCGAACGGCCCCTTGCGCGACAGCCAGCGCTGGATCTTGATCGGCAGTGTCGCCATCACGTGCTCGGGCACGGCCGGCGCCGGCTCGATGTCCTCGGGCTTGGGCACTTCGGGCATCGACAACTGGTGTTCGCCGGCGTCCTCGATCTCCTGGAACGAGGCGGCCATGAAGAAGATCACCTCGCCGTGCTGGATCGCGGTGATGCGGCGTACCGAGAAGCTGCCGCCGTCGCGGGTGCGGTCGATCTGGTAGACGATCGGCGCGGCGATGTCGCCGGCACGCAGGAAGTAGGCGTGCAGCGAATGCGCGCTGCGCGGGACGTTCATCGTGGCCTGCGCGGCCGAGAGCGCCTGCCCCAGCACCTGCCCGCCAAAGACGTACTTGGTGCCGATGTCGCGGCTCTGTCCGCGGAAGAGGTTGTCTTCCAGCCGCTCCAGCGAAAGCAGTTCGACCAGCTCGTGAACGACTTGCTCGGAAGCGGGGGCGGTCATGCGGTGCGCTCGTGGGTTGCGAGCGTGAAGTATAGCGGTGGGGGTGGGCGGGCTTCGCTCGTGGCCGCCTCCGAAGGTGCCGCTGCGGCCATCCATGGCGTCATGTGACGGGCCTCGGAACGCCCGGCCCGGCCATCCCTGGCCGGGCGTTCCGCAGGCCACGCGGCAGTGCCGCTAAGCGGCCTGCCTCACCCGACAAGCGATTACAGTTGCCCGCGTTCCCAGGGCCCGGTGATGGCGAAGGTGATGCCGGGGGTCTGGATGTTCACGAACAGCGTGCGGCCCCACGGGTCCCAGCAGGCGCCACAGAACTCGGCCTCGCGATAGTCGCCTTCCTCGATGACCTTTCCGGCACCGGCGATCTGCGTGGACGTCAGCTCGATGTTGTTCTTGCAGAA
This sequence comes from Lysobacter stagni, assembly GCF_030053425.1. NCBI lineage: Bacteria > Pseudomonadati > Pseudomonadota > Gammaproteobacteria > Lysobacterales > Lysobacteraceae > Lysobacter > Lysobacter stagni. Next base: position 3,575,974 of record NZ_JASGBI010000001.1, on the reverse strand, counting down.
ATAGAACGACTCGCCCTTGCGCGTCAGACCGATCAGGCGCGCTCCGGGGCCGTACTCGTCCGGGCTCTCGCCGCCGTCCTCGCACAACAGCACGCCGCCGCGCGCGCTGACCGTGATGTTGTCGGGGTTGTGCGCGGCCAACTGGTTGCCGCTGACGAACAGGGCGCGGATGCGCTGGGTGGCCAGGTCGAGCACCCACACCGAACCGTTGCCCCGGCCCTTGCGGCCCTGCGCATCGACGCCGGTACTGGTGTCGACGATGAACATGCGCCCACCGCTGTGCCAGATGCCTTCGCCGCGACTCATGCGCAGCGCGCCGGAACTCCAGGCCTGCGCGAACGGACCGCTGAGCGTTTCGCCGGCGGAGATGTCCGGAAAGCCGGACGGCGCGACGATGCTGTCCAGGTCCGGGTCGGGCACATCGACCCACTCCAGCGCGTACTCATCGCCGATCGCGGCCACGGTGAGGTCGGCGTTGGGCCGGCCGCGCACGCGCGCCGCCTGCAGGCGACCGCCGTGTTCGAGCGAGCCGTAACGCCCGGCGCGGTCGTTCGGCACGAAGCGGTACAGCCCGGCCTTGTTCCGGTCGTCCTCGGTGAGATAGACGATGCCGGTGCGCGGGTCGATCGCCACCGCTTCATGGCTGAAACGGCCCAGGGCGACCAGCGGGCGGCCGGTGGTGCGTTCGGCATCGGTGTGGACTTCGAACACGTAGCCGTGCTTCTTGCCGGCGCTGGAGGCCGCATCGGTCTTGATCTCTTCGCAGCTCAGCCAGCTGCCCCACGGCGTGGGGCCGCCGGCGCAGTTCACCAGGGTGCCGCCCAGGCTGGCTTCGACCGAATGCCAGTCGCCGTTGCGGAAGGTCAGCGTGGTGGTGCCGCCGCCGGCCTGCTGGCCGCCACCGATGTCGCCGGTGTCGTACACGCCGGGGGCGTTGATCGGGGTGGCGCCGCCGCGTTCGTGGTTGCGGATCAGCACCAGTTCGTGGCCGTGGGCATGTCCATTGCCGCGGCCGTGATCGTGCGGGCCGCGACCGGGCTTGCGCACGGACACCACCGCCATGCCGTCGTGGCGGTCGGGGCAGGGTTGGCCATCGCTCATCGCATCGCCGCTCCAGCCGAAGGAGCGGTAGCTGAAGCCGCGCGGCAACTGCAGCAACGGCAGCCCGGTACTGCGGTCGGCAACCGGGGCCAGCGGGCCGTAACGGCTGGGGATGGGGGCAAGGCGGGTCGGGTCGCCGGCGGCGAGGGCCTGGCGCGTATACAGCGCGCTGAGGCTGCCGATGGCACCGACTGCCATGGCGGCAGCGCTGCCCTTGATGACCTGGCGGCGGGAGGGATCGAACGAATCCATCGCTTGCTTCTCCTGCGGGGCTGGGGGAAGCCCGAATGCTGGGAGCGTGGCGTGGCCAAACGATGACATCGGCAAGTCAGGCCGCCGGACCGTGACGCGCACCCGCTACCATCTCGCCGATGAAAGCGAAACTGATCGCCGTCGGCGAACGCGCGCCGCGCTGGGTGACCGAGGGATTCGGCGAATACCAGAAGCGCCTGTCGCACTGGCTGCCGCTGGACCTGGTGGAAGTGGAGCCCGGCCTGCGCGGCAAGGGCCGCGATGCCGCGCGCGCGATGCACGACGAAGGCGCACGCGTCATCGCCGCCTTGCCGAAGAATGCACTGGTGGTGACGCTCGATGGACGCGGACGGACGTGGTCGTCGGAACAGCTCGCGCAGCGCCTGGAACACTGGCGTGCGCAGGGGCGCGACCTGGCATTCCTGATCGGCGGACCCGAGGGGCACGCACCGGAGGTGATCGCGCGCGGCGATGAGTCCTGGTCGTTGGGTCCGCTCACGCTGCCGCACATGCTGGTGCGTCTGGTGGTGGCCGAGCAGCTGTATCGCGCCGCGGCATTGCTGGCCAACCACCCGTATCACCGCGCCTGAGCGTGGAGCTCAACGAAGAAGGCCACCCCGTCATCCGGGGTGGCCTCGTTCGTTGCACGGTGACGACGCGGCCTACCAGCGATAGTTGAGGCCGAGCTGGCCGGTGACGTCGCGGTAATCGCCCGCGCCGGCGGCCAGGCCCAGGTTGCCCCAGCCCGTCCATCCGCCGCCGAGTTGTCCCTGCGCGCCGAGCTTCAACTCGTAGCGATCGCGCGGCAGCCCCAGTGCCAGCGCGGTGTCGTTGAACGACATCACGTTGCGGTCGTTGTCGTGCCACCAGTTGACGGTGACGAACGGCTGCACGAGGTTGTGTGCGGTGGTTGCCGCGTGGCCATAGAAGCGCACACCCAGTCGCGTGGTCAGGCCGCCGGCGTTCCTGTCATCGATGAGCGTGCCGTTGTCCTCACGGTGCTTCGATGCGGAGTAGTCGGTGAAGATCGCCTGTGCCTGCGGTTCGATGAACAGTCGGGTATTGCCGCCGTCGTTCAATGCGAATGCGTACCCCGCTTCGATCGACGCCGAGAGCGTGTGCGCGTCGTAGCGCTCCTCGGACAGCCGCTCGCCCTGCACGCGGTTGTCGTAGCGTCCGTACTGCAACCAGCCGTCGAGGTAGACGCCGGTGGCGTTGGTGGCATTGGCGAACCAGGTGCCGTACACGCCGAGGTTGTAGCCGGTGACGTTGCCCTTCGCGTGCCAGTCGGTGAGGTTGGACGCCACCTGCGTGTGGGCGCGCCCCGTGCCGCCCATCAGGCCAAGGTGGAAGCGGCCATCGCCGTTCCAGCGGGCGATCTCGCCACCGATCTGCAGCACCGACAGGTCCGTCCCGGCATCGAGCTGGCCCGCGCCGGTCTGGCCGTCCATCTGGTTGCGCACCACGCGCACCCATGCGGCCTCGCTGCGACCGTCGTCACCGCGCTTGCCCAGGTTCGGTTCGCCCATGCGGTCATGCATGGAGTGCTCGAACATGCCGACCGATGCCGCCTGGTTGGCGAGGTAGGCCGCGGGTTCGGGGCGGTAGACGGGGAGCCCCGCGGGCTCCGGCACCGTGGGAATGACTGGCGCGGTCGGGACCGGAGCAGGCTCCACCGGCGTGGGATCAGCCGGGGGCGGTTCCGGCGCCGGCGGGGGCGGCGCCTCGGAGCGCAGGTACCAGTCTCCGTCGGCGGGGTTCGCCTTGCCGCCCTGCGCCAGCAGGTACTCGTTGGCGCCCGCCACCACGCGGCCGTCCAGCGCGAAGCTGCCGTTCGACGCACCATCCACCCGCACGACCTGGATGCCATCGGCGGTGGTGTACGCGCCTGCACCGCCGGCATTGTTCACGCGAAGGGCGGTGGTGCCGGACGTATTGCCCTGCACGATGAGCGTGTCGGTCCGCGAAGCGTCATTGCCGAGCGCGGTGTTGAGCACGACCGTGCCGCCGTTTCCGGTGTAGTCGCCGCTGATCGTGAGCGTCTTGAAGTTGCCGCCGGTGGGTGCGGCGAACGCGATCTGGCCGACATTGGTTGCCGACGCGAACGTCGATGAATTCGTCACGGTCCACAGCGAATCACCGAGCATGGACAGTTGCCGGCCGTTGTAGGCGGCACCTTCGAGCGCACCCTGCGCATCGATGGTGAGGTCGAGCGCGCTGCCGCTCTCGGCGATCACATCGCCTTGCACGGCAGTGTTGCGCAGCGTGAGGAGCAGGACGCTGCCGTCTTTTGCGCGCGCCAGTTCCCCGCTGGTGGTCAGGGCGCTCACGTCATCGGCCAGTGTCACCTGTGCATGGATGTCCTGGGACTGCAGCAGGGCGCCTTCGGAAAACAGCGAGCCGCCGGAGACGGTCAGGATGGCGGGCGTGGTGATGGCCGGATCGGTTCCCACCGCGACGAAGCCGACGGCGTGGGGCAGGCCCTTCACCGTCGTGTCGACCAGATCGACCGAGACGCCTTGCGACATGACCACGCCGACCGCCTGCGTACTGGTGATCGTGGAGGCATTGGACGTGGCGCGGCTGCCAGTGCCAGTCACTTCCAGGGCGTTTGAGCTGTTGCCCGAGGCTTCGACCGTGGCGCCGTTGGTCAGCGAAACCAGGGCGCCGGCCTGTGCGACGGCTCCCGGGGCCTGGCTGCCCGACGTGTGCACGACGCTGCCATCGACTGTCAGGAGGGAGTTCAAGCCGGTGGCGACCACGCCATAAGCCCCCAGCCCCGTCGTCGAAACGGTGGCGCCGTTGATCACGGATACCTGCGCGCCGTCGGCCGCCGCGGCACCGATGGCATCCAGTCCCGAGGTGTCGACCGTTGAGGCGTCGAGCGTGAGGGTGCTGCCGGTGCCCAGCGCAGTAGCTCCGAGCGAACCCAGGCCAGTGGTCGTGATGCTCGATCCGTTCTCGATGCGGATGGCGGCTCCGGATTGCGCGCCGGCGCCCCTCGCGGAAGAGCCGCTTGAGTTGATGTCGGTGCCCGACGCCGTGATCAGGCTGCCGGTGCCCATGGAGAGGAGGGCGTGATTGCCGGCGATCACGCTCGAGATGACCGTCGAGTCGACGAGCGCAACGGTGCCGCCGGCATCGGCGACCACGCCGTGCGACGCGGGCCCCGTGACCGCGATTTCCGCGTCGGTGGTCTCGATCGTGCTGCCAGCGCCGGTCGCGTACGCTCCGTAGCTGTCAGCGCCATCCACGCTCGCATTGCTGTTGTTCAAGGTGACGTGCCCGCCCTCGGACGCCAGCACAGCTGCCGTGCCCATGCCAGCGGTCGTCACCGTCTGGTTGCTGGACGTCACGATGCCCGTGCCGCGGGCGTGGATCGCGCTCGCCCCCAGGACGCTGAAGCTGACGGTCACGGAGCCACCGTTCATGTCGACGGTGCCATCCCATGCGAACACGCCGGATCCACGGGGTCCCGTGGCATCGACAGTGCTGTCCGTGAGGTTCACGGTGCCGCCATCCTGCGCCCACACGCCCGTGCCATCCGCACCGCTCGCGCTGATCGTGGAGTTGGCGAGGGAGATGTCTCCGGCAAGATTCGAGAACAGCGCCGCGCCATTCCGTCCGGTATTACGCACCGTGGCGCTGCCCGTGATGGACGCTCCGGTGCCTTCCGCAGCGAGGGTGAAGCCGTTGGTGGTGCCGTCCGCGTAGGTGCCGGTGGCAGTCTTCGCCTGCCCGGTCAGCGCGATGAGCTGTTGGGCGTTTGCGATTGAAGGAAGCGAAGCTAGAAGAGCAAGGTGAAGCGAAAGGGAGAGCCGATTGGGCGTGAGCTTGCGAATGCGCATGAATCATTCCTGGTTTGATCGAACACGGTGGCCATCCATTCGAGGCGGTTCTGCGCGAGTGCGAGAGATGCTCCGGGCCACACGAGAGTCTGGGTACGTTCCAGGAATCGATAAACGCGAATCTTTCCTTGCGGATTTGTGTCATCGAACATGCAAGTTGGGAGCCCGCATCCGCGGGCTCCCGATGTCTACTTCAGCGAATCGCGTAACGATCACTGCAGCGTGAACTCGATTGGCACGCGCCCCAGTGCCTGCACCGGCTGGCCGTTGCGCATGGCCGGCTGGAACATCCACTTCGTGCGCACGGTGCGCAGGGCGGCCTGATCGAGCAAGCGATGACCGCTGCTGCGCACCACGCGCACTTCGAGCGGGCGGCCGTCGATGCCGACGAGGATTTCCAGCTCGACCACGCCGCGCAGTCCTTCGCGCATGGCCTGGCCCGGATACGGCGGCGGTGGCGATTGCAGCGCCTGCAACTGCGTGCCGGCCGGCGGCGGCTGCGGATCCAGCGTGGTCAACGTTTCGCCGGTGACCTCCGCCGCTTCGACGGCGATGTCGCCGGGCTGCGCATCCACGACGGGCTGCTCGACGGCAACGACCTGCGGCTGCGGGCGCGGCGTCGGCGTTGCCGAGGGCTTCGGCGGTTCACGGACGATCTCCACCTCCTGCCGCTTGGGTGGATCCTTCTTCGGCGGGATGTCGAAGAGGGTGATCACGTCGTCGACCTTCGATGTGGGCGCCGCGATGCGCTCCGTCAACGGAACGAGCAGGAGCAGGATCAGCGCGGCGTTGACCAGCATGGTGCCCGCGTTGGCCGCGATGCGGGTGGCATCAAGCGATTCGCGTGCGTGTGCGTGTGCGGGAAACGGAAGCGCGTGTGCATGGGCCATGGCAATGCCTCCTGTGGTGTGCACTGGCGGCAAACGCCTGAGGAAGCGCGGCGGGGTTGCACGTTGCGAACGATCGCGGAAAAAGAAACGGGCCCGCAGTGCGGGCCCGTTGCGTGTTGCGTATGGCGCGGTGATCAGTCCGGTTCCGGCGGGTGCTCCGGCTCGCGTCCAAGCCCGCCTTCGTCCGGGTCGGGCTTGTGTTTCGGATGCGGGTGTTGCGCATCCTCGCGATCGCGCGGCGCGGGCTCGGGATAACCCGGATTGCGGCCGGGCCGGGGATCGGGTGCGGGCGGAGCGGTCTTGCCGGACTTCGACATGGATCAGTTTCCGAGTTCGAACACCACGTCGATGCTGACCGACAAGGTGTTTTCACCCGGTGAGATCGGCGTGGATTCCATGCGATCCATCGCCTTCATGGCCATCATCGGCATCGGGCGCGGCGGGGCGAAGCTGCCGCCCTCGCTGATGCTGACGATGCGGCGCACCTTCTTGCCCAGCGTCTTGGCGTACATCTCGGCGCGGGCCTGGGCCTTCTCGACCGCCGCGCGGCGCGCTTCGTCGTAGGCCGCGTCCTTCTTCGCATCGTCCAGGTCGAAGGTGGGGCCGTTGATCTGGTTGGCACCGGTGGCGACCAGCGCGTCCAGGATCTTGCCCAGCTTCGCGATGTCGCGCACGACGATGTTGACGTTGTTGATCGCCTGGTAGCCGGTGATGGTCGGCGACTGGTTCTCGACGTACTTGTACTGCGGGTTGAGGTTGACACCGCTGGTCTGCACGTCGCGCTCGGCGATGCCGGCGGCCTTGATCGCCGCGACCACCTTGGCCATCTGCTCGGCGTTGGCGCGCATGGCGGCGTTGGCGTCCGCGGCCTGGGTCACCACGCCGGTGGACAGGGTGGCGATGTCCGGCGCGCGTCGCGCCTCGGCCTGGGCCGACACGGACAGCAGCGTGCCATCGGTGGCGACGTAGGGCGTGGTCTGGGCGGGGCTCACGGCGGGCAGGGCTCCGAAGGCGAGGGCAGCGGCAAGGACGAGCGGGCGCAAGGTGGTGCGGGGCGACAGCTGGGGCATGACAACTCCTCTTGGGGGTATGAAGGGCCGGCCGTCCGCGACGGGCCCTAGGGTCTTGGCGATCCGGTGAACGATTCGTGAGCCCGGTCGGGGTTACCGATGATGCCCGTTCGGTGCTCCAGTCAGTGCGGGTTATGCTTCGCCGATGCTGTATCTCGCCTCCAAATCCCCCCGCCGTCACGAATTGCTGGGCCGACTCCTGTCGGGCCAGCCCGGTGCCGAATTCGGCGTCCTCGACATCGATATTCCGGAGCATCCGCAACCCGGAGAACCCCCCGAGGACTACGTGCGCCGCGTCGCCCGCGAGAAGGCCGGCGCCGGACTGCTGCGCGTGGTCGGCAACCCGGCCGCGGTCGTGCTGGGGTCGGACACCGAAGTGGTGCTGGACGGTGAGGTCTTCGGCAAGCCGGCCGACGATGCCGATGCCGCGGCCATGCTGCGCCGGCTGTCGGGCCGTACCCACCAGGTCATCTCCGCCGTGTCGGTGGTCTCGCCCGCGCGCGAAGCGCAGGCGGTGTCGGTGTCGGAAGTGACCTTCGCCGAACTGACCCCGACGCAGATCGACGCCTACGTCGCCAGCGGCGAGCCGCACGGCCGCGCCGGCGCCTACGCCATCCAGGGCCTCGCCGAGGCCTTCACCACCCGACTGTCCGGCAGCTATTCCGGTGTCATGGGGCTGCCGCTGTACGAGACGGCCACGCTGCTGCGCGAGTTCGGGGTGGTGAAGTGAGCGAAGAGATCCTTGTAAACGTCACCCCGCGCGAGACCCGCGTCGCCGTCGTCGAGAACGGCATGCTGCAGGAACTGCACATCGAACGCGGCTGGCGTCGCGGCGTGGTGGGCAACATCTACAAGGGCAAGGTGCAGCGGGTGATGCCCGGCATGCAGGCGGCCTTCGTCGAGATCGGCCTGGAGCGCGCCGCGTTCCTGCATGCGGCCGACATCGTCAAGCCCACGCCCGTGGCCGAGGGCGAGAGCGAAGGCGAGGAGGCCCCGCTGCCGCCCACGCCGACGCGCCCCATCGCCGAACTCCTGCGCGAAGGCCAGGAGATCATCGTGCAGGTGGTCAAGGACCCGATCGGCAGCAAGGGCGCGCGCCTGACCACGCAGCTGAGCATCCCTTCGCGCTACCTGGTGCTGCTGCCGCGCACGCGCGTGGTGGGGGTGTCGGCGCGCATCGAGGACGAAGCCGAGCGCGCCCGCCTGAAGAACCACATCACGTCCTTCGCTCCCGCCGGCGATGGCCACGGCTACATCGTGCGCACCAACGCCGAAGGCCAGCCGGAAGAACAACTGGGCGAGGACGTGGCGTACCTGGGCCGCGTGTGGGGGCTGATCGAGGAGCGTGCACGCAGCGCGCGCGTCGGCGAGCGCGTGTACGAGGATCTCAACCTGCCCATGCGCGCCGTGCGCGACCTCATGCGCAAGGACGTGGAGAAGGTGCGCGTGGACTCGCGCGAGACCTGCGAGCGCCTGCGCGTGTTCGCGGCGCAGTACATGCCCGGCCTGGACGAGAAGATCGAGCACTACACCGGCGCGCGCCCCATTTTCGACCTGTATGGCGTCGAGGATGAGATCCAGCGCGCGCTGGACAAGGAAGTGCCGCTCAAGTCCGGCGGCTACCTGGTCATCGACCAGACCGAAGCGATGACGACGGTGGACATCAACACCGGCTCGTTCCTCGGCCAGCGCAACCTCGAGGAGACGGTGTACCGCACCAACCTCGAAGCGGCGCAGTCGGTGGCGCGCCAGCTGCGCCTGCGCAACCTGGGCGGCATCATCATCATCGACTTCATCGACATGACCGATGCCGAGCACAAGCGCCAGGTGCTGCGGCAGCTGGAGAAGTCGCTCGCGCGCGACCACGCCAAGACCACGGTGTACGAGTTCTCGCCGCTGGGCCTGGTGGAGATGACGCGCAAGCGCACCACCGAAAGCCTGGAGCGCCAGCTCAGCGAGCCGTGTCACGAATGCGGCGGGCGCGGCACGTTGAAGACACCGGAAACGGTGACGTACGAGATTTTCCGCGACATCGTCCGGCAGGTGCGTCAGTTCGACGCGCAGCGGTTGATGGTGATCGCCTCGTCGAAGGTCGTCGCGCGCATCACCGATGAAGAGTCGGCGGCCGTGGCGGAGCTGGAGGAATTCCTGGGCAAGTCGATCCGCTTCCAGGCGGACGACCAGTACGCGCAGGAGCAGTTCGATGTCGTTCTGCTGTAAAGCCGTGATCCGAAATCCGGGCTTCGTGATCCGCAAGCGCGAGATGGTTTGCGCGCGTTCGCGTAGCCAAGTTCTGATCACCGGCGGAGCGCGCTGATGCCAACGCCGCTGCGCCGCCGCATGCGCCTGGCCCGTCGCGGGGTGGCCTACGCCATCGCACTTTCGCTGGTGCTGGTCGCGCTGCTGCTGGCGTTGGCCAGCCAGGTATTGCCGCTGGCCGAGAGCAATCCGCAGCGCATCGCGGCATGGTTGAGCGAGCGCGCCGGCCGGCCTGTGACGTTCGATCGTGTCGAGACGGCGTGGACGCGACGCGGCCCGCTGCTGCGTCTGGACAACCTGCGCGTGGGCGCGGGAAACCAGGCATTCACCGTGGGCGACGCGGAGATGCTGGTGGCCGTCTACGCGGGCCTGTTGCCGGGCCATGCGTTCTCCGAACTGCGCCTGCGCGATCTGGATCTCACGCTCGAACGTGCCGACGACGGCCGCTGGAAAGTACGGGGCCTGCCGGGCCAGGAGCAACCCGCGCAGCGCGATCCGCTGTCCGCGCTGGAGGGTCTGGGCGAGTTGCAGGTGATCGGCGGCAAGCTGCGCGTCATCGCGCCGGCGTTCGGTCTGGACGCGCGCATTCCACGCATCGACATGCGCCTGCGCGTGGATGGCCCGCGCGTGCGCGCCGGTGTGCGCGCCTGGCCCAGCGACGGCGTACCGGGCGCGGCCTCGTCGCCGTTGTATGCGGTGCTCGATTTCGACCGCAAGCAGGGCGACGGCCGCGCTTACGTGGGCGCGCGTCGCGCCGACCTGGCCGCGTGGTCGCCGCTGCTGCAGATCGCCGGCATCGGCAGCGAGTCCGGACAGGGACGCGCCGAAGCCTGGGCCGACCTGCGCGGCCATCGCATCACCCGCGTGCTGGCCGACGTCGCGCTCGAGCGCGTCGGTCTGCGCGGTGCCGCGCTTGAGAGCGGTGCGGTGCCGCGCGTCGCGTTCTCGCGCGTGGAGGCGCTCGCGCGCTGGCAGATCATCGATGGCGGCTGGCGTGCGGACGCGCCGAAGCTGCGCATCGACAGCACCGGCCTGCCGCAGAAACTCGACGGACTGGCCGTGGCGGGCGGCGAGCGCTTCGCGCTGCTGGCCGACCGCATCGATGCCGGTCCGCTGCTGGCCGCAGCGGCGTTGAGCGACCGTCTCGCGCCGGGTCTGCGGGTGTGGTTGCAGAACACACGGCCGCAGGCATCGCTGCAGCGCATCGAAGTCGCCGGCGTGCGCGGCGGTGCGATGCGCGCGCATGCCCGCATCGCCTCGTTCGGATTCGGCGCCGTCGGCAACGCACCCGGCCTCAATGGCCTGGCAGGCGAATTCGACGGCGACGCGGACGGCTTCATGCTGCAGCTCGATCCGTCCTCGCCCATGCGTTTCGACTGGCCCAGCGGCTTTGGCGTGACGCACGCGGTGTCGCTGCACGGTTCGGTCGGCGGCTGGCGCGAGGGTGCCGGCTGGCGCGTGGGCACCTCGGACCTGCACGTGAAGGGCGAGAACTTCGGTGTGCGTGCGCGTGGCGGTCTGTGGTGGCAGGGCGACGGCACGCGTCCGTGGATCGACATCGCCGCCGACATCGACGAAACCCAGGTGCCGGCCGCAAAGGGCTTCTGGATCCGTCACCTCATGCCGCCTCGCGTGGTCGAATGGCTCGACAACGCATTGGTCGGCGGTCGCCTCCTCGACGGTCACGCGGTCGTGTCCGGCGACCTGGACGACTGGCCTTTCCGCGATCGCAACGGCCTGTTCGAAGCGCGCGCGCGTCTGGACAACGCTTCCGTCAAGTTCCAGCCCGACTGGCCGGCGATGGAAGGGCTCAACGCCAACGTCGCCTTCATCGCGGACGGATTCACCGTGGACGGGCAGGGGCGCCTGGCGGGCGTCGGCGTCCAGCAGGTGCACGCGGCGATCGATCACTACCGCGACGGTGCGCTCACCGTGCAGGCGCAGGGCGTTGCGGACGCGCAGCAACTGGTGCAGCTGCTGCGCGAGAGTCCGCTGCAGAAGGAACACGGCGACACGCTCCGGAGCATCAGCGCGAGCGGGCCGGCCAAGGTCGGTTTCGCCATGAACATGCCGCTGCATACGGGGGCGACGACGTCGATCGACGGCACCGTCGAACTCAAGGACGCCAAGCTGGCCGATCCGCGCTGGAAGCTGGCGTTCGACCAGGTCAATGGCCGTGCGGAATACGGTCGCGGCGGGTTCCGTGCCGACAACCTCAAGGTGCGGCACGAAGGACAGCCGGGCTCGCTGTCGCTGCGCGCGGGCGAGGCTTACGTGCGCGACAAGGGCAACGTGTTCGAAGCCGGACTCGACGCGCAGATGTCGGCGCCCGAACTGCTGGATCGGGCACCGGAGCTGGCGTGGCTGAAGCCGCACGTGAGCGGGCGTTCGGCGTGGACGGTGGGGATCGCCATTCCCAAGGCCGCGCCCGGCAAGACCGCGCCGACGCTGCTGCAGTTGCAGACCAATCTGGTCGGCACCGCGCTGGATCTACCTGCGCCGCTGCGCAAGGCTGCTGGCGACGCGCTGGCCACGTCGGTGGAAACGCCGTTGCCGATGGGTAGTGGCGATGTGCGCGTGAACCTGGGCAGCGTGATCGCGGTGCGCGCACGCAGCACCACCGACTCGATGGGTGCGAGCCGGACGGGCATCCGCCTGGCGCTGGGCAGCAATCATGTCGATGACGTGCCGCCCGCGCGTGGGCTGGTCGCGACCGGGCGTGCCGCCAGCCTGGACGCGATCGACTGGATCGGGCTGTTGCACGGCGACGGCGGCAATGGCCTGACACTGCAACGCATCGATGTCACCGCGCAGCGCCTGAATCTGCTGGGCGGCGTGTTTCCCGACACGCACCTGGTGGTGGTGCCCGCGCCGCAGGGCGCGACCGCGGTGCAGGCCGAAGGTGCGGCGCTGCAGGGCGCGGTGCTCATTCCCGCGGCCGAAGGCGCGGCCATCGCCGGCCGCTTCGACCGCATGTACTGGCGCGCGCCCAAGCGGGCTGCAGCGTCAGCCGCAACCGATGCCGCCGCACCCGTGGCGCCAGCGGAGGATCCGTTCAATCCGGCGAAGATTCCGCCGCTCACCATCGACATCGCCGACCTGCGCGTGTCCGACGCGCACCTGGGCGAAGCGAAGCTGCGCACGCAGCCGACCGCGACCGGCATGCGCATCGCGCAGGTGCAGATGCGCGCGCCCAAGCAGAACATCGACGTGACCGGCGACTGGACCGGGCGCGGCAACGTCGCACGCACGGCGCTGGACGTACGCATCGAAAGCCAGGACCTGGGGCAGATGCTGTCGGGCTTCGGCATGGGTCAGCAGCTGGCCGGCGGCAACGGCACGATGCATTTCGACGCGGCGTGGGCCGGGAGCCCGGCCGCGTTCAACCTGGCCACGCTGGATGGCAGTCTGGAGGCGAAGATCCGCGACGGCCGGCTGCTCGAAGTCGAGCCCGGCGCCGGTCGCGTGCTGGGCCTGCTCAGCCTGGCCCAGTTGCCGCGCCGCCTGATGCTGGACTTCCGTGATTTCTTCTCCAAGGGCTTCGCCTTCAACGAAGCCGGAGGAACGGTGCGCTTCGCCAACGGCACCGCGCACAGCGACGACATGATGATCGACGGCCCGGCCGCATCGATTGCCATACGCGGCAGCGCCAACCTGCGCGCGCAGAGCTTCGACCAGACCATCGAAGTGCGCCCCAAGGCCGGCAACCTGCTGACCGTGGCCGGGGCCATCGCCGGCGGTCCGGTCGGCGCGGCCATCGGCGCGGCGGCCAACGCCGTGCTGCAGCGCCCGCTGGGGCAGATGACCTCCCGCACCTACCGCGTCACAGGACCGTGGAAGGAGCCCAAGGTCGAGGTGGTGGGCAGCGAGCAGGGACGCGCCGAGGCCGAGGCCTCACCGCCGTCGGGCTGAACGGCGCGCGCATCGGTGGCGCGGGCCCGCGCTCACCGGTTGGATTCGCCGCTTGTGCCACCATCTCATGCACGATGACGGCCACTTGCCGTCCGTCCCGCATGGGACGTCCGCCCGCCGGCCCCACCGGCGCGGCACCGACCCTTTCCCGAGAGCACCCCGCGAATGACCCTGCCCATCCAGATCGCCGAAACCCGCCTCCTGCTGCCCGCCGGCCTGGACGCGGGTGGCCTTGAGCGCACGTTCGGCACCCTGATGGGCCCCGGCGTCGATTTCGGCGACCTGTATTTCCAGCATTCGCGCCGCGAGAGCTGGACGGTGGAGGACGGCATCGTCAAGGACGGTGCGCATTCCATCGAGCAGGGCGTGGGCGTGCGCGCGATCAGCGGCGAGAAGACGGGCTTCGCCTATTCGGACGAGATCAACACGCAGGCGCTGCTGTCGGCCTCGAAGTCGGCGCGTGCGATCGCGCGCGATGGTTCCGTGCACCCCGCGCACGCACTGGTGCGCAACGGCGGCCGCGAGCTCTATGCGCCCGAAGACCCCATCGACGGTTACGCCAACGAAGCCAAGGTCGAAGCGCTGCGCCGCATCGACAAGCTGCTGCGCGCGGCCGATCCGCGCGTGCAGCAGGTGATGGTGAGCCTGTCCGGTGGCGTGGACACCGTGCTGGTGGCGCGCACCGACGGTGTGCTTGCCGCCGACGTGCGTCCGCTGGTGCGTCTGAACGTGCAGGTCATCGTCGAGCAGAACGGTCGCCGCGAGAGCGGCTACGCCGGCGGCGGTGGGCGCTACAGCTACGCCGAACTGCTCGACGGCGACAAGCCGGAAAGACTGGCGCGCGAAGCACTGCGCCAGGCGCTGGTGAACCTGGAAGCCATCGACGCACCGGCCGGCGTGATGCCGGTGGTGCTGGGCAGCGGCTGGCCGGGCGTGCTGCTGCACGAAGCGGTGGGCCATGGCCTGGAAGGCGACTTCAACCGCAAGGGCACATCCACCTACGCCGGCCGCATCGGCCAGCGCGTGGCTTCGCCGGGCGTGACCATCGTCGACGACGGCACGCTGGCCGGACGTCGCGGTTCGCTCAACGTCGACGACGAAGGCACACCCACCCACTGCACCACGCTGATCGAGGATGGCATGCTGGTGGGCTACATGCAGGACACGCTCAACGCGCGCCTGATGGGCATGGCGCCCACCGGCAACGGTCGTCGTGAATCGTTCGCGCACCTGCCGATGCCGCGCATGACCAACACCTACATGCTCGCCGGCCAGCACGATCCGGAAGAGATGATCCGCTCGGTGAAGAAGGGCCTGTACGCGGTCAACTTCGGCGGCGGCCAGGTCGACATCACCAGCGGCAAGTACGTGTTCTCCGCGACCGAGGCGTATCTGATCGAGGACGGAAAGATCACCGCGCCGGTGAAGGGTGCCACGCTGATCGGAAACGGCCCCGAGACGATGCAGCGCGTGAAGATGATCGGCCACGACCTCGCGCTGGACGAAGGCGTCGGTGTGTGCGGCAAGGATGGCCAGAGCGTCCCGGTGGGCGTCGGCCAGCCGTCGCTGCTGATCGACCAGCTGACGGTGGGCGGTACGCAGGCGTGAGCGGCGCGCTTCGTCGCGCGGGCACCATGATGACTTTCACCGTTCGTCCTGAGAACAGCGCAGCGAAGTCGAAGGAAGAACGGAGGAGCGATGTCGCCGCGGCGATGTTCCGGGTCTTTCACCCCTTCGACTTCGCGGCTTCGCCGCTACGCTCAGGGCGAACGGTCAAGAGCGATGGCGCCGTATCGCCCTCAATCCTCGACGTTGTCCGCGTCTTCCTCGTCAGTGCCCGCGCTTCCACCCACGATCAACTCGCGCAGTTCGCGGTACAGCTCGCGGAACTGCCGCGGCGGCTTGTTCTTGTTGCGCTCGTCCACCGCGCCGCGCACCAGGGCGCGCAGGTGCTGGCGGTCGGCCGTAGGGTATTCGTCGAGCAGCTGCGCCAGCGCGGCGTCGCCGTCGGCGAGCAGGCGTTCACGCCACGCTTCGACGCGATGCATCGCCGCGACCTCGCGCCGCGCCGCTTCGCCGTCCTCGTCGAGCGCGTCGCGGATCGCGTCGAGCACGTCGTCGTCCTCGCGGCGCATCTGCTTGGCCAGGTACGCCAGCTGGCGCTTGTGCGCGATGTGCGCGGTGATGCGCCTGCAATCGCGGATGTGCGGGAGCAGCGAATCGGGGATCGGCAGCTTCGCCAGCTGCGCCTCGGTCAACGCCACCAGCTTCTCGCCGAGCGCCAGCACCTCCAGCGCGTCGCGCCGGTTCTGGCTGCGGCTGGGGCTGAAAAACTCGCCGGATTCTTCGTCTCTGCCACGCATGCTTCGATGTTCCATGGATCGTCGCGCACGCGGCGGGGCCGGGCCCGGAGCGCCTACGCTGTCAAATACCGTCCCGCGGCTGCGGGATCGCAAGTGAAAGGATAAGCCATTGAACGTGATCGCATCCCCGCTGCCGGCCTACGCGGCCTCCCTCGGCGACAGCCAGGCGCGCCTGGACGTCCTTGCCGACCTCTCGCAGCGCCTGCTGGAGAGCGCCCGCGCCCGCGGAGCCACCCAGGCGGAGGTCTCGTGCTCCGAGGATTCCGGCCTGAGCGTCAACGTCCGCATGGGCGAGGTGGAAACCGTTGAGTCCACGCGCGACCGCGGCATCTCCGTCACGGTGTACTTCGGCAAGCGCAAGGGCAGCGCCAGCACCGCGGACCTGCGTGAAGACAGCCTGGACGCCACGGTCGAACAGGCCTGCGCGATCGCGCGCCACACCGAGGACGACGCCGCCGCCGGCCTGGCCGAGGCCGATCTGATGGCCACCGACCTGCGCGAGTTCGATTCATGGCACCCGTGGATGATCGACGCCGACCGCGCGATCGACCTCGCGCTGGCCAGCGAACAGGCCGGTCGCGAAGCCGATTCGCGCATCGCCAATTCCGATGGCGCGTCGGTGGGCACCGGCGAGAGCGTCAGCGTGTACGCCAACTCGCACGGGTTCGTCGGGCGCGAGCGCAGCACGCAGCACAGCCTCAGCTGCGCGTTGATCGCAGGCCAGGGCGATGCGATGCAGCGCGACGGCTGGTACACGTTCGGTCTGTCGGCCGATGATCTGGAATCGGCCGCGACGGTCGGCCGCAAGGCCGCGCAGCGTGCGGCCTCGCGACTGGAGCCGCGGCAGATCGCCACGGGCGAATACCCCGTGCTGTTCGCCTCGGAAATGGCGCGTTCGCTGGTGGGGCATCTGCTGGGCGCAGTCTCGGGCGGTGCGCTGTACCGCCGCGCCAGCTTCCTCGTCGACTCCGCCGGCCAGCAGCTGTTCCCGGACTGGTTCGCGATCGACGAGCATCCGTTCCTGCCGCGCGGTTTCCGTTCCGCGTCGTTCGATGCCGAAGGCGTGGCCACGCGCGAATCCCCGCTGGTGAAGGGCGGCGTGTTGCAGCGCTACATCCTGGGCAGCTATTCCGCGCGCAAGCTGGGCCTTGCGACCACTGCCAACGCCGGCGGCGTGCACAACCTGCAGGTCGAGGCGAACGCGGGCGACTTCGACGCCATGCTGCAGGGCATGGGCCGCGGTCTGCTGGTCACCGAGCTGATGGGGCAGGGCGTGAACACCGTGACCGGCGACTATTCGCGCGGCGCCGCCGGCTTCTGGGTGGAGAACGGACAGATCCAGTACCCGGTCGACGGCATCACCGTCGCGGGCAACCTCAAGGCCATGTTCTCCGCCATCGAAGCCGTGGGCAGCGACGTGGACCTACGCTCGCACGTGCGGACCGGTTCGATCCTGGTCGGCCGCATGACCGTGGCGGGCGAGACGGGCGAGTGACCGCGCCAGCGCCACGCGCTTGACCTGTCATTGCGCCGGGCGGAAAGTGCTCCTGGACCTCCATGGAGCATTGCCGTATGAGCGAGAACCCCGTCGATCCGGGCCAGCCCGCAGCCCCACCGCCGCCTCCGCCGCAGGATCACCATCAAAGCGGCGTCGCCGCGCAGGAACGCCAGTGGGCGATGTTCGCGCACCTGGCCGCCATCCTCGGTGCGATCCTGACCTCCGGCATCGGTGGCTGGGGCACGTTCCTCGGGCCGTTGATCATCTGGCTGGTGAAGAAGGAAAGCATGCCCTTCGTCGATGACCAGGCCAAGGAAGCGCTGAACTTCAATATCACCGTGGCGATCGTCTGGGTGGTGCTGTGGCTGCTGGTGTTCACCTTCGTCGGCATCATCATCGCCGTCCCGGGCTTCCTGATCACCGGCATTGCCTGGCTGGTGCTCACCATCATTGCGGCCATCAAGGCCAATGACGGCATCGCGTACCGCTATCCGTTCTCGTGGCGGCTGGTGAAGTAGCCGGACCATCGGCCATGGACGCTTCACCGCAGCAAGAGTTGGTGGAGCGTCTGTGCGCGATATTCCCGGCGTTCCGTTCCGAATGGCAACTGGACCAGGAAGATGCGACGTGGCCGAGTGAATCGCTTCATTCGGTGTACCAGTCGTTCCTGCCGTTCGTGTCGGGCGCGAAGCCTTCCGTGCAGCAACTTCGGTGTCTCGCCGGCTTGATCGACGGCGAGGTGGCGCGAGGTGGCGATGCGGAGAACGCCGTCGCCACCTGTCTGTTGGAACACCTAGGCCAGGTCGGCATGTTGCCGGCCCTGCGCCCTCTGCTGGGCAGCGAGGCTCGCGTCCGGCTGTATTCCTGACAAGGCGGATCGTCGCTTGCCGCGCGATCAGCGATCGCGTTCGATCGCCATCCTGCCCAGCTCGGCCAGCCCGTCGGCACGCGCGCCGAACGGGGCCAGCGCATCCGCCATCGCGGCGCGCAGTTCGTCCAGGCGCGCGCGCGAGGCGTCGCGTCCGATCAACGCGGGGAAGGTGGCCTTGTCCTGCGCCACGTCCTTGCCGGCGGTCTTGCCGAGCGTGGCGCTGTCGCCTTCGATGTCGAGCAGGTCGTCGCGCACCTGGAAGGCCAGGCCCAGCGCGTCCGCGTAGCGATCGAGGCGGGCCAGATCGTCCGGGGAAGCGCCACCGCAGAGCGCGCCCATGCGCACCGACGCGCGGATGAGCGCCCCGGTCTTGAGCGAGTGCAGCGTTTCCAGCTGCGAAACGGAAAGCGAGGTGCCGTTGCCGGTCGCCGCCAGGTCCAGCGCCTGCCCGCCGCACATGCCGGCGGCGCCGGAGGCGATGGCCAGCGTGCGCAGCAGCTCGACGCGGATGGAATCACTGGCGCCCGTGTTCGCCAGCACCTCGAACGCGAGCGACTGCAATGCATCGCCCGCAAGGATGGCGGTGGCTTCGTCGAAGGCGACGTGCACCGTCGGCTGACCGCGACGCAGGGCGTCGTCGTCCATCGCGGGCAGGTCGTCGTGCACCAGCGAATAGGCATGGATCAGTTCGACCGCGACGGCGGGCGCGTCCAGCACGTCCGCGCGCACGTCGAACAGCGCGCCGGCGGCGTACACCAGCATCGGCCGCATGCGCTTGCCGCCGAGCAGGACGGCATGGCGCATCGCCGCGTGCAGGCGTTGCGGCGGCGATGAAGGATCGGGCAGTGCGCGTTGCAGCGCGGCGTCGGCGCGTTCGCGCCAGCCGGCGAGGTCAGCCATCGTGGCCGTTCTGCGGGCTGGGCGTGGCGAACGGCTCTGCGTTCGCCGGGTACTGCGGATCGGTCAGCAGGCGCACACGCAGTTCGGCTTCTTCCAGCGCGCTCTGGCAGCGGCGGTAGAGGCCGACACCGCGCTCGTAGGCCGCCAGCGAGTCTTCCAGGCTCATCTCGCCGTGTTCCATCTTGTCGACGAGTTGCTCCAGCGCATCGAGCGACTTCTCGAAATCGCTGACCGGCGATGCGGCGTTCGATTCTTCGTTGGCGGGTTTGCGGGCCATGTGCGAAGTGTGGCGCCGCGAGGGAACGGAATCAATTGCCGTGGTGGGCGTCCGGCCGCGGTTGCCAGTGCAGTCGGGCGCCGATCCCGCGCAGCCAGCGGTCGAAGGACGCGGCATAGGCCAGGTCGCCGATGGCCAGGACGTCGCCGTCGGTGTCGCTCAGCAGGGGGAGGCGCTCGCGTTCCCAGGGTGGCACGCCGAGGTCCTGCAGGACGTGCTTGAGCGTGTGCGAATGCGCACGGCCGGGCAGGACGATGCGTTCGCCACCGCGGCGCGCGTGTGCGATCAGCGGGCGGTCGAAATGCGGAGCGCCTTCCAGGTGCAGCCATCCCCCGTGGGGCAGGCCCAGTGGCGTGGTCCCATCCCATTCGACGCGCCAGTCCCCCGGCAATGCGGGCTGCAGTCCGCCGGCCCACAGCAGATCACGCCAGCTGCGCACGACCGCGCCATGCCACTGGAACAACGCCTCGGCATCCTCGCGCGCATCGAGCAGTTCGCCTTCGATGCGTTCGATGCCGTTGGCGGGCAGCGGCGGCAACCCGAGGGAGGCGATCCAGTGCCGGATCACGCGTGCGCGCCGCATCGTGGGAAGCGAACGCAGCCGTGTACGGGAGAGGCACTGCGGATCGGCCGTGGCCACACGCGCGAACGCGTGCGCGTCCTCATCGGCCAGCAGTTCGTGCGCCTGCGCGCACAGTACGGCCGAGCGTGCCAGGGTCGCCTCCGCCTGCGGCCAGCGTTCCCGCAGCAATGGCAGGACGCGGTGGCGCAGGAAGTTGCGATCCAGGCCTTCGTCTTCGTTGCTGGGATCGTCGATCCACGCCAGCCCGTGCGCGTGCGCGTAGGCAAGCAGGTCTTCCCGTGCGGTGTCGAGCAGTGGGCGCCACAGGTGGCCGGGGCCGAACTCACGCCAGCGGCGCATCGCCGCCAGGCCGTCCGGCCCCGAGGCACGCAGCGCACGCAGCAGGAACGTCTCGGCCTGGTCGTCGCGATGGTGTGCCAGCGCGAGAACCTCGCCCGGCAACAGCGTGGATTCGAACGCGGCATGCCGTGCCTCGCGCGCCGCGGCTTCCAGCCCACGGCCGTCGCGAACCACCCCGACGCGGACGACCATGAGCGGAACGTTCAGCGTTGTGCAGACGCGTTCGCAGTGTTGCGTCCATGCATCGGCATCGGCGTGGAGGCCGTGGTGGACGTGGATCGCCCGCAGCCCGCCCTCGCGCCCGTGCACTGCCAGCAGATGCAGCAGCGTGGTGGAGTCCAGCCCGCCGCTGAAGCCCACGCACAGCGGCGCCGCAGGGCGGTCGTGCAGGGCGTGCAGGAGCGGGGCGGGCGGCGGCGGGATCATCCACGGATGGTGCCATGGCGGTGGAATGCAGCAACCCATGCATGGGGCTGTGCTGGCGGCCGGACGGACGCACCATCTGTCCTGCATCCCGCTGTCCGCCTTCCAGGAGTATCGCCGTGGCCCGGCTTTTCGATCCGATCGAGCAACGCTCGCTGACCCTGCGCAACCGCCTCGTGGTGGCGCCGATGTGCCAGTACTCGGCGGTCGACGGCGTGCCCAACGACTGGCACCTGGTGCATCTGGGCAGCCGCGCCGTGGGCGGCGCCGGCGCGATCATCGCCGAAGCCAGCGCCGTCTCGGCCGAAGGCCGAATCTCGCCGGCCGATACGGGTCTGTGGAACGACCGGCAGGCCGAGGCGTGGTCGCGCATCGCGCGTTTCATGGCCTGCCAGGGCGCGGTACCGGGCATCCAGCTGGCCCATGCCGGACGCAAGGCCAGCGTGGCGCCGCCGTGGTTGGGCAGCATCGCGGTGACGGAGGAAGACGGCGGCTGGACGCCTGTCGCACCGTCGGCCATCGCCTTCAGCGAAACCTCGCCGGTGCCGCGCGCGCTGACGCAAGGCGAGCTGCGCAACGTCGTCGACGATTTCGCCTGCGCCGCGTGGCGCGCGCAGGCTGCCGGCTTCCAGCTGGCGGAGATCCATGCCGCGCATGGTTACCTGCTGCACCAGTTCCTCTCGCCGCTGTCGAACCATCGCACCGATGCGTACGGCGGTTCGTTCGAGAACCGCATCCGTCTGTTGCTGGAAGTGATCGACGCCGTGCGCAAGGTGTGGCCGGAGCGCCTGCCGCTGTGGCTGCGCGTGTCGGCGACCGACTGGACCGAGGGTGGCTGGGACGTAGGGCAGAGCATCGAGCTGGCGCGCATCGTGAAAGCGCGCGGCATCGACCTGATCGATGTGTCCAGCGGTGGGCTGGTGCACAGCGCGAAGATCCCGCTGGAGCCCGGCTACCAGGTGCCGTTCGCCTCGCGCATCCGGCACGAGGCCGGCATCGCGACGGGTGCGGTGGGCCTGATCACGAAATCGGACCATGCCGGGTCCATCGTGGAGAACGGCGATGCCGACGTGGTGCTCATCGCCCGCGAACTGCTGCGCGATCCGTATTTCCCGCGGCGCGCGGCGAAGGAGCTGTCAGGCGAGCTGCATGCGCCGGAGCAGTATCTGCGGGCGTGGTGAAGCGCCGTACGTCGGTTATAGAGGCTGACGCGGCGGGCGCGGAGCGATCTTGGCCTTGGGATCGCGCGCGATATTGCGCAGCGACTGCAGGAACGGTTCCGCGTGCTTCAGGTAGACATAGGGGGGCCGCGGCGTTGCAGATGCCTATGTTGCTGTCGCCCTTATCCAGGAACACCACGTAGTGCGCGCCGGCGACCAGCGGAATCCCGCAGTCTCCGCCGCCATAACCGGAAGCCACGGTCGGCACGCGGTTGACCGACCCCTTGAACGCCTCGATCTGCGTGAAGCGGGCGACCTGTTTTGGGTAGCACCGCGACGCCATCGGTCCGACGGAACATTGTCTCCGCGACATCGGATCTTCAGTTTGCCAACCCACGCTTTCCACGCGTATCAGCGCGACGTCGGCTGCCTGCTTCCACCAGGCATCCGTTCCGGCTGGACAGGTGCAGGCCTGTGCAATGCTCGGAATGAGCATGAGGCTCGCGATGAGGGCGAGCCTCATCATCGTCACGCCGCCTCGTACGCCCCGTAGCTGCGCAGCCGCTTGTAACGGCGATCCAGCAGGTCCTCGACCGGCAACTGCTCCAGCGCGTCGAGTTCGTTGAGCAGCACGGCCTTCAGGCGCGTGGCCATCTGCTTCGGGTTGCGATGCGCGCCGCCGATGGGCTCGCGCACGATCTTGTCGATCAGGCCCAGGCCCAGCAGGCGCTTGGCCGTGAGGCCCAGCTGCTCGGCGGCGTCCTTGGCCTTGGCGGCGTCCTTCCACAGGATCGACGCGCAGCCTTCCGGAGAGATCACCGAGTAGGTGCTGTATTCCAGCATCATCGTGCGATCGCCCACGCCGATGGCGAGCGCGCCGCCGGAGCCGCCTTCGCCGATCACGGTGCAGATCACCGGCACCTTCAGCTCGCTCATCTCCAGCAGGTTGCGGGCGATGGCTTCGGACTGGCCGCGTTCTTCCGCGCCCACGCCGGGGTAGGCGCCCGGAGTGTCGATGAAGGTCAGCAGCGGCAGCTTGAAGCGCTCGGCCAGCTTCATCAGGCGCAGCGCCTTGCGATAGCCCTCCGGACGCGGCATGCCGAAGTTGCGCTTGATCTTGCTCTTGGTGTCGCGGCCTTTCTGGTGGCCGATGATCACCACGCTGCGGCCGTTGATGCGGCCCAGGCCACCCACGATGGCGGCGTCGTCGGCGTAGGCGCGATCGCCGGCGAGTTCCTGGAACTCGTCGCATATCACGCGGATGTAGTCGTTGGTGTACGGGCGCGCCGGGTGGCGGGCCAGCTGCGAGACCTGCCACGGGCTGAGGTCGCGGAAGATCTGCGCGGTGCGCAGGCGCAGCTTGTCCTGCAGGGCATGCACTTCGGCGTCCACGTCCACGGCCGGGCCGTTGCTGGCATGGCGCAGTTCCTGGATCTTGGCTTCCAGGTCGGCGATGGGCTGCTCGAAGTCGAGGTAATTCGGGTTCATGCTCGGGCCGGTGGCCGGAAAGTGGGACAGTCTAGCCGACGCCGGGTGACCGTACCGAGAGGTGTGTTTGCAGTATGGAATCCACAACACCTGCTGCCGGCGGCCATTGAAAACGACTTCATCGGGCCGTCCCGCCGCCCCCGTGCTTGAATCCGGACACGGATCGGAAGGGGATGGGGATGAAGGTCATGGGGTGGGCGCGGGTCGTCGCGCTGCTGTTCGCGGTCGTGGGGCCGGCAAGTGCCGCCGGCTGGCGCCATCTGGGCGATGCGGACCGGATCGAGCGCCGCCCGGACGGCGTCATCGTCCGCAGCGGCCCCGCTCGAGTGCAGGTAAGTGTCCACGCGGATGGCGTGTTCCGTGTCCGGCTGGCGCCGGACGGAAGGCTCGATGGCGACGCCTTATGGGCGGTCGTGCAGGGTGCCGGGCCGTCGAGCGTGACCATCGAGGAAACCCGTGACGCGGTCCGCGTGCACGGCGACCGCCTCACCGCCGTCGTGCACCGCTCGCCGCTGCGGGTGGATTTCGTCGACGACGACGGCCGGGTACTCCTTGCGGACGACGCTTCGCTGCCGATGGCCTGGCTGCCAGGCGAGCACGACACGCGCGTGCGCGTCTGGAAATCGATGCCGACCGATGAGCACTACTACGGCCTGGGCGACAAGGCCGGCCCGCTGGACCGTCGCGGTCGCGCCTTCGCGATGTGGAACACCGAATCGTACGGATGGCAGGGCACCAGCGATCCGCTGTACAAGTCGATCCCGTTCTTCATCGGCCTGCGCGGCGGTGTCGCATACGGCGTGTTCTTCGACAACACGCACCGCAGCAGTTTCGATTTCGGAAAGGAAACCGACGCCACGCTGTCGTTCGGCGCGGACGGCGGTGCACTGGACTACTACTTCATCGCCGGTCCGAAGCCGGCACAGGTGGTCGAGCGCTACACCGCGCTGACGGGGCGCACGCCGCTGCCGCCGTTGTGGACGCTGGGCTTCCAGCAGTCGCGCTACACCTACAACCCGGAAGCGAAGGTGCGGGAAGTCGCCGCGATGCTGCGCAAACAGCGCATTCCCAGCGACGCGATCTACCTCGACATCGACTACCAGCAGGGCTACGCGCCCTTCACCATCGATCGTGCGCAGTTCCCGCATTTCGAGCAGATGATCGCCGACCTGCGCGCGCAGGGTCTGCGCACGGTGCTCATCACCGACCTGCACATCAAGCACGATCCCGGCAAGGGCTATGCGCCGTTCGACTCCGGCATGGCCGCCGATGTGTTCATCCGCAATCCCGATGGCTCGCTGTACATCGGGCCGGTGTGGCCGGGCGATGCGGTGTTCCCGGACTTTACCCTGTCGCGCGTGCGCGACTGGTGGGGCGCGCTGTACCGCGACTTCGCGGCGATGGGCGCGGCCGGCTACTGGAACGACATGAACGAGCCGTCGGTGTTCAACGTGCCCGGCAACACGATGTCGCTGGATGCCGTGCATCGCATGGACGACGGCACCACGCGCGACCACCGCGCGATCCACAACGTCTACGGCATGCTCAACGCGCGTGCGACCTACGAAGGCCTGCTGGCATTGCAGCCGTCGCAGCGTCCGTTCGTGCTCACGCGCGCGGCCTACGCGGGTGCGCAGCGGTATGCGGCGACCTGGACCGGCGACAACACCGCCAGTTGGCACCACCTCGCGCAGAGCACGCCGAACCTGCTGAGCCTGGGGCTGTCCGGCGTCGCGCTGGCGGGCGACGACATCGGCGGTTTCATCGGTTCGCCGCCGCCGGATCTGCTGACGCGCTGGTTCCAGTTGGGCGCGTTCAACCCGGTGTTCCGCAACCACGCCGCCACCGACACGCGTCCGCACGAAGCATGGGTGGACGGGCCGGAACAGGAAGCGCTGCGGCGCGCGGCGATCGAGCAGCGTTATCGCCTGTTGCCCTACCTGTACACCGCCGCCGAGGAAAACGCACGCACGGGATTGCCGATCATGCGCCCGGTGTTCCTGCAATACCCGCAGGCACAGGCGTCCTACGGCAACGATCGCGACTTCCTGTTCGGCGCGGACCTGTTCGTGGCCCCTGTCGTCGATGAACGGCTGGATGCGCACGCAGTCACGTTGCCGCCCGGCGAGTGGTACGCGTTCGGTACATCGCAGCGTGACGTCGCGGGGAAGGAACCGTTCCGCTTCGATCCCCGTCCGGTAGCCGTGCCCGTCTACGCGCGCGCCGGCGCGATCGTGCCGATGCAGCCGCTGGTGCAGCACACCGGCGAATCGCCGAAGGGGCCGCTGCAGCTGCAGGTGTACCTGCCTTCCTCCGAAGCGAAGGCCGAATGCGGCGGCGCGCTGTACCAGGACGACGGTGAGAGCTTCGCTTACCGCGATGGTGCGTATCTGCGCGTTTCGTATGCCTGCGAATCGGTCGGCCCGGCGACGACCATCGCATCGCACATCGAACACGATGGCTTCGCGCCGTGGTGGAACCAGGCGCAGGTGACGGTGTTCGGGGTATTGCGCAAGCCGGCGTCGGTGGCGGTGGACGGCATCGAGGCGAAGGGCTGGCGTTACGACGCCAAGGCGGGAACGGTGGTGTTCAACGTGGCGGACGCGCGGCGCAACTGGCGGGCGGAACTGCGCGACTGACGTCGCCCCCCCGCTTCCGACGCTTCGCGCCACCTTCTCCCGCCAGGGGAGAAGGAACGGCAGATGCGCTCAGTTCGCCCAGGGCTTGGTCAGCGCCAGCTTCACCGCGCGCACGCCGGGCATCGCGCGCAGGCGTGAGGGCAGGTCCGCGTCTGCGCGGATCGACTGGGTGCCGTTGAGGTCGAGCGAACCTGCGGCGCCGTGTTTCACCAGCAGATCCATGCGGATGGGCGTGGGTCCGGGGCGATGCGTGGCCAGCAGCGCATCGACGCGCTGCATCGTTCCCGGTTCGCGCAGGTCCAGGCGCAGTGACAGGCGCTGTGCATGCTTCTCGCAGATCTGCTCGAAGCTCCAGCAGCGCGATGCGCGCAGGGCGAAACCGCCGCTGAAACTGTCCTCTCGCAGGCCGCCCTGGATCACCAGCAACCGGTCGCGCGACAGCAACGGCGCGTAGTCGCTGTAGGTCTCGGCGAAGAAGGCGCATTCGATGCGGCCGCGGCCGTCCTCGATCTGCACGAACATCTGGCTGTCGCCCTTCTTGCGCAGGCCAACGACGAGACCGGCGACGACCGTCTCCACTTCCTGTCGCCAGCTGCCGCGCTGCTCTGGGCGGTTCTCCCAGATCTTCTCCAGGGCGCCGAGGTCGTTGCCGATCAGCCCGCGCACTTCGTCGCGATAGGGGTCGAACGGATGGCCGCTGAGGTAATGCCCCAGCGTTTCGCGCTCGCCGTGCAGGATCTGCGTGAGCGGCCACTCGTCGGTTTCGGGCAGGTCCAGGTGCAGCGCGGGCGCGGCGGTTTCGAAGCTGCCGAACAGCGAGACCTGTCCGGCTTCGCGCTCCTTGGCCAGCTGGTCGGTCGCCTTGAGCACTTCCGGCAGCTGCAGCATCAGGCTGGCGCGGTTCTTCCCCAGCTTGTCGAGCGCGCCGGCCTGCGTCAGCGCTTCCATCGCGCGACGGTTGAGCTTGCCGCTGTCCACGCGCTTGCAGAAATCCAGCAGGTCTTCGAACGGGCCTGCGCGTCGCGCCTCGACGATCGCCTCGCAGGCGCCGCGACCGACGCCCTTCACCGCGCCGATGCCGTAGCGGATCGTGTTCGCGTCCTTGGCTTCGAACATGTA
This sequence comes from Lysobacter stagni, assembly GCF_030053425.1. Lineage (NCBI taxonomy): Bacteria > Pseudomonadati > Pseudomonadota > Gammaproteobacteria > Lysobacterales > Lysobacteraceae > Lysobacter > Lysobacter stagni. Next base: position 3,548,982 of record NZ_JASGBI010000001.1, on the reverse strand, counting down.
CGCCGACTCGTCCACGTCCGGACGCAGCACGGTCAGGCCCATCACGCGGCATTCGTCGAGGAAGCTGGTCACCTTGTCGGTGTTGTCCATGTCCGAGGACAGCACCGCAGCCATGAACTCGGACGGGTAGTGCACCTTCAACCACGCCGTCTGGTACGCGACCAGGGCGTAGGCGGCCGAGTGCGACTTGTTGAAGCCGTACTCGGCGAACTTCTCCATCAGGTCGAAGATCGGCGAGGCCTGCCTCGCATCGATGCCGCGCTCGGCGCAGCCGGTCTCGAACTTGGCGCGTTCCTTCGCCATCTCCTCGGGCTTCTTCTTGCCCATCGCGCGACGCAGCATGTCGGCGCCGCCGAGCGTGTAGCCCGCCAACACCTGCGCGATCTGCATCACCTGTTCCTGGTAGACGATGACGCCGTAGGTCGGCGACAGCACCGGTTCCAGTGACGGATGCGGATACGTGACTTCGGTATGGCCGTGCTTGCGGTCCACCCATTCGCGGTCCATCCCCGAGCCCAGCGGGCCGGGACGGAACAGCGCGGCGAGCGCGATGATGTCCTCGAAGGTGTCGGGTTTTGCGCGCTTGAGCAGCTCGCGCATGCCGCGCGATTCGAACTGGAACACCGCGACCGTGTCGCCGCGCGCGAACAGCTCGTAGCTGGCCTTGTCGTCCAGTTCCAGCGCGGCGATGTCGAGCGGTGCCTGGCCCTCGGCATGGCGCCGCTTGTTGATGGCCTTGACCGCCCAGTCGATGATCGTGAGCGTGCGCAGGCCCAGGAAGTCGAACTTCACCAGGCCGACGGCTTCGACGTCGTCCTTGTCGAACTGCGTGACCGGATTCTTGCCGCGGCCTTCGCCGTCGTGTTCGGCGAACAGCGGGCAGAAGTCGCTGAGCGGACTGGGCGCGATCACCACGCCGCCGGCGTGCTTGCCGGCGTTGCGCGTGAGGTCTTCCAGACTGCGCGCCAGGTCCACCAGGTCGCGCACGTCTTCTTCGCTGTGGTAGCGCTGGATGAGGTCGGGCGAGGTGAGCGTGTTGTCCTGTTTCGAGGCCTCCGACTCGCCCATCGCATCGTCCAGGCTGATGCCCAGCGTGTTCGGGATGAGCTTGGCGATGCCGTCGACGAAACCGTACGGGTGCCCCAGCACGCGGCCGGAGTCGCGCACCACGGCCTTCGCGGCCATGGTGCCGTAGGTGATGATCTGCGAGACGCGGTCGCGGCCGTACTTGCGCGCGACGTAGTCGATGACCTCGTCGCGGCGGTCCATGCAGAAGTCGATGTCGAAGTCGGGCATCGACACGCGTTCGGGGTTGAGGAACCGCTCGAACAGCAGGTCGTAGGGCAACGGATCCAGGTCCGTGATGCCCAGTGCCCACGCGACCAGTGAACCGGCACCGGAACCACGCCCCGGACCGACCGGGATGTCGTGGTCCTTGGCCCAGTTGATGAAGTCCGCCACGATCAGGAAGTAACCGGGGAACCCCATCTTGATGATGACGTCCAGTTCCACGTCCAGGCGCGCGTCGTAGTCCTCGCGCGTCTTGTCGGGGGCGAGCGGGTTCTTCTCGAGGCGCTTGGCCAGGCCGTCGCGTGCCGTGCCGCGCAGCCAGCTTTCGATGGTGTGTTCGCTGGGCACCGGGAACGCGGGCAGCGCGTATTCGCCGAGCTTCATCTCGACGTTGCAACGCATGGCCAGCGCGAATGCGTTGTCGATCGCGTCGGGCACGTCGGCGAACAGTGCCTGCATGTCCTCGGAGGACTTCAGGTACTGCTCGGCGCTGTAGTCCTTCGGGCGCTTGGGGTCGTCGAGCACGCGGCCCGAGGCGATGCATACGCGCGCCTCGTGCGCGTCGAAGCCTTCGGCATCGAGGAAGCGCACGTCGTTGCTGGCGATGAGCGGCAGCGAACGCGCGGCCGAAGCGTGCAGCGCGAAGGCGTTGAAGACGTCCTCACCGTCGCGGCCGGTGCGGGTGAGTTCCAGATGCAGGCGTTCGCCGAACACGCTGCGCCAGTCCATCAGCCATGCTTCGGCCAGCTCGTGGCGGTGGCCCATGGCCAGGCGCCCGGCGAGGCTGCCGCGGCCGGCCAGCGCGAACAGCCCGGTGTTGTCCTCGCGCAGCCATTCCGGGCGCAGGGCGACGCCGTCGGTGCGGTGGCCCTCCATCCAAGCGCGCGACAGCAGGCGCGACAGCGTGAGGTAGCCGGTGCGGTCGCGGCACAGCAGGGTCATGCGCGAGGCGGCTTCGTTGCCGTCGGCCAGGCCGACGTCGGCGCCGAGGATCGGCTTCAGTCCCGCGCCCTCGGCCGCCTTGTAGAACTTCACCGCGGCGAACAGGTTGTCCACGTCGGTCAACGCCACGGCCGGCTGGCCGAGCTTGACGCAGCGCTTGACCATCTCGCCGATACGGATCGTCGAGTCGGCGAGCGAATATTCGCTGTGGAGATGGAGGTGGACGAAGGGAACTGCTGGCATGCCGGACGCAGGTTAGCAGCCCGGCGGGTGGCGGCGAAGTCTTGTTATTTGCAGGGGATTGGGGGCGGGGGCTGGGGGCTTGCGGCATTCATCCTCAAGTGACCAGCCCGTCTTCCCCAGCCTGCGGATCACGACACCTGGAACAGTCGTGTCGGCAGGTTCCACGGCGCGTAATGCTGTTCGCGCACCCACAGCAGGTGCTGCCACAGCGCCAGTTCGTCCATGCGATCGCGCACCCACGCGGCACGACGCTCCGGCGGGTCGCCGGTGGGGTGGGCCAGGCGGCGGTACGCGCAGTAGTCGCGGTAATCCTCGACGTCCTCCGCGAACGCGGGCCAGGCCAGTTCGATCAGCAGCACGTCGTCGAGCTGGCCCAGCAGGGGCGTGCGATCGGCGATCAGGTCGTCCTCGCGGTCGATGTAGGCCAGCAGTCTGTCGATGCGTGCGCGCACCGCGTCGTGCACGTCCCAGTCCGGGTCGGCGAGCATCGCGCGCAGTTCGTGCACGCGCTGCAGGCGCGAGTCGATGACCTGGTGCGCATCGTCGGTGGGCTGGCGGATCAGCCAGGACGCCAGCTGCTGCAGCCGATCGTTGTTCACGCGCGGCGCGTCGGCATGGATCTCGTGCAACAGCTGGTCGAACTGAACGACCGCGCGATCGGACAGCGGAATCGCCTCGAGGTCGGGCGCCGCCATGCCGCTGTACAGGTGATCGAAGGGCAGGGGCTGCGCAGTCGGGGTGGGATGGAACATGCGCATGACGCACCTCGCTTCCGGCCGCGGTCGCGACGCACGCGGCGGCCGGCGGTGCCGCGCGAGCCCTTTTCGGATTCCCTGATGATGCGCCACGCCCGGTACATGTCCCGTGCATGCGCCGCGTTCAGGTGCGCAAGGGAGGCCGAGCGGATCTTTGGTCATTCCCTGGCGCCGCGGCGGCTGGCCATCAGACCCTCACGAAGCGAAAGGGCCGCGCGATGGCGGCCCTTTCTTCGTGCGGTGCGGCGGTGTGTGCGCCGCACCGCGATGGGCGAATCGAACCGCTCAATGCACCCGGAACATCGCGGGCGAGGACGACAGGTAGCTGCTCTCGCGGATACGGCGCTCGTGTTCGGCCAGCACCGCCGCTTCGAAACGGACCTGCTCGTAGTCGGCCCGGTTGAAGCTGTAGTCCGACGGGCGGTGACCGCGCATGCGGGCTTCCTGACTGCGCACGCGGCAGTAGTCGAGGTAGTCGTCCACCTCGGCGGCCAGCACCGGCCAGGCGGCCTCGACCACGATCGCATCGTCCAGGCGACCGACCATCGGCAGCCAGTCGGGGATCAGGTCGTCGCGGCTGCGGGCGTAGTCGACGATGGCCGCGGCGGTCTCGGTGGCTTCGTTGGCCGGCTGCCACTGGCGGTCGCCGAGCAGCTGTTCCACGGCGGCGATCCAGCGCAGGCGCTGGCGGATGCACGGCGGCGACGTGTCCGGGCGGCCCGGACGGCACAGTTCGCGGGCGGCCGAGGCGAGCTGGTCGGTTTCCAGCTCATGGCCACCGACCCGGGCCAGGAAGGCGTTGAAGCGGTCCACTTCGGCGGTGTCCAGCTGGAAGCCGTTGATGCAACGGCGGCGGGCGGGGCCTTCGAAGGGCTTGGCCAGGATGGACGGCAGCGGGTTGGAGGAAGAGAAAAGGGCGTTCATGACGGTCTCCGGGGAAGGGTCTGGCACCGTTTTTTCCGGCGCCCAGACAGGTTCCACCGCCCCCGGGCTTGAGTCATGATGGCCGGGCGCGCCTTTCCTCATCGTCCGCTCAGGTTGATGAGGTCGCCATGAGGTTTTGCCGATGGACACCCTCAGGACGGCAGGCCAAGGCGGGCCTACGGCCGAGAGCTACCGTTTCGATGACATCGTCGTGGACGCCACGGCGCATGTCCTGCTGCGCGCCGGTGTCCCGCAGACGGTGGAGCCCAAGGCCTTCTCGGTCCTGTTGATCCTGCTGCGCCGGGCCGGTGAGCTGGTCGGTCGGGACGACCTGCTCGACCAGGTCTGGGGCCATCGGCACGTCACCCCGGGCGTGCTGACCCGGGTCATCGCCCAGCTGCGCAGCGCCCTGGGGGACGACTCGCACCATCCGCGCTACATCCAGACCCAGCACGCGCTGGGCTACCGGTTCATCGGCGAGCTGCTGGCAGACGAAGCGCCGCCGGAGGAAGCCGGGTCCGGGGCCGTGCCGTCTGCCCCGGCGATCGCACGGCCCCAGGCGACGACCGTCTCCGCACCCGTGCCGGAAACGCCGGAGATTCACCCTCACGCCGCCGCCGAGGCCGCCGCCAGCGAGCGGCTCCACGCCGAGGTCGCGCGCCATGCCCGCCGATGGCCGTGGCTGCTCGCCGCGGGGGTATTGGTGGCCGCGGCGGTGGCGACCTGGCTGCCGCAATGGCGGGGCGGGGCATTGCACGCGGCCGAGCCGTCGATCGCCGTGCTTCCGTTCACAACGCTCAGCGACCGCACCGACGACCGCTACTTCGCCGAAGGCCTGGCCACGGAAATGCACTCGGCCCTGGCTGGCGTGCACGGCCTGAAGGTCGCGACGTGGTTGCCGCCCGATGCCGTGAAGGGTGCCGACGCGAAGACGATGGGCGAGCGCCTGGGCGTGGCGACGGTGCTCGACGCGAGCGTGCGCCGCGACCACGACCGCGTGCGCATCAGTGCGCGACTGTCGGACACACGCACCGGCTACACGCTGTGGAGCCGTACCTACGAGCACGACGTCGCCGATGTGTTCGCCACGCAGAGCGACATCGCCCAGCAGGTCGTGACCGCGCTGATCGGTGTGCTGCCTGACTCCGGCGAAGGCCTGCGCCGGCGCCTGCACCCCACGCAGAACGTGGCGGCATTCGACGCTTATCTGCGAGGCGTGCAGTCGCTGCTCGTGGGCGAGTCGGACAACGCCATCGCTTCGTTCCGCACCGCGCTGGATGGCGACAGCAGCTTCGCGCGCGCGCAGGCGGGCATCTGCCAGGCCGAGATCGACCGGTTCGAAGCGATGCGGGGCGCCGATGCGTTCGACAACGCGCGCCTGGCCTGCGAACGCGCGCAGAAGATGGACCCGACGATGGGCACGGTGAAGCTCGCCCTGGGCGACCTGTACCGCGTGCGCGGCGAGTTGCGTCGCGCGCGCGAGTTCTACACCAGCGCCAAGGACGACCCGGAGGTCGCCTCCAACGCCATCGTGGGGTTGGCCGAGCTCGAATCCGTGCAGGGCCATCACGAGCGCGCCATCGAGCTGTTCGGCAAGGCGTTGCAGGTCAGCCCGGGCAACGCGTACGCGTGGAGCACGATGGCCTGGGAGCAGTACCAGAACGACGACCTGCCGGCCGCGATCGAGTCGTCCAAGCGTGCGCTCGAACTGCGACCGGAGCGCTCGGTGCTGTGGGCCGCGCTGGGCTTCTATCACCTCACCAACGGCGATACCGCCGAATCGGAGAAGGCGCTGCAGCAATCCAACGCGCTGGAGCCCAACTATGCGGCGACGGCCAACCTCGCCACGCTGAAGTACCAGACGGGCGACTACGCCGCGGCGGCGGCGATGTACCGGCAGGCCACGCAACTGGATCCGGGCGACTTCTATCCCTGGGGCTATCTCGGCGATGCGCTCATTGCCGATCCGTCGGCCGGCAATGCGCGCGACGCCTTCCGCGAGGCCGCTACGCGCGCACGTCGCTACACGGCGGTCCGCCACGACGACGCCAAGGCCATCGCTGCGCTGGCCTGGTACCTCACCAACCTGGACGAACGCGACGACGTGCAGAACCTGATGCGCCGCGCCGAATCGCTCGGCACGGCGAAGGGCGAGGTCGCGTTGCTCAACGCGCAGACATGGACCGCGCTTGGCGACCGCGAGAACGCGCGCCGCTGCGTGGAAACCGCGCGCGCGAACGGCATCGGCGCCGCGTTGATCGATACCAATTACGTGCTGCGTCGCGCCGGACTGGCCCGGCAGTAACAGCGCGTTCAAAGCGTCCGTCCGCCGCTGGTGCGTGGAGGACATTCCCCCAAGGAGAACGATATGCAAGGTCCGAAGCTTGAAGCGCGTTATGTGAGCAAAACGCACCTGCGCGTGGAGCTAGACGTGCACGAAATGCCGGATTCGCTGGAGATTGTCTGCCGGTACATGGGGCCCGCGGACGGCGGCGGCACGCCGGTCAAGCCGCCCAAGAAGGTCGAGGTGATCACGGAGATACCGCCCATCCCACGACCGAAAGGGTGACGAATCGTCCTGGAGCACAGCCGTCCCGTGGACGGCAGGGGCAGGCGTCCCCCGGCGCCGGCCCGACGCCATGGATCAGGGCATGAAGCAGGAGTACGACATGGCGAAGCAAGACGAACGTCCGACCAACACCAAACCATCGGGCCCGCAGGAGAACAGCGGCGGTACCAGCACCAAGCCGACCAAGAAGGCGATGGACGCCACCGAACCGTTGGAAGAGGAGGAAGAGGAAGAGTAGGGACGGATGCCCTGCGTCGAACCTTCGCGCCGGCGGCTTACTGCGCCGGCGCGGAGAGGAGCGTCGCTTCCATCGCTGCCGTTTCGCGCAGTGCCAGTCGCACCGGTTCGAAACTGCGGCGGTGTTCCGGGCACGGGCCGTGCGCGGCCAGTGCGGCCAGGTGTACGGGCGTGCTGTATCCCTTGTGCTGGTCGAATCCGTACAGCGGGAACTGCTCGTGCAGGCGGCGCATGTAACGGTCGCGCGCGACCTTGGCCAGGATGGACGCGGCCATGATCGAACGGTCGCGCGCATCGCCTCCGATCCATGCTTCGGCAAGGCAGGGCAGGCCGCGCGGCAACGCGTTGCCGTCGACGCGGGCGACGTCGATGGCGTGGCTCACGCAGGTGATCGCGCGCTGCATGCCGGTCATCGTCGCCTGGTAGATGTTGATGCGGTCCACTTCCTCGGCCGCGACGAATTCGATATGCCACACGACCGCGCGTTCGACGATGCGTTCGTAGAGCGCTTCGCGTCGTTCCGCGGTGAGTGCCTTCGAATCGTCCAGTCCGTTGACCGGCGTGCGCCCCGGCGCGAACACGACCGCGGCCACCACCACCGGTCCGGCCAGCGGCCCGCGTCCGGCTTCGTCCACGCCAGCCACGCGCAACGGCGCGCCGTCGCGACGTGCACCCAGGTCCAGCGGAAGCTGGGAACCGTCATGGCCCATGGCGCGCCTCAAGCAGTTCGGCGACGGCATCGGCCGCGCTGGCCGACGCGTTGCGACGCAGTTGCTCGTGCAACGCGCGGAAGCGCGGTTGCAGTGCGGCCGCGGCGGCCGGGTCGTGCAGCCAGCGGGTGACGGCGGCGCTGAGGTTTTCCGGCGTGCAGTCGTGCTGCATCAGTTCGGGTACCACTTCTTCGCCGGCCAATACGTTGGGCAGCGTGTAGTGCGCCACTTTCAGCAGGCCAAGCCCCTTCACCAGCGAGTAGGTGAGTGGCGCGACCTTGTAGCCCACCACCATCGGACGCTTGGCCAGCATGGCCTCCAGCGTGGCGGTGCCCGAAGCAAGCAGGATCACGTCGCTGGCGATCATCAGCGTGCGTGCCTGTCCGGAGATCACGCGCAACGCGCTGCTCAGGCGCACGCTGTCCGGATGCGCCGCGAGGACGCGGCGGAATGCGGCGTGCGCGTGTTCGTTCGCCATCGGAACGACGACCTGGAGCGTGGCGTCGGCATCCAGCAGGCGCGCGGCGGCGGACAGGAAATCGGGCCCGAGGCGTTCGATTTCGCCCACGCGCGAGCCCGGAAGCAGTGCGAGCACCGGCCGCTGCAGGTCCAGGCCGAGTCGTTCGCGGGCGGCGTCGCGGTCGGGGTCCAGCGGCATCTCGTCGGCGAGCGGATGGCCGACGAAGCGCGCATCGACACCGTGGCGCGCGTAGATCGCCGGTTCCATCGGGAACAGGCACAGCACGCGGTCGGCACTGCGCCCGATCTTCTCGGCGCGCTTCTCGCGCCAGGCCCATACCGACGGACTGACGTAATGCACCGTCCGGAAGCCGCGCTCGCGCAGCCACTTTTCCATGCCGAGGTTGAAGTCGGGCGCGTCGATGCCGACGAACACGTCCGGCTGCCATTGCAGCAGGCGCTCGCGGAAGGCGCGGCGCAGGCGCAACAGGCGTGGCAGATGGCGCAGCACTTCGGCCAGTCCCATCACCGCCAGCTCGGAGGCATCGAACCAGGCGTCGAGCCCCGCGGCGCGCATCTGGTCGCCACCGATGCCGGCGAACTCCGCATCGGGGAATCGTTGCCGCAGTTGCTGGACCAGGCCCGCACCGAGCAGGTCGCCGGACGCTTCGCCCGCGCACAGCGCGATGCGGAACGGCCGGGGATTCGAGGCGGGCGATTCGGGGAGGGTCAAGTCGGACTCGCGTGCGTGGGATACGGCGCAGCCGTCGTGGAATCGATGATAAGCCCTGGGTGCGCGGCGCGCGCCGGCGATGCGACGCGGCCGGAAGGGTGCATCGCGTTCAGCGCAGCAGCGGTCGTTCGCCAGCGTCGATGAACTCGAGGAACGCGCGTGCGTCGTCGCTGCCCGAAGCCAGCTCGGCCAGCTTGGCGCGCGATTCCTCCAGCGACGCGCCGGACATGTACAGCGCCCGGTACGCACGCTTGATGGCGCCGATGCGGTCGGCATCGAAACCACGGCGCTTGAGGCCTTCGCTGTTGATGCCGCGCGGGCGGCCGTATCCGTCCTGCGCCACCATCACGAACGGCGGCACGTCGCCGTTGACCAGCGCGCCCATGCCGATGAAGGCGTGCGCACCGACGCGGCAGAACTGGTGGATGCCCGCGAAGCCGCTGAGGATGACGTGGTTGCCGATCTCGACGTGGCCCGCCAGCGTGGCGTTGTTGGAGAACACGCAGTGGTTGCCGACCATGCAGTCGTGCGCCACGTGCGTGTAGGCCAGCAGCCAGTTGTCGTTGCCGATGCGGGTGATGCCGCCACCGGTGCCGGTGCCGCGGTTGATGGTGCAGAACTCGCGGAACAGGTTGCGGTCGCCGATTTCCAGCTCCACGTGCTCGCCGTGGAATTTCTTGTCCTGCGGTTCGCCACCGATGGCGCAATGGCCGATGAAGCGGTTGTCGCGGCCGATGCGGGTCGGGCCCTGCACGCTGCAGTGCGGACCGAAGACCGTGTTCTCACCGACCTCGACGTCGTTGCCGATGTAGCAGAACGCGCCGACCTGCACGCCGGCGGCCAGACGTGCGCCCGGTTCGACGACGGCACTGGGATGGATGCGCGGTTCGTTCATGGCTCAGCTCTTGGCTTCGGCGCAGACGACCTCGGCGCAGGCGACCTGCTCGCCGTTGACGCTGGCGACGCCGGTATAGATGGCCACGTTGCGGATGACGCGCTTGATCGTCACTTCCAGGTCCAGCCGGTCGCCCGGCACGACCATCTTCGAGAACTTCGCGTTGTCGATCTTCACCAGGTAGAACAGCCGGCCATCGGCCGTGCTCTGGTTCGACAGCTGGGTCAGCACGCCACCGGCCTGCGCCAGCGCCTCGACCACCAGCACGCCCGGCATCACCGGATGCCCCGGGAAATGGCCCTGGAAATAGGGCTCGTTGCAGGTGACGTTCTTGTAGGCCAGCACGCGCTTGTGCGGCTCGAACTCGACCACGCGGTCCACCAGCAGGAACGGATAGCGGTGCGGCAGCAGGGTCTGGATCGTGTTGACGTCGAGGGGCAGTTGCACGTTGTGGGTCATGGGATTCCTTGCTCGCGCATGCCGCGTCGTTGCACGGCATGTCCGGTGCCGGGCGGAGGCCCGGTTTTGTCAGGGGCGAATCGTACCGCGACTGGCGCGCCTGCGCCCCCCGACGGCGGTGTACGGTCAGTCGTCGCTGCGGCCGCCGACGCGGCGGGCGAGGGTGTCGAGCTGCTTGAACCGGGCGGCGTTCTTGCGCCAGCTGCGGTTGTCCATCAGCGGCGTGCCGGAGGAATACTCGCCGGGTTCGCGGATGGAACTGGTGACCAGGCTCATCGCCGTCACCGTGACCTTGTCGCAGATTTCCAGGTGCCCCACCACGCCGGCGCCACCACCGATCAGGCAGTAGCGACCGATCTTCGCGCTGCCGGCGGCCGCAGAGCAGCCGGCCATCGCGCTGTGGGCGCCGATGATCACGTTGTGGCCGATCTGGATCTGGTTGTCGAGGCGGACGTCCTCCTCGAGCACGGTGTCCTCGATCGCACCGCGGTCGATGCAGGTGTTGGCGCCGATCTCGCAATCGTCGCCGACGACCACGCCGCCCAGTTGCGGCACGTTGAGCCAGCGCCCGCCTTCCATCGCAAGGCCGAAGCCGGCAGCGCCGAGCACCGCGCCCGGATGGATCACCACGCGCTGCCCCAGGCGCACCCGCGTGACCAGCGTGACACGGGCGACCAGCTCGGTGGCGGCGCCGACCACGCAGTCATCGCCGACGACGCAGCCGGGGCCGATGATCGCGCCGGCTTCGACGCGACTGCGCGCGCCGATGCTGACGAACGGCCCGACATGCGCCGAGGGATCGACGAAGGCGGAAGCATCGATGACGGCCGACGCATGCACGCCGGGTTCGCGCACCGGACGCGGTTCGAACAGGGCGGAGATCTTCGCGAACGCGGCGTAGGGATCGCGCGCGATCAACGCGGTGCCGGCGTATCCCTGTGCATCGTCCTCGCGCATGACGACCACGCCCGCGCGGCTTTCGGCCAGTTGGCCGCGGTACTTCGGATTGGCGAGGAACGCCAGCTGCGAAGCCTGCGCGCGCGCCAGCGTGCCGACGCCGTCGACGCGGACGTCGCCGCCGTGCAGGCGCAGGCCGAAGCGCTGCGCCAGGTCGCCGGCGGTGAAGGAACTAGGCTGCATGGAACCCGTGCGCCCGCCGGATCAGAACGTGCCGCCGAAGGTGAACTGCAGACGTTCCAGTTCGTCGGCCTGCTGGATCAGCGTGCCGTCCGTGTCGTAGACAGCGTCCTGCTTCTTGATCGGGAAGGCGTAGCTGATCGAGATCGGACCCATCGGCGAGCGCCACATCAGCGCGATACCCGTCGAAGCGCGCAGCTCGCCGGCGTCGAAGGAGTCGTAATCCTTGTACACGTTGCCCACGTCGACGAACGCCGAGACGCGCGCGGCCGGCGTGTCCAGCAGGGTCGGGAAATACATTTCCAGCGAGCCGACCGTCTTGAACGCGCCACCCAGCGGCTGGTTGAACTCGCGCGGACCCAGCGTGTTGTCGGTGAAGCCACGCACCGAGCGCACACCACCGGCGTAGAAGTTCTCGAAGAACGGCAGGCCGTCGGCGGTGACGGTGCGGATGTAGTCGGCGGAACCCGGCGGGCAGGTGTAGTTGCCCGCGGTCCTGCAGATGTCGCGGGTGACGGCATCGCCGTAGCTGTCGCCGTAGCCCAGTTCGGCGCGGGTGTTGAGCACCAGGTGGCGCGACAGCGGCCAGAACTTGGAGATGTTGTAGTTGAGCTTGTAGTACTCGACGGTCGAGCCCGGCAGCGTGGTTTCCAGCCACACGCGCTGCTGCATGCCGCGGGTCGGCGTGAGGAAGCTGTCCAGCGAGTTGCGACCCCAGCCGATCTCCGCGCGCCAGGCGTGGAAGGTCTGCTGGTCGAGCGCGAGGATGTAATCCACGATGCTCGGCGGCGTGGAGCCCGGGAACACCATGATCTCGTTGGTGTCGATGCCCAGCAGTGCGGTGACCGTGTCGGTTTCGGTGATCGGCAGGCCGAACACCGCCTGCGCGGCGCCGCTGTTGGTCGAGTACTGCGCGGTGTTGAAGTCGGAGTAGTCGAGTTCGCGCCACCACAGGTTGTAGCCCAGCGACAGTCCGTTGTCGGTGAAGTACGGATTGCGGAACGAGAAGTCGTAGCGCTGCATGTAGTCGTTGCGCTGCGCCTGCACCGACACCTGGTTACCGCTGCCCAGGAAGTTGGTCTGCGACAGCTGCACCTGCGCGGTCAGGCCGGACAGCTGCGAGAAGCCCAGGCCGAAGACGAAGCTGCCCGACGTGGTTTCCTTCAGGTTGAAGACCACGTCGACCTGGTCGCTGGTGCCGGCCACGGGCGTGGTCTCGACATCGACGGTCTCGAAGTAGCCCAGCTGCTGGAGGCGGATCTTGGAGCGGTCGATGGCGGCCTGCGAATACCAGGAACCTTCGAACTGGCGCATCTCGCGACGGATGACCTCGTCGCTGGTGCGGTTGTTGCCCTTGTAGACGATGCGGCGCACGTTGACGCGCGGGCCGGGCACGACCTGCATGTTGATGCCGACCGTCTTGTCCTCGCGGTTGACCTCGGGGATCGGGTTGACCTGCGCGAACGCGTAACCGATGTTGCTCAGCGTCGCGGTGATCGAGTCGGAGCTGATCTCCAGCAGGCGGCGGGAGAAGATCTGGCCTTCCCTCACCAGCACCATGCGCTCGATCTGCTCCTTCGGCAGGATCGTGTCGCCGGTCACCTTCACGCTGGAGACCTTGTACTGGTCGCCCTCGGTGATGCCCGCGCTGAGGAACATGTCCTGGCGGTCGGGGCTGATCGAGACCTGCGTGGAGTCCACGGCGAAGTCGACGTAGCCGCGGTCCAGGTACCAGGAGTTGAGCTTTTCCAGGTCACCCGAGAGCTTCTCGCGCGAGTACTGGTCGTCGCGGCGATACCAGCTGAGCCAGTTGTGCTCGCGCGATTCCCACGTCTCCAGGATGTCCTCGTCGGCGAACTTCTCGTTGCCGATCAGGTTGACGTGGCGGATCTTGGCGGCCTTGCCTTCCTTGACGGCGATGGTCACGTCGACGCGGTTGCGGTCCAGGCGCGACACCGTCGGGGTGATCTCGACGTTGTACTTGCCGCGGTTGTTGTACTGGCGCGTCAGTTCCTGCGTCACTCGGTCCAGGGCGAGGCGGTCGAACGTGTCGCCTTCGGACAGGCCGGCTTCCTTCAGGCCCTTGAGCAGGTCCTCGGTCTTGATGTCCTTGTTGCCGGTCAGCGTGAGCTTGTTGATCGCCGGACGCTCGGTCACGGTGACCACGAGGATCGTGCCCTGGTGGCCGACCTTGATGTCCTCGAAGAAGCCGGTCTTGTAGAGCGCGCGGATCGCGTCGCCGATCCGGGAGGAGTCGACCGTGTCGCCGCGCTCGATCGGCAGGTAGGTAAACACCGTACCGGCCGAGATGCGCTGCAGGCCGTCGATGCGGATGTCGCTGACGGTGAACGAACCTGCCACGGCCGTCTCGGGCGCTGCCGCCAGCGAGAACGGGTCGGCCGACTGCGCCAGCGCGGGCATGGCGGTCGAGCCCAGCGCCGAGAACAGGGCGAGGGCGAGCAGGCGGCGATTAGGGGTTCGCGTCATTAGTGCGTCCGGTTGAGGGTCGTGTTGGCCCGGGGCCGGGCGTCGGTTCGAGGCAGGGGCGTGTCGGCGCAAGCAGGTAACCGGCATCAGCGCACCAGGTTGTTCATGATGTCGTTGTAGAACGCCAGGCCCATCAAACCGGCGATCAGTGCCAGGCCCACGTATTGCCCGGCCGCCATCGCGCGTTCGCTGACCGGGCTGCCTTTGACCAGCTCGATAAGGTAATACAGCAGGTGACCGCCGTCCAAGATCGGGATCGGCAGCAGGTTCAGGATGCCCAGGCTGAGCGAGAGCATCGCCAGCAACTGCAGGAACCACCCGGCACCGTGCTGGGCCGACATGTTGGCGGCGCGCGCGATGGTGATCGGGCCGGCGACGGTGTTCTGCACCGACACGCGACCGCTGAAAGCGCGGCCGATCATGGCGAAAAGTTCGTTGGCCTGGTGCACGCCCTCGCGCACCGCGGCGGGTACGGCGGCCACCGGGCCATAGCGCAGCACGGCGTCCTTGGCCGGCTCCTGCGGAACCGCGGGGCCGATGCCCAGTCCCCAGTCCGTTTCGCCGGTGGGCTTCTTGATCCTGCGCGGCGCGAGCTCCAGCGCGAGGCGGTCGTCCTTGCGCTGCACTTCGATCATCGCGCTGCCACCGCGTTCGCCGAGCTTGCGTACCAGTGCGGGGATGTCGTCGAAGGAGGTCACCGGTTCGCCGTCGATGGCGAGGATGCGATCGCCTTCGGCCAGCACGCCCCATGCCGGCGTGTCCGGCAGGACGCGTCCGATCAGTGCGGGCATCAGCAGGTGGCGCGGGGTGATGCCGATGGCTTCGACCGCGCGGCGTTCGTCGAACGAATCGGGCAGCTTGGACAGCGCGAGCGTGCGCGTGGCTTCGTCGCCCAGCACGGTGCGCACGCGCACCTTCGTGTCGGCATGGTCCAGCGCAGCCGGAATCAGCGCGAGCTGCACCTCGCTCCAGGTCGGCGTGGGGCGGTCGTCCACCGCGAGCACGGTATCGCCCGCATGCAGGCCGCCGCTGGCGGCGATGCCCTGCGCCTCGCCCACGACGGGCGCGTAGTCGGGGCGGCCGACCACGAACATCGTCCAGAACAGCGCGACGCACAGGATGAGGTTGGCCAGCGGTCCGGCGATCACGATCGCGATGCGCTTCCACACGCTCTGGCGGTTGAACGCCTGGTCGACCAGGTTCGCCGGCACGGTGCCTTCGCGCTCGTCGAGCATCTTGACGTAGCCGCCCAGCGGGATCGCGGCGATGACGTATTCGGTGCCGTCCTTGCCGCGGCGCATCCACAGCGGCCGGCCGAAGCCGACCGAGAAGCGCAGCACCTTGACGCCGCAACGGCGGGCGACCCAGTAGTGGCCGAACTCGTGGAAGGTGACCAGCACGCCGAGGGCGACGATCAGCCACCAGATTGAGCCGATGAACTCACTCATGACGATGTTGGCTCTGGGCGGAGATCATGCGCGGGCAGCGACGCTCTGGTCGGCATGGCGACGCGCCCGGGTATCGGCGTCTCGCAGGGCCGCCAGCGACGTCGCCGGGGTGGAGGGGAGCGCGGCGAGGGTGTCCTCGACCAGCGCGGGTATCGCTAGGAAACCGATACGGCGCTGAAGAAAGGCTGAAACCGCGACCTCGTTGGCGGCATTCAGCACCGCCGGTGCGGTTCCGCCGGCGGCCAGCGCCTCGAAGGCCAGTCGCAGGCACGGAAAGGCCTCCAGGTCCGGCGGCTCGAAGTCCAGGCGGCCGTGGGTCAGCATGTCCAGCCCGGCCACGCCGGAGGCCATCCGTTCGGGCCAGCCGAAGCCCACCGCCAGCGCCGTGCGCATGTCGGGCAGGCCCAGCTGGGCGAGGGTGGAGCCATCGATGAATTCGACCAGCGAGTGCACCAGGCTCTGCGGGTGCACCAGCACCTGGATGCGGTCGCCGTCCACGCCGAACAGGTGATGGGCCTCGATGACCTCCAGGCCTTTATTCATCAGCGTGGCCGAGTCGACCGAGATCTTCGGCCCCATCGACCACTTCGGGTGCGCGACGGCCTGCTCGGGCGTGACGGCGCCCAGCTCCTCGCGACGGCGGCCGCGGAACGGGCCGCCTGAGGCGGTGAGGAGAATGCGCTTGAGGCCGGCATGCGCATGCGCGTCCGGCAGGCACTGGAAGATGGCGTTGTGCTCGCTGTCGACGGGCACGATGGTCGCGCCGCCGGCGTGTGCGGCCTGCATCAGCAGTTCGCCGGCGAGCACCAGCGATTCCTTGTTGGCCAGCAGGATGCGCTTGCCCGCATGTGCGGCGGCCAGCGTGGAGGACAGACCCGCGGCGCCGACGATCGCGGCCACCACGGTGTCGCAGGCGTCGCCGGACACCAGTGCGTCCAGGGCTTCTTCGCCGCAATGCGCCTGCGTGGCCAGTCCTGATTCGCGCAGGCCGTCGCGCAGCGCGACGAAGCCCGCGGCATCGGCGATCACGGCATGTTCGGGCACATGGCGCCGGCACAGTTCGAGCAGCGCGGCCACGTTGCTGCCCGCGGCCAGCACGCAGGCGCGCAGGCGATCGGGATGGCGCGCGATGACGTCCAGCGCGGATGCGCCGATCGAACCTGTAGCTCCCAGTACGGCAACGCGACGCATGCTCAGAAGCCCAATACCGCCTTGCCCAGCGCGAACACCGGCAGTGCGGCGAGCACGCCATCCACGCGGTCCAGGATGCCGCCGTGACCCGGGATGAGATTGCCCGAATCCTTCACCCCGGCATGGCGCTTGAGCAGGCTCTCGAACAGATCGCCGACCACCGAGAACAGCACCGCCACCAGGGCGACCAGCGCCACCGCGGGCAGCTGCCCTGGCGTGGCACCGGCGAAGAGGGCGAAGGCGATGCCCACGACCACGCCCGCGACCACGCCGCCGGCGAGGCCTTCGAGCGTCTTGTTGGGGCTGATGCGCGGCGCCAGCCGGCGCGCACCGAAGATGCGTCCGCCGAGCTTGCGACCGGCGAAGTAGGCGCCGCTGTCGGCGGCCCAGACGATGGCCAGCGCGGTCAGCAGCCAGCGGTGGCCGGCGGGCTGGCTGGCATGGATCCAGGCCAGCGCGCACCACGCCGGGATCACGCTCAGCGCACCCGCGGCAAGCTTGAAGACGCGTGCGTGGGTGTCGTGGTCGCTGGCGAACTCATAGCGACCCAACCAGAACAGTGCCAGCAGCCACCACACCACGCCGATGACCACGGCCAGCTGGAACAGCACCATGCTGTAACCGCTGCTCGAACGCGACGCCCAGACCAGCGCGACCATGACCGCCAGATGCGCCACCAGCAGCACCGAGCGCGCCAGCGTGTCCTCGATGTCGGCCAGGTCGAACCACTCCCACAAGCCAGCCAGGAACACGACCGCGGCCAGGGCCACCATCCACGGCGTGGGCAGCAGCAGGATCGCGGCGATCGCGAGCGGCGCCATCACCAGCGCGGCGAGCAGGCGGGTTCGGGTCATTCAGAGGTCTCGTGGGTCGGGGCCTGCGTCACCTGGGCACCGGTCAGGCCAAAACGGCGCTGCCGGCCGGCATAGTCGTCCAGGGCGCGCTGCAGTGTGGCGGCATCCAGTTCGGGCCACAACAGGTCCGTGAACCACAGTTCCGTGTAGGCCAGCTGCCACAGCAGGAAGTTGCTGATGCGGGTTTCGCCGCCGGTGCGGATGAACAGATCCGGCGCGGGCAGGTCGGCCAGACAGATGCGGGAACCCAGGGCGCGTTCGTCGATCTCGTCCGGGTCCAGATGGCCGGCGGCAACGTCCTGCGCCAGCGAACGCGCTGCCTGGGCGATGTCCCAGCGGCCGCCGTAGCTGGCGGCGATGGTGAGGTGGAGGCGGGTGTTGGCGCGGGTGCGGTCCTCGGCGGACTGCATCTGCGCGCGGATCGCGGTGTTGAAGCGTTCGCGCTCGCCGATGAAACGGATGCGCACGCCGCGACGTTCGAGTTCGTCGACCTCGCGCTCCAGCGCGCCGAGGAAGAGCTTCATCAGCGCGCCCACCTCGTCCTCGGGGCGGCCCCAGTTCTCGCTGGAAAACGCGAACAGGGTCAGCGCCTCGATGCCACGATCCAGGCAGAAGTCGATGCACACGTTGACCGCACGCGCGCCGGCGCGATGGCCGATGGCGCGCGGGCGCCGGCGACGCTCCGCCCAGCGGCCGTTGCCGTCCATGATGACGGCAAGATGGCGCGGGACGCGGATCTCGGGGGCGGATTCGGACGACATGACGGGACGAACAGACCCGTCAAACCGCCATGAGTTCCTGCTCTTTCGCCTTGACCACCTCGTCGACGTCCTTGATCGCCGAATCCGTGATCTTCTGGATCTCGGTCTCTGTGCGGCTGGCGTCGTCTTCGGTGATCTGCTTTTCCTTGAGCAGTTCCTTGATCTGGTGGTTCGCGTCGCGGCGGATGTTGCGCACAGCGACCTTGGCGTTCTCGCTTTCGGAGTGCACGAGCTTGGACAGCTCGCGGCGGCGTTCCTCGGTCAGCGCCGGCAGGTTGAGGCGGATCACGGTGCCGGCGGTATTCGGGGTCAGGCCCAGGTCGGAGGCGAGGATCGCCTTCTCGACGGCGGCGACCATCTGCTTCTCCCACGGGGTGATCGTCAGCGAACGTGCGTCGGAGATGGCGACCGAGGCGACCTGCGACAGCGGCATCTCGGAACCGTAGTAGTTGACCTTGAGGTGGTCGACCAGCGCCGTGGAGGCGCGCCCGGTGCGGATCTTGACCAGGTCGTGGCGAAACGCTTCGACGCTCTTGGCCATGCGGGTCTGGGCGTCTTTCTTGATCTCGTTGAGCATCGCCGGCTCCGGTCCTGTTGCGGTAATCGCGGGATTATATAGGCAGGCCGCGCATCCCCGCCCGCCGCGGGCGGCCGGGACGGGGCAATGTCGTTCAGGCCCGCGCCCGCGGGCGGCGCTCAGTGCGCGTGGTCGCGATCCTGCGGGTGATCGTGATCGTGGTGATGGGTGTCCCCGTGCGGCGCCCGGTCGTGGCGGTCGTGCTCGCAGGCGCCGCCCTGCTCGACCTGCAGGGTGGGGTGGTTGATGCCGAAGCGGTGATCGAGCTCGTGGTTGAGCCGGTCGATGAAGGCATCGTGGCCGTGGCTGTCCGGGCGCACCAGGTGTGCGGTCATCGCGATCTCGCCTGCGCCCAGCGACCAGATGTGGACGTGGTGCACCGCGGTAACGCCGGGCTGGGAGGCGAGGAAATCGTGGACCTGCGTACCGTCGATGCTGCGCGGCACGGCGTCCATCGCGGCGTTGAAGGCATCGCGCAGCAGGCCGAAGGCGCCCAATGCCACCACCACGCCGATCAACAGCGCGATCGCCGGGTCCAGCCATTCCCAGCCCAGCCACCACATGCCCACGCCGGCCAGCACCGCCGCCAGCGACACGGCGGCGTCGGCGATCAGATGCAGGAACGCGCCGCGGCGGTTGAGGTCGTGCTCATGGCCGTCGCGCACCAGCCATGCTGCGCCGAGGTTCACCAAGATGCCCAGCGCCGCCACCAGCATTACCGGCAGGGCCGGGATTTGCGGTGGCGCATTGAAACGTCGCATGGCCTCCCAGGCCAGCGCGCCGGAGAAGGCCACCAGCAGCAGTGCGTTGGCTAGCGGCGAGAGCAGCGTGGCGCGACGCCACCCGTAGGTGTGGCGGTCGGTCGGGGCGCGTTTGGCCAGCACGGCGGCGCCCCACGCCAGGCCCAGGCCGAGCACGTCGCCGAAGTTGTGCAGGGCATCGGACAACAGCGCCAGCGAGTTGGTGGCGAAGCCGTAGCCGGTCTCCAGCACCGTGTAGGCGAGGTTGATCAGCGTGACGGTGGCGAACGCGCGCGTCGAGCTGGTGTGGTCGTGAGCGTGATGGCCGTGTCCCATGCGCGAATGGTGGCACGGGGCGTGCGGCGGACTCTATTACAGCGGGATGAGCCCGGTTCCCGACGTTCGCGTTGCGGACGTCGGGCCCTTCCGGTCAGACCTGGGCGGCGGCGCTCAGCTGCGGCCCCGTACCAGCGTGCCGATTTCCTCGCCGCGCAGGATCTTCAGCAGCTGTCCCGGATGGCCCATGTCGAAGATGCGCAGCGGCAGGTCGCTGTCGCGGCACAGCGCGAAGGCGGCGGTGTCCATCACCTGCAGGTTGCGGCTGATGACCTCGTCGTAGCTGAGCTTCTCGAAGCGCACGGCGTCCTTGTGCTTCTTCGGATCCTTGTCGTACACGCCGTCGACCTTGGTCGCCTTGAGCAGCAGGTCGGCGCCGATCTCGATCGCACGCAGCGCCGCGCCGGAGTCGGTGGTGAAGAACGGATTGCCGGTGCCGGCGGCGAAGATGGTGATGCGCCCTTTCTCCAGGTGGCGGATCGCGCGGCGGCGGATGTAGTCCTCGCACACGTCGTTGATCTTGATCGCGCTCATCACCCGGCACTTGGCGCCGAGCTTCTCCAGCGCGTCCTGCATCGCCAGTGCATTGATGACGGTGGCAAGCATGCCCATCTGGTCGCCGGTGACGCGGTCCATGCCGCCGGCGGCCAGGCCCGCGCCGCGGAAGATGTTGCCGCCTCCGATGACCAGCGCCACTTCCGCGCCCGCCTGCTGGGCTTCGATCACCTCGCGCGCCAGGCGCGAGATCATCTTCGGGTCGATGCCGTAGTCCTCGTCCCCCATCAGCGCCTCGCCGGACAGTTTGAGCAGGACACGGCGATAGGCGAGCTGGGACATGGGAACCTCGTCGGATGGGGGCAAACAGCGGAATTGTACGGGATAAGGGAAGGGCTCCCCGCGCCGGGCGACCGGCGGATCCTGACGCGGCCTTCACGGCGTCAGGCGGTGCGCGCCGCGCCGGGAAGCGCAAGCCAGGACGCCGCCCGCTCCCGAACGCGCCGCCGCGGCGACGTGCGCTGAACCGCCGCGAGCCTCGCGCCGGCGCGCAAGGTTGCGACGCCCGCCACTGTCCGGCGGGTGGGGTGGCCCGCAGTACCTTGCGTTGATCTGGGCATGGACGGACGGATGCACAACGCGATCCTGGCGGAGCCGGGCGACCTCGAGGCGGCCGAGGCATCTGCAGTGGCCCTGCGCGCGTGCTACAACTTTGAGTCGCGACACGATGACCCCGCCAACGGGTCGGACGATCGCCACGACTCCCCCGCCACCGCCGGTGCCCTGCATGCGTTCGAGCCTTCGTTCGTACTCCGGAACGCCCCGGAACACCGCGGGATGCTGCGGATGAAGCCCGCCATGGTGGCCGCCATCCAGCCTCCGGATTCATTCGACGAAGACGCCATCGCGCCCGGGAACGATGGCGATGACGGCTTCGACCGCTTCCTGCGTGAACACCGCGGGCTGCTGGTCTCGTTCCTCAGTCGCCGGATCGGTGACGACGATGCGCAGGACATCGCGCAGGAAACGATGGTGCGCCTGATGCGCTATCGCGCGCAGCCACCGGAACAGCTGCGGCCGCTGATGTACCGCATCGCCATCAACGTCATCCACGACCGGGGACGCCGCGACACGACGCGGCAGGTGTTCGCGCACGTCAGCCTGGACCAGGACTTCATCGGCCTGGCCTCGCTGGAACCGGCCCACGAACAACGCATCGAGCACGAACAGGCACTGGCCCTGGTGCGCGCGGCGATCCTGCAGCTGCCGGAGCGCTGCCGCCAGGTCTATCTGCTCAATCGCATCGAAGGCATGAGTTACACGCAGATCGCGCAGCATTGCGGGATATCGGTGAAGGCGGTCGAGAAGCACATCGGCAAGGCGCTGGCCATGCTGCGCGCCCGGCTGAAACAGGGCGGTGTCGACCGCGAGGACCGGTCATGAGCGCAAGGACGATGCAACCCGAAGACACCGTTGCCGAGGACTGGTTGGCCCGGTTGATGGCGCCCGATTGCAGTGCGGCCGAGCGCGCCGCGTTCGAGGATTGGCTGGCGCAGTCGCCGCGGAACGTGGAAGCGTTCGTCGAGGTCGAGCGTGTGCACGCACTGGCTGCCGAGCTGCGTTCGGACGAGCTGCTGCGCGCCGCCGGCCGCGCCGCGCGCCGCGCACCTGCATCCTCACCTGCTCCCGCACCGGTTCGCCATGCGCGCGCGTGGTGGTCTGCCGCCGCCGCGGCTGCGGTCGTTGCGGTCGTCGCGGTGGCGATGGTGTTGCCCTGGGGCCAGCACGAAGCGCCGGCGCAGATCCAGCATTTCGCGACCGCGCTGGGCGAACAGCGTGATGTGACCCTGGCCGACGGCACGGTGATGCGACTGGACACCGCCTCCACGCTCACGACCCGTTTCGATGGCCGCGAACGCGTCGTCGAACTGCGGCGCGGACGCGCGCAGTTCGACGTCGGCGAAGACGCACGCCGCCCCTTCCTGGTGAAGGCCGGGGTCAGCACGGTGCGTGACATCGGCACCACGTTCCAGGTCAGCCGCATGGGCGAAGTGGTCAACGTCGGGCTGCTGGAAGGCCGTGTCGACGTGTCCTCCCGCGCGGGCGGTGCGGTGCAGCGCAGCACGCTCGCACCGGGCGAGCAGGTGACCGTGCAGGCCGACGGGCGCATCGGCGAACGGGCGCCGCTCGACGTGGCGATGGCCCGCGCCTGGCCGCAAGGCGACCTGGTCTTCAGGCAGCGCCGCCTGGACGAACTGGTGGCGGAGATGAACCGCTATTCCCCGCGCCAGATCCGCCTGGCCGATGCGGCGCTGGGTTCGCTGCGGGTGAGTGGCGTGTTCCACGCGGGCGACCAGGATGCGCTGGTCGCGGTCCTGGAACGCGGCTGGCCGTTGCGCGCCGAGCGCACCGGCGAACATGAAATCGTTCTTCATGCGCGTGACTGAAGGCGGCTGACGCGGTCGCGGCAAGGGCGGGCGCCATCCCGCGAAAGGATGCATTGCGCGCCGCGGGCGCGCTCTCGTATGGTGCGGGTCTCGGACCCAGTACACCGTACGGATGGCCAGGACGCTCCGCCTTACCCTCGCCATCCTCGGGGCATTGTCCTGGGCGTGCGCGGCGCCGCCCTCGCTGGCGGCAGGCGATCCGCCGACGGCGGTGCGCTTCGTCATTCCTGCCGGTTCACTCGATCGCGCGCTGCAGACCCTGGCCACGCAGGCGCGCGTGCAGATCCTCTATTCGCCTGCGCTGGTCGAACAACACCAGTCGCCGGGCCTGCAGGCACAGCTGCCGCCGCAGGAAGCACTCGACCTGCTGCTGCGCGGTGCCGGTCTGCGCGCGGTTGCGGTCAACGCGAACACCTTCCTGATCGAACGCGGCGATGCTCCACCCGTCGCGCCCGCGGTTCCACCGCCGCGGCATCGCGAACCCACGGAACTTGCGACCGTGGAAGTCACCGGCACGCATATTCCGCGCGCCGACATCGAAGTGGTCACGCCCGCGCCGATGACGCGCATCGGTCGAGCGCAGATCGAAGCCAGCGGTTTCCAGACGTTGTTCGAGCTGCTGAGCTACCAGCCCGGCATGATCAGCCACCATCCGGTGGACGTGGCGACCGACGGCAGCTTCCAGTCGCAGCAGCCGTTCGCCGCCGCCGCGACGACCAGCCTGTACGGACTGGGGCCGCGCGCGACGTTGTTCCTGATCGACGGGCGACGCGTGGCGAACTACGGCCTGGCCTCGGCGGATCTGGGCGGGCTGACCGATCTCAACGGCATCCCGCTGAGCCTGATCGATCGCATCGAGATCATCCGCGGCGGCGCCTCGGCGATCTACGGCGCGGACGCGATGGCTGGCGTGATCAACATCATCCTGCGCAAGGAACAGCAGGGCGGCGAGGTCATCGCGCGATACGGGCTGTCCGAACGCGGCGACGCCGAGCAGCGTCGCCTGTCCTTCAGCTACGGCAACCAGCTGTCCAACGGCGGCAGTTTCTTCATCAGCGCGGATCATTTCCACCGCGATGCACTGCTGGGTTCGCAGCGCGACTGGCGCACCGCGGACCTGCGCCGCTTCGGTCTGGGCGACTGGCGACTGCCGCTGGGCTACTTCAGCCTGGAAGACGTGTCGCTGGTGCGCTACGCCTGCCCGGATGACGTTCGCGACGCCAACGGCGCGTGCCTGCTCGACACGCCGAGCTATCTCACGCTGCAGCCGGAAATGGAAAGCAACGCGGTCTATGCGCTCCTGCGCCAGCCGCTGGGCGGCAGCGTGGAGTTCGACGCCTCGCTGCGCCTGAGCCAGGTGCAGCAGCGTCTGGAGGGCGCGCCGCTGCACGGCACCGTGCTGTTGCCGTTCGGGCATCCGGACGATCTGAACGAGGACGTGCCGACACTGCTGGACTACGCCTTCTTCGACGTCGGTCCGGTACGCAGCCGCAGCAGTGCGCGCACCGCGGATATCGACCTGGGCCTGTCGGGATACTTCGATCGCTGGCAGTGGCGCGCGGACCTGTCGCATCACCTGAACAGCGTCGACAACCAGATCGATCGCATGATCAGCAACAGCGCCTTCGCGCAGGCGGTGGACGAACAGACCTACCGCTTCAATTCGCGCGACAACCCGCCCGAGCTGCTGCGCGCGCTGTCGCCGCGCGTCGAAGTGAAAGGCGATGCACGCTTCGACCAGCTCATCTTCGACGTCAATGGCCCCTGGTTCGACCTGCCCGGTGGCGAGACGCAGGCGGCGCTGGGCGTGGAGTGGTCGCGCGATGCCTTGGACAACCGGCCTGACCAGCGCATGCTCGATGGCGACGTGGCGCTGGGTGCGCAGAAGAGCCGCCTGGACGACCACAGCTACAGTTCCGCGTTCTATGCCGAACTGAGCATGCCCATCGCGACCTGGCTGCACGCCGACGCGGCATGGCGCATCGACCATCGCCAGGGCTACGGCACCGAATCCTCTCCAATGCTCGGCCTGAAATGGGAGCCCACGCGTTCCATCACCGTGCGCGGCACGGCCGCGACGGGCTACCGCGCGCCATCGTTGTTCGAGCTGCGCCGCCCCACGGTGTCGAGCACCATCGATGCGGTGGTGATGACCGATGCGCTCGCGCCGTGCCTGTTCTCGAGCACGCTGGACGATGGCGTGACCTATTGCCTGGTCGAGCACGGCGCGATCGAAAACCCCGACCTGGCGCCGGAGACCTCGCGCAGCGCGACGCTCGGCGTGGTGTGGGCGCCCAGTTCGACCTTCGATCTCAGCGTGGACCGCTTCCGCATCCGCCGCCGCAACGAGATCGTCACCACGGATGCGCTCTCGAACCCCGAAGCATTCCCGGCGTCGCTCGAGCGCAACGAGCAGGGCGAACTGGTGGCGGTCAACGACTACTTCGCCAACGTGGGGCGCACTGAAGTCGAGGGCTGGGAGTTGCAGTCCGAATACCGCCACGACCTGCAGCAGTGGGGGCGCTTCACCGTCCGCCTCGCTGCGAGCTGGCTCACGCGCCTGGACCGGCAGCTCACGGCGGGCGGCCCAGTGCTCGATTACGCGGGCCATCGCGCGCCACAGCGGGCGGCGCTGCTCGGGCTGGAATGGAACGTCGGCAACTGGCTGACCACGCTGAACGTGCATCAGTTCGGTCCCGCCGACGTGGCCGTGCCGGGCCAGCCGTGCCCGGAATGGAACGTGGCCGTGGGCAAGTGCACGACACCGTCGGCCACCACCGCCGACCTGTACGTGGCCTGGGGCGGCCTGCAGGACTGGCGGTTCTCACTGAACGTCAACAACCTCACCGACCATGAGCCGGTGAATTACGACGTCGTGAAGGGCGGTTACGACATCGCCTACGACGATCCGCGCGGCCGCTACTACCTGCTCAGCGCCGCCTGGCGTTTCTGACACGCCGTCGAAAACAAGCCGTCGAAAAAAGAATCTGCCGGAGGGTAGGGGGGATGCCCCGTGCCCACGTTATGGAGTCGTGCTTCCGGAAAAGGAAAGCGCCGCGCCAAGGATGGCGCACTTCCGGAAGCGGCCGACGGAACGGCCGCGATGGTGATGCGTACCAGGATGGTGCGTTACCGGCGGGAACCACGGGACCTGCCGACCGGGATCGAAATGGACCCTGCCGTTTCGATCCCCCTCTGGAGAAGCCCCGGACGGCTTCTCCAGACCCTCCCCCTAACGGCGCCACCTCCCCGGTGCCGTCCGCAAAAGGAAAAAGGCCGCGATCGCTCGCGGCCTTTTTCTTTGTCCCGCCGGTGGGTTGGCTTACGCCAGGCCCGCCTGCTTCATGACTTCGGCGGCGTAGTCTTCCACCACCTTCTCGATGCCTTCGCCGACCACCAGGCGCTGGAAGCCGACCACGTCGGCGCCAGCGGCCTTCACCACCTGCTCGACGGTCTGGTTGGTGTCCAGCACGTACGGCTGGCCGTACAGCGTGACCTCGTTGACGATCTTGGCGATCTTGCCGCTGATGATCTTCTCGAGGATCTCGGCCGGCTTGGCCTTGTCCTTGTCGGACATCTTGGCCAGCTCGATTTCCTTTTCCTTGGCGACGAACTCGGCCGGGACGTCCGCAGCCTTGTTGTGCGGCGGGTTCATCGCGGCGACGTGCATCGCCAGACCGCGGGCCAGCTCGGCGTCGCCGCCGGTGACTTCGATCAGCACGCCGATCTTGCCGCCGTGCACGTAGGCAGCGACGTTGCCGGCGCTGTTGACGCGGGCGAGGCGACGGATCTGGATGTTCTCGCCCAGCTTGGCGATGGCGGCGGCGCGGGTTTCCTCGACGGTTTCGCCGGAGGCCAGCTTGGCGGCCTTCAGGGCTTCGACATCGGCGGCGCCGGAGGCCAGGGCGGCCTGGGCGACGGCGTTGGCGAAGGCCAGGAAGTTCTCGTCCTTGGCGACGAAGTCGGTCTCGGAGTTGATCTCGACCAGCACGGCGTTGCCGCCGTTCTGGGCGACGGCGATGCGGCCTTCGGCGGCCACGCGGTCGGCCTTCTTGTCGGCCTTGGCCAGACCCGACTTGCGCAGCCACTCGGCCGCGGTGTCGATGTCGCCGTTGTTCTCGGTGAGCGCCTTCTTGCACTCCATCATGCCGGCGCCGGTGCGCTCGCGCAGTTCCTTGACCAGGGAAGCGGTGATTTCAGCCATGGGGTACCTCGAAAAATAATGAAGGGCGGGATGGGCCCGCCTTGTGCGATTCGGAGTCCCCGGCCGGGCCGTGACCCGGGCCGGAGAAAGCGGCGATGCGACCGCGCATGATCGCGCGGCCGCATGACGCGGGTCTTACTCGGCCGCTTCGGCCTTCTTGGTGCCCTTCTTGGCGGGCGCGCGACGCGGAGCCTTGCGCTCAGCGCCTTCCTCGCCTTCGGCGGCTTCGGCGAAGTCTTCCTCGCGGACGCTGGCGGCCTGCGGGGAGGCGGCCTTGCCTTCCAGCACGGCGTCGGCGGCGGCGCGGGCGTACAGCTGCACGGCGCGGATGGCGTCGTCGTTACCCGGGATCGCGTAGTCGACCAGTTCCGGATCGTAGTTGGTGTCGACCACGGCGATGACCGGAATGCCCAGCTTCTTGGCTTCCTTGATCGCGATGTCTTCGTGGCCGATGTCGATCACGAACAGCGCGTCGGGCAGGCGGTTCATGTCCTTGATGCCGCCCAGCGAGGCTTCCAGCTTGTCGCGCTCACGGCGCAGGCCCAGCACTTCGTGCTTGACCAGCTTCTGGAAGGTGCCGTCGGTTTCGGCCGCTTCCAGATCCTTCAGGCGCTGCACCGACTGCTTCACGGTGCGGAAGTTGGTCAGCGTGCCGCCCAGCCAGCGCTGGGTCATGTACGGCATGCCGCAACGCTCGGCTTCTTCCTTGATGGATTCGCGCGCGCTGCGCTTGGTGCCCAGGAAGAGGATCATGCCGCGCTTCTGGGCGACGCCCGAGATGAAGTTCATCGCGTCGTTGAACAGCGGAACGGTCTTCTCGAGGTTGATGATGTGGATCTTGCCGCGGGCACCGAAGATGTACGGACCCATCTTCGGGTTCCAGTAACGGGTCTGGTGGCCGAAGTGGACGCCGGCTTCGAGCATCTGGCGCATGGTGATCTGGGGCATTGCATTGAACTCCAGGCAGTGGAACCGGCCGCCGGATAAGGGATGGCGGTGCCCGCGGCAGAGCCGGGGGCGGGGTTCCGGGGTTGGGCCTCCCCCCAGCTTCCGTGGCCGAACCGGCGACCCCTGGGGGATCGCCAGCACCCCGGCACGGAGGGTGGCTGAGGGTGTGTATTCGCCTGCCTCCGGGTTGGGACCCGGGGGCTTACGCCCTGGCGTGGGCGGCTGGGCGGGCACGGGGCCGGCCGCAGAGCCGCGGAATTGTAGCCGTAACAGTCTGTTACAGGCAACTTTGGGCCGCTCGGGACTCTGAATGCGCTCCGGATGGCCCATAATGCCGGCATGCCGATCACCATCAAGACCCCCGAAGAGATCGAGAAGATGCGCGTCGCCGGCCGCCTGGCCGCCGAGGTGCTGCAGGTCGTCGCGCCGCACGTCAAGGCTGGCGCTACCACCGAGGAACTGGACCGCATCTGCCACGACCACATCGTCAAGGTGCAGCAGGCCATTCCGGCCAACGTGGGCTACAAGGGGTTCCCCAAGACGGTCTGCACGTCGGTCAACAACGTCATCTGCCACGGCATCCCCAGCCCGGGCAAGGTGTTGAAGGACGGCGACATCATCAACATCGACGTCACCGTCATCAAGGACGGCTGGCATGGCGACACCAGCCGCATGTACGTGGTTGGCTCGCCCTCGGTCATGGCCAAGCGCCTGGTGGACGTCACCCGCGAGGCGATGTTCCGCGGCATCCGCACGGTCAAGCCGGGCGCGACCCTGGGCGACATTGGCCAGGCGATCCAGCAGTTCGCCGAAGCCGAGCGCTTCAGCGTGGTGCGCGAGTACTGCGGCCACGGCATCGGCCGGATCTACCACGAGGACCCGCAGGTGCTGCATTACGGGCGCGCCGGCGAAGGGCTGGTGCTGCGGCCGGGCATGACGTTCACGATCGAGCCGATGATCAACGAAGGCACGCGCCATACCAAGCTGCTGCCCGACGGCTGGACCGTGGTCACCAAGGACCGCAAGCTCTCGGCGCAGTGGGAGCACACCGTTGCCGTCACCGAGGACGGTGTGGAAATCCTCACGCGCACGCCCGGGGACGACAACGACCTATGACTGACTCGGTCGCCGCCGAGACCGATCCGGCGGCGCTGGAGGGCGTCGACAGAGCTGCTTCCATCCGCAATGCCATCGCCACGGTCGATGCTGGCCTGGCGAAGGCCTTCGATGCCGATGCGAACGCCGACATCGACCGCCTGCTGCAGGCGCGCGCCGGAGCGATCGACGCACAGGTCCGCAATGCATGGAAGGCCTGCCTTCCCGGCGATGCACCGCTGGCGTTGTTCGCGACCGGCGGCTATGGCCGTGCCGAATTGTTCCCGCAGTCCGACGTCGACCTGCTGGTACTTGCCGAGCCCGATGCGCAGGCCATGCATGCCGAAGCGCTTTCGCGCTTCGTGGCGCTGCTGTGGGACGCCGGACTTCCGGTAGGTCACGCGGTGCGTTCGCCCACGCAGTGCACCGAGGCGGCGTCCGACATCACCGTGCTCACCTCGATGCTGGAGGCGCGTCCGCTGATCGCGCAGGTCGAACACCTGCACGCACTGCAGGCGGCGATCGCGCCCAGCCTGGTGTGGCCCGCGCGCGAGTTCTTCGCCGCCAAGCGCGAGGAGCTGCGGCTGCGCCACGCGCGCTACGACGACACCGCCGACAACCTCGAGCCCAACCTGAAGGAAGGCCCAGGCGGTCTGCGCGACGTGCAGACATTGCGCTGGATGGCGCTGCGCATCGTGGGGACGGGCGATCTGGAGTCGCTGGTCGCCATCGGTCAGTTCGGCGCCGATGAACTGGCCACGCTCGAACGCGAGCGTCGTGCGCTGTCGCGCCTGCGCTTCGGCCTGCATCTGGTCGCGGGCAAGCGCGAGGAGCGCCTGCGTTTCGACTACCAGAAGCTGCTGGCCCAGCGGCTGGGGCACACTGACAACGCCGACAACCTTGCCGTCGAACAGATGATGCAGGGCTTCTACCGCAGCGCTGCGCTGGTGCTGCGCATCGGCGAGCGGCTGCTGCAGCGATTCGAGGAGCAGATCGAGGGCGAGAGCGCACCGGTCGCGATCGACCACGCGTTCGAACTGCGCCGCGATTACCTCGCCGCACGCGACGCGCACTGGCCGCGCGATGCCTACGACGTGTTCGCGCTGTTCGCCGTGTGGGCCTCGCACGATGCCGTGCGCGGCCTGCATTCGCAGACCGCGCGCGCGCTGGCCGAATCCCTATCGCGTGTACCGGCCTTCCAGCAGGCCGAGCCGGCGCTGCGCGAGCGCTTTCTCTCGCTGCTGCGCGGCCCGCACCCGGTGCATGCGCTGGAACGCATGGCGCGCCTGGGCGTGCTGGGCCGATGGATTCCGGCGTTCGCCAAGGTGTCGGGCCGGATGCAGTTCGACCTGTTCCACGTGTTCACCGTGGACCAGCACACGCTGGCCGTGTTGCGCAACCTGGCGCGTTTCGCCTCGGGCATCGCCGACGAGCGTTTCAGCATCGCGCACGAAGTCTGGCCGCGCCTTCGCAAGCCGGAACTGCTGCTGCTCGCAGGCCTGTTCCACGACATCGGCAAGGGCCGCGGTGGCGATCACTCCGAGCTGGGCGCCGAAGACGCGCGCATCTTCTGCGGCACGATGGGCCTGTCGCAGGCCGACACCTCGCTGGTCGAATGGCTGGTGCGCCAGCACCTGCTGATGTCCGTCACCGCGCAGAAGCAGGACATCGCCGATCCGGAGGTGATCCACCGCTTCGCCGGCAAGGTCGCCGACCGCGAGCACCTGGATCACCTCTACCTGCTGACCTGCGCCGACATCGCCGGCACGTCGCCCAAGTTGTGGAACGCGTGGAAGGACCGCCTGCTGGCCGATCTCTACACCGCCACGCGCCTGGCGTTGCGGCGCGGACTGGAACACCCCGTGGCGGGTGCCGAACGCGCGAACGAAACCCGCGACGCGGCGCGCGCGATGCTCGCCACCCTCGGCATCGGCGACGACGAGATCGATGCGTTGTACGCACGCATGCCGGAAGTCGGTTTCCAGCGTGGCCGCCCGGACCAGATCGCGTGGCAGGCGGCTTCGCTGCGCGGCGTGTCCGTGGGCGAAACGCGCGTGCGTGCGCGTGCGCTGGGCGAACACGCCGGCGCGCTGGAAGTATTCGTGCACTCGCCGGACCGCGACGGCCTGTTCGCGGCGATCGTCGCCACGCTCGATCGTCTGGGTCTGGCGATCCAGCAGGCGCGCGTGCTCGATGGTCCGAACGGCATGGTCTTCGACAGCTTCGAGGTCGTGCCGATCGATCCGCGCTGTCCGCCCGGCAATGACGAGGTCGAGCACCGCCTTGCCACGGCGCTGGCCGGCGATCTGGAACGCATCAAGCCCGCGCGTCGCGCGCAGCCACGCCATCTTCGGCATTTCCGCATCGCGCCGCAGATCGGCTTCGACACCCTTGGCGAAGGCGAGCGCGCACGCACGATGCTCAGCCTGGTCTGCACCGATCGCCCGGGCCTGCTCGCGGACGTGACGCACGCGATCCGCAGCCAGAACCTGCGTGTGCACGACGCGCGCATCGCCACGTTCGGCGAGCGCGCCGAGGACGTGTTCCAGATCACCCATCCCCATCCCGACGGGCGCGATGAAGCGCTCGACGAAACGCAACGGCAGGCACTGCGCACCGCACTGCTGGCCTGCCTCGAAGGAGACTGTTGAATGGCTTTGCAGAAGACCGCCCGCAAGACCGTCCGCAAGAAGGCCGCACCGAAGGGCCCGGGCATCGACGAACTGAAGTTCATGGTCGACAGCGCGTTCGAACGGCGCGCCATGCTGACGCCGGACGAGATCGAAGGCTCCACGCGGCCCACGGTGGAACGTGTGATCACCGGCCTGGAGAACGGCGAGTTCCGCGTGGCCGAGCCGGACGGAAAGGGCGGCTGGACCGTCAACGAGTGGCTGAAGAAGGCGGTGCTGCTGTACTTCCGCGTCAACGACATGCAGGTGGTCGAGGGCTACCCCGCGCCCTACTGGGACAAGGTGCCGGCGCGTTTTGACGGATTCGGCGAGTCCGATTTCCGCAAGCTCGGCGCGCGCGTGGTGCCGGGTGCGATCGCGCGACGCGGCGCGCACATCGGCAAGGACGTGGTGCTGATGCCGAGCTTCGTCAACATCGGCGCGCACGTGGGCGAGGGCACGATGGTCGACACCTGGGCGACCGTGGGTTCGTGCGCGCAGATCGGCAAGCATTGCCACCTGTCCGGCGGCGCCGGCATCGGCGGCGTGCTGGAACCGCTGCAGGCCAGTCCGACCATCATCGAGGACCACTGCTTCATCGGCGCACGTTCGGAAGTGGTGGAAGGCGTGGTCGTCGGCCATCACAGCGTGATCGGCATGGGCGTGTTCCTGGGCCAGAGCACGCGCATCTACAACCGCGCGACCGGCGAGGTCAGCTACGGCTATGTGCCGCCGTACAGCGTGGTCGTGTCGGGCCAGCTGCCGGCCAAGGACGGTCCGCATTCGCTGTACTGCGCCGTCATCGTCAAGCAGGTCGACGCGAAGACGCGCAGCAAGACCAGCATCAACGATCTGCTGCGCGGGCTGGCGGAGTGACGGCCGCAATGGCGACCACGCTCTACGGACTCAACAACTGCGACACCTGCAAGAAGGCCCGCAAGTGGCTGGACCGTTTCGGTGTCGCGCATGCCTTCATCGACTACCGCGACGACCGGCAATCGCCGGAAACGCTGGTGGAGTGGAAGGACGCGCTGGGCGGTTGGGAGGCGATGATCAACAAGTCGTCCACCACCTGGCGCACGCTGCCCGACACGCGCAGATCGCCCGCGTCGGATGCCGAGTGGAAGCTGCTGCTGAAGGAATATCCGCAGCTCATCCGGCGTCCGGTGGTGGTTACCGGCGACGGCGCAGTGACGCAGGGGTTCAGCGACAACGGATTCAAGAAGCGCTTCGGGATCGGTGGATGAACACGACCGCGCATGATGATGTGCTGGCCTTGACGCGGGAGCTGATCGCGCGTCGTTCGGTTACGCCGGAAGACGCCGGCTGCCAGGCGCTGATCGCGCGGCGCCTGCTGGCTGCGGATTTCCGCTGCGAGCACCTGCGCTTCGGCGATGTCGACAACCTCTGGGCCGTGCACGGCGGTGAAGGTCCCACCCTGGTGCTGCTGGGTCACACCGATGTGGTGCCGTCGGGTCCGCGCGAGGCGTGGGGTAGCGATCCGTTCGTGCCGGACATCCGCGATGGCGTCCTTTACGGCCGCGGCGCCGCCGACATGAAGGGCAGCGTGGCGGCGTTCGTGATCGCGCTGGAACGCTTCGTGGCGGCGCACCCGGACCATCCCGGCCGCGTCGCGCTGCTGCTGACGTCCGACGAAGAAGGCGATGCCGTGGACGGCGTGCGCAAGGTCGCCGACGTGTTCCGCAAGCGCGGCGAGCGCCTGGACTGGTGCATCACCGGCGAACCGTCGTCGACGTCGAAGCTCGGCGACCTGCTGCGCGTGGGACGTCGCGGCACGCTGTCGGCCACGCTGACCGTGCACGGCGTGCAGGGCCATGTCGCCTATCCGGAAAAGGCGCGCAACCCGATTCACCAGGCGATGCCTGCATTGAGCGAACTGGCGGCGCGCCGCTGGGACGGCGGCTACGAGACATTCCCGCCGACCAGCCTGCAGATCAGCAACATCCACGCGGGAACCGGCGCCAACAACGTGATCCCGGGCGAGTTGCAGGTGCTGTTCAATCTGCGCTTCAACCCGAACTGGCGCGCAGAGCAGCTCGAGCGCGAATGCGAGGACGTGCTGCATCGCCACGGCCTGGAATACCAGGTGCGCTGGCATCGCGGCGGTGAACCGTTCTACACGCCCGAGGGCCCGCTGCGCGCCACCGCGCGGGCGGTGCTGGGCGCGCACGCGGGCGCCGCGCCAGAGGAGAGTACCGGCGGCGGTACGTCCGATGCGCGCTTCATTGCGCCCCTGGGGGCGCAGTGCATCGAGATCGGTCCGGTGAACGCGAGCATCCACAAGGTCGACGAACACGTGTCCGTCGCCGACCTGCAGGCGCTTCCGGCCCTGTACCAGTCGTTGATCGAGCGGATGCTGCTGGCCTAGCGCATCAGTGGCCCGGGCGCACTGGCCCGGGCCACGTCTCTTATCGCTGCGCCGACGGCGTCAGCGTCATCGAGTACTTCGTCGCGCCCGGCAGGAACGGCGTGGGGCGACCGTGCACCCAATCGTCGTGGCCGGCGCCCCAGAATGGCGACAACGGGTTTCCGCTCTGTCCGCCGGGCATGTGGATGATGCCGTCGGCCTCGTGGCCCGGCGACACCACCATGCGTTCGGATGCGCCGAAATCCGCGGCCTGCACGCGCGGCATGCCGCTGTCGCCGGGCAGCTCGTCGGCGGGCATGCACAGCGCCGGTTTGGCGAAGCCCGGCATCGCGCGCGACAGCGGATGGCAGATCTTCGCCGTGTTGCGCTCGCCCCACGTGCGTGCGTCGAGCGGTCCCTGCGGCTTCAGTTCGTCACGTACTTCGCGGGCGGCATCCTCGAACAGCGCTTCCCAGCTGGCGAAGCGGCGCGGCAGCAGATTCGCCGGACGCTGCGTGACCAGCGGCCATGCGACGCCTTCGAAATGCGAGAGGTTGGGCATCTCGAACGCATCGCCGAGCGCGGCGTGCGCCGGCGCGGTCAGGCCGTCGAGCAGACGATCGTGCACGGCCAGGCGCCACGCGCGCGCGATGCGGTAGCTCACTGAATCGGTGCTGGCCCGGCCTTGCCACTTCGTCGCGGCCGTTGCCAGTTCGTGCAGCGCAGGCGAGGAGGCCGCGGCATCGCGCTCGCGCAGCAATTGCCACCAGCGCTGCAGGAACAACGCGCGGTCGTCGAGCTGGATCGCCAGCAGGTCGCGCTCGGCGAACTGGTCTTTCGCGAACAGGTCGTCGCGGATCTGCCTGGCACGCGCGCCGTTGGCGTAGCCACCGTCGCCGACGCGGGCGAGCAGGTTGCCGTCTACCACACGCGCGTTGGCGGTCCACACCCGCTGCACGGAGCCGATCGGCAACGCGACGCCCGAGGCGGTGGTGAACGACCACGGTGCGCAACTTGCCGCATCGGTGACCTCGGTGGCGGCGCAGCTTGGCTGACGCAGCGGTACCGGGCCGAGCAGACGCCAGGTGATGCGTCCGGCGCGGTCGCCGATGGTGAGGTTCTGCCCCGGGATGGCGGTGTGATCGGCGACTGTCAGTGCATCGTCCAGCGTATGTGCGTGAAGGAAGTCAGCCAGGCCCAGGTTCATCGCGCCCGGCAGATGCGCGACCCAGCGCAGCGCCAGTCCGCTGCCGTCGCTGTCGTGCTGCAGGATGGGGCCCCATGCGGTTTCATCGACGGGGAACTCCACATCGTCCTGGCCCGCGACGCGGATGCGTTCGACCGTGCGCGTCACGCCGGGGCAGGGCGCGTTCGCGCAGGCGGGAACGCGCTGCCAGTCGAGCCAGTCACCATAGCTGTTGGTGAAACCCCAGGCCACGCGCCCGTTGCTGCCGACCACCAGCGCCGGCAGGCCGGGCAGGGTGAAACCAGTGGCGTCGACGCGGCCATCGGCGGCGCGCGCGTCGGGATAACGCAGCCGCGCGCGGAACCAGATGTTCGGCGCGCGCAGGCCCAGGTGCATGTCGTCGGCGACGATCGCGCGGCCGTCGCGCGTGAGCTGGCCCGATACCGCGAAATTGTTGCTGCCCACGTCGGAGCGTTCCGGCACCTGCGCCGGGTTCCCGCTCTTCGGCATGGGCAGCGTGCGCAGGTCGACGGTGGCGGCATCGGGCAATGCGGCGTCGCCGCGTGCGCGCCCGGCGAGTGGGGCGTCCCAGCTTGAGCCGTCGTGCGCAAGCAACGCATACAGCGCCGCGGGCAGGTGCGGGCGGATGCGCCACATCGCCAGCTCGCGTTCGTTCTGCGCGTCCTGCAGGTCGAAGTACATCGCATAGCCGACCAGCGCTGAATCGGTCACGGTCCACGCACGCGGTTGCGTGCGCAGCAGCAGGTACGGCCACGGGCGCGTCTTCAGTGCGCCCACGCCCGCGTTGACACCTTGCACGTAGGCCTGGGCAAGTTCGCGTTTGTCGCCCAGCACGGCATCGAGGTTGGCGTCCACGCGTGCGCGCATGCGGTGTACGCGGTGGCGCTTGTCCAGGTCCAGGGCGGCGGGGCCGAACAGTTCGGACAGCTCGCCCGCGGCGGTGCGGCGCAGCAGGTCCATCTCGAAGTAGCGTTCCTGCGCGTGCACGTAGCCGAGTGCGCGCATGGCATCGACTTCGTTGGCGGCCGATACGGTCGCCACGCCCAGCGCATCGCGCTCGATGGTCACCGGCGCCGACAGTCCGGGCAATGCCAGCTCGCCTTCCAGCGACGGCAGGCTGCCGCGCATCAACCACCACACGGCCGCCACGGCGGCCAGCAGCAACACCAGCAGGCCCATCAGCCCGCGCTTGATCCATTTCGTCATGAACAATCCTCCCCGCGCCGACTTTACCTGCCCTCGCGACGGGCGTGGGGCCGGGAAGGCCCCTGACGCGCCGATCGTTTCGGATGAAACGCTTGCAAGCCGTCGGAACCTCAAGCAGGATCGACCCATGACCTCCGTCCAGGCCCTTGCCCACGTTGCCGACGCCGCTCTTCGCGGCCGCCAGCCCGTGGCCGGCCTGAACAACAACAACCGCAATAACGCCAGCCTCCCGCGGGCCGGTGACTAGCGCGTTGTAAACCGCCAGATCACTCACGAAGCCCGCGCCGAAAAGCGCGGGCTTCGTCGTTTATGCCCTCCAAAAACTCACCCCGTCATCGATAAGGAGTCATCACCATGTGTTCCATCCTCGGCATCTTCGGCCTCCAGCCCGGCGACGACGTGCAGGCATTGCGACGCCGCGCACTGGAGCTGTCCCAACGCCAGCGCCACCGCGGCCCCGACTGGAGCGGCGTGCATCTGGACGAAGGCGCGATCCTCGTTCATGAGCGTCTGGCCATCGTCGATCCCGCCGGCGGCTCGCAGCCGCTGCGTTCGGCTGACGGCGACCTGGTGCTGGCAGTCAACGGCGAGATCTACAACCACCGCGAACTCGAGCAGGTCCTGGCGGCGCCTTACGCGTTCCAGACCGGCTCGGACTGCGAGGTGATCAACGCGCTGTACCGGCAGCAGCCCGACATCGGCGCCTGGCTCAACGCGCTCAACGGCATCTTCGCCTTCGCGCTGTGGGATCGCCCGCGTGGTCGTTACCTCATCGCGCGCGATCCCATTGGCGTGTGCCCGCTGTACTGGGGGCACGATCGCGACGGTCGCCTGTGCGTGGCCTCGGAGATGAAGGCGCTGGCCGATACCTGCGCGGACGTGGCGCAGTTCCCGCCCGGGCACTACTACGACAGCGAAGTGGGCGAGCTGGTGCGCTACTACGAGAGGCCCTGGCGCGATCACGATGCCACGCGCGGCGTGGAGGTGAGCCACCAGGAACTGCGTGAAGCCTTCGAGCGTGCGGTGCACCGGCAGCTGATGAGCGACGTCCCCTACGGCGTGCTGCTGTCGGGTGGCCTGGACTCGTCGCTGGTGGCTGCCGTGGCGGCACGCTTCGCGCGAAAGCGCATCGAAGACAACGACGCGACGGAAGCCTGGTGGCCGCGCCTGCACTCCTTCGCGATCGGCCTGGACGGGTCGCCCGACCTGGCCGCGGCGGAGATCGCGGCGAAGGCCCTGGGCACGGTGCACCACGGTTTTACCTACACCTTCGAGGAAGGTCTGGACGCGTTGCCGGAGGTGATCCGCCACATCGAAACCTATGACGTCACCACCATCCGCGCGTCCACGCCGATGTTCCTGCTGGCACGGCGCATCAAGGCGATGGGCGTGAAGATGGTGCTCTCGGGCGAAGGCAGCGATGAGGTGTTCGGCGGCTATCTCTATTTCCACAAGGCGCCGAACGCACGCGAGTTCCATGAGGAAACCGTGCGCAAGCTGGACGCGCTGTACAACTACGACTGCCTGCGCGCCAACAAGTCGATGATGGCCTGGGGCGTGGAACCGCGCGTGCCGTTCCTGGACGTGGAGTTCCTCGAGGTCGCCATGCGCATGGACGCCACGTACAAGATGGCCGGTACCGGTGCCGACGGAAAGCGCCGCATCGAGAAGGCGATCCTGCGCGAAGCGTTCGAGGGTTATCTACCCGATTCGATCCTGTGGCGGCAGAAGGAGCAGTTCAGCGACGGCGTCGGTTACGGCTGGATCGACGGCCTCAAGGCGCACGCGCAGGCGCAGATCAGCGATCGTGTGTTCGCCGCGGCGTCGAGCCGCTTCCCCGTGAACCCGCCGCAGACCAAGGAGGCCTACCTGTACCGCCACATCTTCGAGCAGTTCTTCCCGGGTGCCGCGTGCGCCGAGACAGTGCCTGGCGGCAAGTCGATCGCGTGTTCCTCGCCGGCTGCGATCGCCTGGGACGAAGCGTTCGCGAAGATGGCCGACCCTTCCGGCCGCGCGGTGGCGGGGGTGCACCAGTCGGCGCTTGTGTGACGCCGGTTGCGTCGGCAGGCCTGCCGACCTGATCGGGCAGATGTGCTGGTCGCCAAATGCAATCGTCGTCGGCGGAAGGTACCTTTGTCGCTTCGCCAAAATCGGAGTAGCGCCGATGGATCGTCGCCAGTTTCTGGCCGTGGGTGGTCTTGCTGCGGCGTCGCCGGTATTGGCGCAGTCGACCGGAGGCGATGTCCACGACGCGGATGCAGCCCTGTTCCGCGAGGTCAACTTCATCCACGACGGCCTAGGCCTGTCGCCGCGTGAGTACGCGGCGGCACTGCACGAGGCGACGACCCGCCGGGACCTGCCCGCGGACAACTATTCCAACGGCGGCGTGATCGAGGAGCTTGAGGCCGCCTTCGCGCGCAAGCTCGGCAAGCAGGCGGCGATGTTCGTGCCGACGGGCACGCTTGCCAACCACATCGCGCTGCGCAAGCTCGCCGGTCCCGACCGGCGCGTGCTGGTGCAGGCGGAAAGCCATTTCTAT
This sequence comes from Lysobacter stagni, assembly GCF_030053425.1. Classification (NCBI taxonomy): domain Bacteria; kingdom Pseudomonadati; phylum Pseudomonadota; class Gammaproteobacteria; order Lysobacterales; family Lysobacteraceae; genus Lysobacter; species Lysobacter stagni. Next base: position 3,510,057 of record NZ_JASGBI010000001.1, on the reverse strand, counting down.
GCCGACAGTGGCGATGCAGGCGGGGTGCTCAGCGATCTCAACCTCGTCCCCTTGGCCGAGGGCCGCAGCACGATCACGCTGGACGAAGTGAATGACTGGGTGGAACGCTCTGCCGGAGGACGCGTGCCCATGAAGGTGGGCGTGCTTTCGATCGAATCGCCCGTGCGGCGCCGCGACCACGAGATGGTCGATTTCGACGAGCTCCAGCGCGTGTGTCGCCGTGCGCGCGAGCAGGGAATTCGCCTGCATCTGGATGGCGCGCGGTTGTTCAATCTGCCGTATCACTCCGGGCACGGCGTGCAGGAGTATGCGGCGATGTTCGACACGGTGTTCGTCTCGCTGTGGAAGCATTTCAACGGCGCATCCGGGGCCATCCTCGCGGGCGACGCCGCGTTCATCGAGGGCCTGTACCACACGCGTCGCATGTTCGGCGGATCGCTGCCGCAGGCGTGGCCGGTGGCGGCGGTGGCAGCGCAGTACGTCGACAGCTACGAGGCGGATTACGCGCGGGCATGGCAGGTGACGGATCGCGTCATCGCGCTGCTGAAACAGGATCGCCGATTCAAGGTCCGCAAGGTGCCGATGGGTACGAGCCGGTTCTTTCTCTCGGTCGCGGGCGTGGATGGAGCCGCGCTTCGCGAGCGCGCGCGAAGCCGGGGGGTGCTGCTGCCGCGGCCGAACCCGGATTCAGGCGAGTACGCCATGCAGGTGAATCCGAGCGTATTGCGGGCGAGCCCCGAGGTCATCGCGCAGAGTCTGCTGGCGGCCGCGAAGGGGTGACGGGAGCGGGCGGTCCCGTGCCAATTGCGAGTGATTCCGATTAGAACGCGGTCCGTCGCGATCGGGCACCATGGGCGCGTTTTCCAGGAGGTCCCCCCATGAAAGGCCATCCCGAAGTCGTCGATTACCTGAAGGTGCTGCTGCGCGGAGAGCTGGCTGCGCGCGACCAGTACTTCATCCATTCCCGCCGGTACGAGGACATGGGCCTGCACTCGCTATACGAGCGCATCGGCCACGAGATGCAGGAAGAAACCGAGCACGCCGACGCGCTGCTGCGACGCATCCTGTTCCTGGAGGGCGACCCGGACATGCGGCCGGACGAGTTCGTCGCCGGTCATACCGTCGAGGAAATGCTGCAGCGCGACCTGGAAGTGGAGTACCACGTGCGTGGCGCGCTCGCCAAGGGCATCGCGTTGTGCGAGCAGCACGGCGATTTCGTCAGCCGCGAGATCCTGCGCGTGCAGCTGCAGGACACCGAGGAAGACCATGCGCATTGGCTGGAGCAGCAGCTCGGCCTCATCAAGCGCCTGGGTCTGCAGAACTATCTGACCGCGCGCCTGGCGCAGAAACCGTCAGAGGAATGATCCTCGAAGGCGCCGGGTTCAGTCCCGGCGCTGCAGGCGGTACACCACGGTATCGAGAGCGGTGACGCCTTCCTCCGCGAACCGCGGCTGCTGCGCGAGGATGTCGCGACGTTCCAGCGTCGTGACGTTCCAGTCGCGCGCATAGCGTTCGTGGACTTCATCCTCGATCACGCTGAAAGGCGGTCCGTCCTTTTCATGCTGCGGGTACTCCAGCGTGATCAGCAGGCCGCGGCAGTGCGATGGCAGCCGCGCATACAGCTCGTGCACGTAGCGCTCACGCAGGTTGGGCGGCAGTGCGATGAGCGCGGCGCGATCGAACACCGCGCCGCAGTCGGCCAGCGCCGCTTCATCCAGCGCGAAGGCATCGCCGCAGATCAGTTCGATGCCTTCGGCTTCGTAATGGCGGCCGTACTTCGATTCGCGCACGGCCGGCGTCAGCCCGTGTTCGGCGAAGAAGGCCTCCACCGCGATGCGCGACAACTCCACGCCCAGCACCGGATGGCCCTGCGCGGCGAACCACGCCATGTCGCGCGACTTTCCGGCAAGCGGCACGAACACACGCGTGCCCGCTGGCACCTGCAGCGACGGCCAGTGCTTGAGCATCAGCGGCGTCGGCTGGTCCTGGTGGAAGCCGATCTGGTTATCGTGCCAGCGCTGATGCCAGAAGTCGGGCTGCATGGGAATCCGTTCGTTGAGCCTGCGCGGACGCAGGCGGAGTGACGAGACACGCGGCCGGAACTCCCGCCGTTGCGGGAGTCCGCACCAGCGGGCGATTTACTCGGAGGAAAGACCTTCGACCTTCTGCCAGCCGCGCGGCAGCAGGCCGCCGCGGGTGGCGCGGGCGCCGAGGTATTCGTCCAGGTCCTTGAACGACAGCGACATCGTGCGCGCGCCGGACTTCACCACCAGCGTGCCGCCCGGCGTGACCACCGCGACGGCCACCACGCGCTCGGTGCCGAGCTTCGCCTTCGGGATGTCGATGAGCTTGTTGCCCTTGCCCTTGTCCAGCTCCGGCAGTTCGCCGACCGGGAACGCGAGCAGGTGGCCGACGTTGGTCACCACCGCGATGCGGTCGCTGTCCACGTTCGTCACCGGCGCAGGCTGCACGACCTTCGCGCCCGGCGTGAGCGAGAGCATCGCCTTGCCGGCCTTGTTGCGTCCGGTGAGGTTCTCGAAGCGGGTGACGAAGCCGTAGCCATGGCTGGAAGCCAGCACGAAACGCGTGTCGTCGTCGCCACTGGCCAGCGCCTGGAACGAGGCGCCCGGTGCTGGCGAGAATCGGCCGGTCAACGGCTCGCCGTTGCCGCGCGCCGACGGCAGCGAGTGCACGACGGTCGAATACGAGCGGCCGGTGGAGTCGAGGAACGCGACCTGCTGCGTGCTGCGGCTCTTGGTCGAGGCCAGCAGTTCGTCGCCTTCGCGGTAACTGAGGGCGGCCGCATCGATCTCGTGGCCCTTGGCGGCGCGCACCCAGCCCTTCTCGCTGATCACCACCGTCATCGGCTCGCTGGTGACCAGTTCGGTTTCGGACAGCGCCTGCGCCGCACCACGCGCGACCAGCGGCGAGCGACGGGCATCGCCGAACTTCTTCGCGTCGGCCAGCAGTTCGTCCTTGATCAGCTTCTTCAGCTTGGCCTTGCTGTCGAGCGTGGCGATGAGCTGTTCGCGCTCGGCTTCCAGCTCGGCCTGTTCGCCACGGATCTTCATCTCTTCCAGGCGTGCGAGCTGGCGCAGCCGGGTTTCGAGGATGTAATCGGTCTGTTCCTCTGTGAGCTTGAAGCGCTTCATCAGGACCGGAGCGGGTTCGTCCTCGGTGCGGATGATGCGGATCACTTCGTCGAGGTTGAGGAAGGCGACCAGCAGGCCTTCCAACAGGTGCAGGCGGCGCTCGACCTTTTCCAGGCGGTGCTTCAGGCGGCGCGTCACCGTGTCGGTGCGGAACGCCAGCCATTCGCTGAGGAATGCCTTCAGCCCCTTCACCTGCGGTCGGCCGTCGCGGCCGATCACGTTGAAGTTGACGCGGAAGCTCTTCTCCAGGTCCGTGGTCGCGAACAGATGGCCCATCAGCTGTTCGGCGTCCACGCGGTTGCTGCGCGGGACCAGCACGATGCGGGTCGGATTGAGGTGGTCGGACTCGTCGCGGATGTCTTCCAGCCACGGCAGTTTCTTTGCACGCATCTGCGTGGCGATCTGTTCGATCACCTTGCCCGGCGAGGTCTGGTACGGCAGCGCCGTGATGACCAGGTTGCTGCCGTCCTTCTCGTACACGGCGCGGGCGCGCACGCTACCCAGGCCGGTCTCGTACATCTGCAGGAGGTCCGCCGCCGGCGTGATGATCTCGGCCGCGGTGGGGTAGTCCGGGCCGCGCACGTGCTCGCACAGGTCGCGCGTGGTGGCATCCGGGTCGTCGAGCAGGCGCACGCAGGCGCTGACGACCTCATTGAGGTTGTGCGGCGGCACGTCGGTGGCCATGCCCACGGCGATGCCGGTGGTGCCGTTGAGCAGCAGATGCGGCAGGCGCGCCGGCATCCAGCTGGGTTCCTCCAGCGTGCCGTCGAAGTTGGGCGACCAGTCCACCGTGCCCTGGCCGAGCTCGCCCAGCAGCACCTCGGCGATCGGGGTGAGCTTGGACTCGGTGTAGCGCATGGCCGCGAACGACTTGGGATCGTCCGTGGAACCGAAGTTGCCCTGGCCCTCGATCAGCGGATAGCGGTACGAGAACGGCTGGGCCATCAGCACCAACGCCTCGTAGCAGGCGCTGTCGCCGTGCGGGTGGTATTTGCCGATGACGTCGCCCACGGTGCGCGCGGACTTCTTGGGCTTGGAGGCGGCGCTCAGGCCCAGCTCGCTCATCGAATAGATGATGCGGCGCTGCACCGGCTTCAGGCCGTCGCCAAGGAAGGGCAGGGCGCGGTCGAGCACGACATACATCGAGTAGTCGAGGTAGGCGCGCTCGGCATACTCGCGCAGCGGGATCTGTTCGAAGCCGTGGAATGCGGGACGGACGGTGTCGTTCATGGAGCGGAAGCGGACCAGGTGACGTCAGGATGGGGCGATTCTAGCGACGCGTGCGGCGCGCGGGCCGTGCACGCGGCACGGAGTCAGCGATGCAGTTCGCCGGCGGCTTCGGGCTGGAAGCGGATCGACAGCACGCGCAGGCGGATCGTGCGTCCGCCGGGGACCGGCCATTCGATGCTCGCGCCCACGCGCAGGCCCAGCAGCGCGGTGCCCACCGGCGCCAGGATCGACACCTTGTCGTGGCTGCCGTCCGCGTCGCGCGGATAAACGAGCGTGAGTTCATGTTCCTCGCCGCTGGTTTCGTCGAGGAAGCGTGCGGTCGAGTTCATGGTGATGACATCGGACGGCATCTGCGCCGGCTCGACCACTTCCGCGCGCTCCAGCTCGGCCTCCAGCGCGGAGGTGTCGATGCCCTGCGCCGCCGGCTGCTCGAGCAGGGCTTCCAGGCGCTCCACGTCGAGGCGAGAGAGCAGCAGGGGGGTGGTCGGTGTCGACATGCAGGTCTCCTAAAGCAGTGCGGGCGACGCACACGGTGCGCCGCCCGCTGATCAGTAATGTCCGGGGACCATAGCCCCGAACCGCGGACGCATCAACCGGCAGCGCCGGCACGACCGCATGATGCGCCCGCTGGCGTGAGACGGGGCTTGAGGCGGATCAATCGCTTGCGACGCGCATGGACGGGCGCGGCGGGAAAAATGAAAATTTCTGTCACGGGGCGTTGACAAGGCGCCCGCCGCGACGCAACATACGCGGCCTCGCACGGCGCAAACCGGCGAGATTGCCCAGGTGGCGGAATTGGTAGACGCACTAGTTTCAGGTACTAGCGGGTAAAACCGTGGAGGTTCGAGTCCTCTCCTGGGCACCAACACATAGTTTCAGGTCGTCTCAAGACGTTCCGGAAAGTAGCCAGAAACCCCGCCAATAGCGGGGTTTTTTGTTTTCCGGCATTCCAGGAGTGCCGTTGCAGCCCCTTGGGCCATGGGGATACGGCTACGAAGACGCCGCAAGCGCATCTGAAGAGCGTGAAGCCGGCCGATTCTCCGCCCTACGACGGCGGAGTACTCCGCGCGATCATCGCGGAGTCGGGCGAGCGACACTGGCGACTGAAATACATCCGGCCGAACGGCCGCGGCAATCGGATCGCGCCCGGCAACCTGTGAGAGGTCAGCCTGGCGGAGGCTCGGCATGCCGCGACCACGCGCGAGCACTGCTCCGCGCCTCCGGCGCCACCTGTCGACTCCCGATGCGGCTCCCATGGTCGCAACCATCGCTGAACACGCTCCGGCCCCTGCGGTAACACCAGCCCACTTTTTCGTGGTTAACCAGGACCGTCGTCCGGGTGCGTGTGCACGAGTGAATTGAGCGCCATGCGGGTGCGTGAACCCTGACGCCATCACGTTCTGATGATCATGCCCGTCGAAAAATGCGCTCTGCCTCGTCTTGCCAGGGGCGCGTTGGGAGAGCCATGCGCAAGGCGATCAACGATCCCGCCACGGCACCGGATGACGCCGTAACCGCCGCGGCAACACGCACCTTCGGCGGTCCACTCCCCGTTGCGATACTGCTGGGCACGGCATCGCTGATCGCGTCTGGTGCGGCTCACGCGCAACAGTGCAAGGACCGTGGCGGCTTGGCGTACCTGGGGGTCACGGCCAACGAAGCGCGCTCGGTTTGGTTGTCGGCCACCGGCGCGGGTTCGTTTCAGTTGGAATCGGCTCAGGGCAGTCAGACGGTCGACCAGTGGCAGCGCAGCCGACGCGGCCTGCGCGTGACGCTGTCGCCCGTCGTATCCAACGGCAATGGCGGCGTGCATCAGTTGCTCGTGATCGAAGGCAATCGACCTTGCATGATCGATTCGCAGAACCAGAAGGGTGGCATCACCTTTCCGTCGTTCATCCACCTGCCCGAACTTCGTCCGCCCGGGGGAGGCCGCCCACCCGGCGGATCGTCATCGCCCGGGAACCTCACGCCGCTCACGCCCTCGGTGCCTGGCGGCATTGCGGCCCCCATTGCGACGCTGCCGCCCACTGGCGCGATGCCCACGTTGCCAGGCCGTCCTGCGGCGCCGCCTTCCGGCGCGATGCCGACGCGGCCCGGCGGTGTAGCGCCACCCGTCGCAACACGTCCGCCCACCGGCGCGATGCCGACGCTGCCAGGTCCTCCTGCGGCGCCGCCTTCCGGCGCGATGCCAACCATTCCCGGCGGAGTTGCACCACCCATTGCGACGTTGCCGCCTTCAGGTGTGATGCCCACGCTGCCGGGCGGTGTCGCGCCGCCAATGGCAACACGCCCACCCAGTGGTGCAACGCCGGCGCGTCCCGCTCTCCCGGCAGCGCCGCCTTCCGGCGCGATGCCGTCACGGCCCGGCGCGATCGCCCCGCCGGTGGCAACGTTGCCACCGGCCGGCGCTATGCCAACCATTCCCGGCGGAGTTGCACCACCCATTGCGACGCTGCCGCCTTCGGGTGTGATGCCCACGCTGCCGGGCGGTGTCGCGCCGCCAATGGCAACACGCCCACCCAGTGGTGCAACGCCGGCGCGTCCCGCTCTCCCTGCGCCGCCGCCTGCCGGCGTGATGCCTTCGCGTCCAGGCGCTGTCGCGCCGCCTGTCGCAGCACTTCCACCCGGTGGCGTGATGCCCACGCTTCCCGGTGGCGTTGCGTCGCCGATCGCGACACTGCCGCCTTCCGGAGCCATGCCGACACAACCGGGCGGTGTCTCGCCACCCGTCGCAGTACGTCCACCCAGCGGTGCGATGCCCGCGATTCCCGGTGGTGTCGCAACACTCATCGCAACGCTCCCACCCGAGGGCCTCACGCCCGGTGTTCCCTTGGCACCACCGACCGCAGTGACGCCGGCATTGCCCGGTGGCGTGACGCCTCCTGTGGCAACACTTCCGCCGACCGGGCTTACACCCACCGTCCCCGCACCGCCTGCCGGCGTGACGCCTCCTGCGCCGACTACACCGGCTTCGCCGGTGCCGGCGATCGACGACGCCACGCTGGAGCGGCGTGCGGTTCTGGATCAGGCCGTGAATTGCCCGGAGTGGGCGCGCGATGGGCGCTCGAGCGACGCCGAGGATTACAGCGATTGCGATCGCATCGCCGCGGAGCAGGCGCAATCGGGGTTCGGCCAATCCGTCCCCGTCACGCCCGGGCGTGAGTTCGCAACACCCACGCGCTGGAACCTGTGGTTCGACGGCCGCACGCTCGACACATCCGATCAGCGACATGGGCTGGACACGGATGGCAGCGGCAACTACTTCACCCTTGGTGCTGACCGCCGACTCGGGAACGATGTTGTCGCCGGCGCGATGGTGTCGTACGAGAACAACGAGAGCGACGGATTCGACGGCAGCCTTCACCAGGAAACGGATGGCTACGGCATCGGCGCTTACCTGGCGCAGCCGCTGTCGCAGCGATGGGCGATGGACGCTTCGGTCGTGTACTCGTGGCTGTCCAACGACTCCCGGGTTGCCGTGCTCACCGGCAGCTACGACTCCACGCGCGTGTCGCTCGCGTTGAACACTACCGGTCAGTACCAGACGGGGGAATTCACTCTTCGCCCGAAGTTCACTCTCAGCTACAGCCATTACGACAACGATGCCTACTCGCTGTCCGGCACCGTGTTCGACACGCCCCTCGCGCTGAAAGTCGCCCAGGACAGCTACGACAACGGCACGATCGAAGGCCTGCTGGAAGTGAGCAGGACCTTCCATACGGAGCGCAGCGTCGTGATTCCCTACGGCGAGCTCGGCGCGAACTACGCCTTCATTCGCCCGCAGGACGGCGGGATTCTGACGTCCGACCTGCGCCTGGCGTCCACTTCGGCCTGGTTGGGATCCGCGCGCGTGGGTGCTCGCGCTCTCGTGTCGCAGGCCATGTTCGTCGAAGCAAGCGCTGGCTACCTCAGCCTGGGCCAGGGCGACAACGACGTCTGGGAACTCAGGCTGTTCCTGTCGTGGGCGTTCTGATCCACCGCGCAAAGCGCACTGTCGCGGGCGAACAAGTGCTGTAACCCGACCGGAGTTCGATAGCCCGCCAACGGGGCGGTTTTTCGTTCTGCACGACCGGATTGGCCGCCGCCGACACCGTGTTCATGCCGATGTGCGACCATGTCTGAATGAGCAGAAAGACGCCGAGCCGCGGCAAGTCCGGCGGCCCCAAGGCCGCATCGCGCAAGTCACCGTCGCGCAAGTCGACGGACTCCCCCCATTCCGCAAAGTCCGGCAAGGCGCCGGGCAAGGCGCCCAAGCGCCCCGGCTGGCTGCCCGAACCGCCACCGATGCCGCCGCGTGGGCGCGCGCCGTCGCGTACGGCCTTCCACGATCCGCATGCTGCGCGCGAGGCCGCCCGTTACGAGCAGCCCATCGCCAGCCGCGAAGTGATCCTGCAGATGCTGATGCAGTCCGACGGCCCAATGCCCGCCGAGGCGCTGGCGGAACGCCTGGGGCTGTCCGCACCGGACCGTTTCGACGCGCTGGGCAAGCGCCTGTCGGCGATGGTTCGCGACGGCCAGCTGCTGCGCAACCGCATGGGCGAATACGTGCCCGCCCAGCAGCTGGACCTGGTGCCGGGCGTGGTGATCGCCAATCCCGACGGCTTCGGCTTCCTGCGGCCGGAAGCCGGCGGCGGCGGCGATGACCTGTTCCTCCCGCCGATGGAGATGCGCAAGGTCATGCACGGCGACCGCGCGCTGGCCAGCGTCACCGGCGTGGACCGCCGGGGACGTCGTGAAGGCGCGATCCTGCGCGTGCTGGAACGCCGCCTCAACCGGTTGATCGGCCGGTTCGTGATGGAGGCCGGCATCAGCTACGTGGTGCCCGACGACCGCCGCATCCAGCGCAACGTGCAGATTCCGCCGGACGAACGCCTGGGCGCGCAGAACGGGCAGCTGGTGGTGTGCGAGCTGGTGGAATCGCCCGACGAGCGCGGCCCGCAGCGTGCGCCGATCGGCCGCGTGCTGGCGGTGCTGGGCGACCGCCTCACGGCGTCGCTGGCGGTGCAGGCTGCCATCCACGGACACGACATTCCGCACGAATTTGCGCAGCCGGTGCTGGACGAAGCCGCGGCCGTGCCGCTTACCGTCGACGCCGCCACCGCCGCGCAGCGCGTGGATCTGCGCGAGCTCCCGCTGGTCACCATCGACGGCGAGGACGCGAAGGACTTCGACGACGCCGTCTGGTGCGAGCCCAACCGCAACGGCTTCCGGCTGATCGTGGCCATCGCCGACGTGTCGCACTACGTGCGCCCCGGTACGCCGCTGGACGATGAAGCGCAGAAGCGCGCGACGTCGGTGTATTTCCCCGGCTTCGTCGTCCCGATGCTGCCGGAGACGCTGTCCAACGGCATCTGTTCGCTCAACCCGAAGGTCGACCGCCTGTGCTTCGTCTGCGACATGCAGGTGGATCGCGAGGGCGAGGTCACCCGGTCGAAGTTCTACGAAGCGGTGATGAACTCGCACGCGCGCCTGACCTACACGCAGGTGTGGAATGCGGTGGGCGAGAACATCCCCGAAGCCGACCGCGAGGATGCGCTGGGGCGCATCGGTTCGCTGCTGCCCAACGTGGAGCGGCTGCACCAGCTGTACCGCATCCTGGCCAAGGCGCGCGAACGACGCGGCGCGATCGAGTTCGAATCCAGCGAGGTGCGTTTCGTGCTCGGCCCGAAGGGCGAAGTCGTCCAGGCCGGCATGCTCCAGCGCAACGACGCGCACAAGCTGATCGAGGAGTGCATGATCGCCGCCAACGTGGAGGCGGCGAAGTACCTGATCTCGCACCACGTGCCGGCGCCGTACCGCATCCACGACAAGCCGCCGGAGCAGAAGTACGCCGACCTGCAGGAGTTCCTGAAGGAGTTCAAGCTGCGAATGCCGGCGTGGGGCCGCGTGGAACCGCGCGATTTCACCGCGCTGCTGCGCAAGATCCGCGAGCGCGCCGATGCGGCCCTGATCGAATCGGTGCTGCTGCGCAGCCAGTCGCTGGCGGTGTACTCGCCCGACAACGTCGGCCATTTCGGCCTGGCGCTGCAGGCGTACGCGCACTTCACCTCACCGATCCGCCGTTACCCGGACCTGCTGGTGCACCGTGCGATCAAGCACGCGCTGAGCGGCGGCAAGCCGGAGAAGTACCGCTATTCGCCCAGCGAGATGGCGGCGCTGACGCTGCAGTGCTCCGAGCGCGAACGCCGTGCCGACGAGGCCGAGCGCGAGGTCGACGAGCGTTACCGTGCCGCCTGGATGGAGCAGCACGTCGGCGGCGAGTTCGAGGGCGTCATCAGCGGCGTGACCAGCTTCGGCCTGTTCGTCGAGCTGGACGAGTCCAAGGTCAACGGCCTGGTGCACGTGACCCAGTTGCCCCACGACTATTACCATTTCGACCCGATCCGAAAGACGCTGTCCGGCGAGCGCAGCGGACGCGAGTTCCGCCTCGGCGATCGCGTCCGCATCGTGGTGATGAAGGCCAGTGTCGAGGAGCGCAAGATCGATTTCCGGCTGGTCGAGGAGCGCGGCGCCAAACCGCTGCCGCCCCGTGGGCAGCCGGCGCGGCGGGTGAAACAGAAGTATTGACCGTCGTTCCCGCGGAAGCGGGAACCCAGTGGCTTCGAACGGAAGCAAGGCGCTGGATTCCCGCTTCGCGGGGATGACGATCCGGGAATCCGGGCGTCGAGCGGCGCCCAACAACATCAATGGAAATACCATGAGCCAGAAACAATGGATCGCCGGCATCAACGCCGTGTCGGCGGCCCTGGAGCACGACGCCGAACACGTGCGTGAAGTGCTGATCGAAGCCGGTGCGAAGAATCCGCGCCTCACCGAGATCGAAAGCAATGCCCGCCGACTGGACATCGACGTGCGCCGTGTCGCGACGCAGGCGCTGGATGGTGTGGTCGGCAACCTGCGCCATCAGGGCGTGGTCGCGCGTTACGCGGCGGCGAAAACGTGGAATGAGAACGAACTGGAAGGGCTGGTCGAGGCCGCCGGAGGCCGCGCGCTGCTGCTGATCCTCGATGGCGTGCAGGACCCGCACAACCTCGGCGCCTGCCTGCGCAGCGCGGCCGCCGCGGGCGTGACCGCGGTGATCATCCCCAAGGACAAGTCGGTGCAGGTCAACGCGACCGTGCGCAAGACCTCGGCCGGCGCCGCCGACAGTGTCGCGGTGATCCCGGTGACCAACCTCTCGCGTACCCTGCGCGACCTGCAGAAGCTGGGCGTGTGGCTGTACGGCCTGGCCGGTGAAGCACAGGACTCGCTGTACGCGCTGGACCTCACCGGCAATGTGGGACTGGTGCTCGGTGGCGAAGCCGACGGCCTGCGCCGTCTTACCCGCGAGAACTGCGACCGGCTGGTCCGCATCCCCATGCCGGGCGGTGGCGTGGAAAGCCTCAACGTTTCGGTGGCCGCCGGCGTGACGCTGTTCGAGGCCGTTCGCCAGCGCGGTTGAACGCATTGCACGCCCTGCCATCAAGGATGGCGCCGCCACGCCGATAATGCCGGCGTGAGTCAGGGGGCCGGGTAATCGGATGCAGGCAAAGGGGACACGACAGCAGCTGCGCGCGTATGCGCTGTGGTTGCTCGTCCTCGTCTCCGGCCTGCCCGCATGGGCGCTGGCCGCATCCGGCCCGCCCGCGTTGCGCGACTATGAGGTCGATGCCTGGTCCACGCGCAACGGTCTGCCGCACAACTCGCTGCGCGACATCGCGCAGACGCCCGAAGGCCACCTGTGGTTCGCGACCTGGGAAGGCGCGGTCCGCTACAACGGCCTCGATTTCCGCGTGGTCGGACGGGGCACGCAGCCCGGGCTGCGCGACAACGGCGTGGGCTCGCTCTACGTCGATCCGAAAGGCCGGCTGTGGCTGAGCGATTCGCGCGGCAACCTCGGCCGCAAGGAGCCGGACGGCCGATGGCGCTTCTGGGAACGGACGGCCTCCTGGCCACAGGCGCTGATCCACGACATGGCGATGGATTCGCGCGGGAGGATGTGGCTGCTGTTCGAAGGCCATGGCCTGGGCCGACTGGATCCGGACGACCGCTTCGAGTACGAGCCGCCTCCGCAGAACCTCAGCCTGCCGGCCAGCTTTCCGCGCATGGCGATCGATGCGCAGGACCGCATCTGGGTGGGCACGATGGGCGGTCTGGTCATCCGCGAGCCCGACGGCCGCTGGCACCGCGCGCCCGCGCAGTGGGGGCTGCCCGAAGGCCTCGTGTGGCCCTACCTCGCACCCGACGCCACGCTCTGGCTGACCGCCGACGAAGGTGTGTACGAAGTGCGTGGCGGTCGTCCGGTGCTCGTGCAGCGCATGCCCGGAGTAGGTCATTTCACCGCGATGTTGCGCGACCGCAACCGCGAGCTGTGGCTGGGCACGGAGAACCAGGGCCTGGTGCGCATCGGTGCGCACGGCGTCGAACGCCTGCCCGCGGGCGACGTGCTGCCCAACGGACGCATCGCCAGCCTCCTTGAGGATGCCGAAGGCAGCCTGTGGGTCGGCGCCAACGGCGGTCTGTTCCGCCTGCGCGAGACGTTGTTCACCCGCTACACGCGCAAGGATGGACTGGCCGGCGACTACATCCGTGCCGTGATGGAAGACCGTCGCGGCGATCTGTGGATCGGCGGTGGCGGCGGCCTGGATCGCCTCGATCGCAACGGCGCCATCGCGCATGTCCCCGTGGTGGCAAAGAACGGCGACGACGTGTCGGTGCTGAGCCTGGCCGAGGGCCATGACGGCGATCTGTGGGTGGGCACGTTTGCCGACGGCATATTCCGGCTGCGCAACGGCCAGGTCTCCACGCGCTTCGACATGGACGAAGGCCTGCCCAGCGGCCACGTCCGCGCGATCGCGGTGGATGGGACGGGCGTCGTCTGGGCCGGCACCCAGCGCGGACTGGTGCGCCTCGGCGCGCAGGGCCTCATGCCCGCGCCGCAGGTGCCAGGGCTGCCTTCGGGCCTGATCACCGCGTTGGCCAGCATCGACGGTGCGCTGTGGATCGGTTCGGTCGAAGGCGCCAGCGTGCTGCGCGGCGATCGTGTCGAGCGGGTCGATGTCGAAGCCCTGGGCGGTGCGCGTTCGGTGTTCGGATTCCGCGCGGTCGGTCGCGATGTCTGGATCTCCACCGATCGCGGCCTGTACCGCTATCGGGACGGCCATCTGGCGCGCGTGGGCCTGGAGCAGGGCCTGCCGATGGATGCGGTGTTCCAGCTGGTTCCGGACCGCCAGGACCACGCATGGATCACCAGCAACCGCGGTGTGCTGCGCGTGGCCATGGACGCATTGCAGGATGCCGCTGACGGTCGCGACCTGCCGCTTCGCAGCGAGCGCTATACCGAAGCCGATGGCCTGGCCAGTTCGCAGGGCAACGGCAGCTCGTCGCCTTCGGCGATCCTGCGCGCCGACGGCACGTTGTGGCTGGCCACCGCCGGCGGCGTGAGCGCGGTCGATCCCGCGCGCATGCGGCGCTATGCCGACCGGCGGCCGCCGCCGTCTGTGATCGAAGACGTGAACCTCGGTAATGAAGACATTCCGTGGATCCACCGCAACAGCTTGCCCGGTGGACGTCGCCTTTCGGTCTCGTACGCGGGACTGAGTTACCTGCTGCCCGAGCGCATCCGCTACCGCACGCGCCTGCTCGGGCTGGAGGATCGCTGGATCGAACGCGGCACGCAGCGCAACGTCGAGTTCATCGGCTTGCCGCCGGGCGAGTACGTGCTGGAAATCGCCGCCGCGCATCCCGGTGGCGCATGGAGCGCGCAGGTGGCGCGCTGGGCGTTCCGCATCGAACCCCTCTGGTGGCAGCGCAGCGATACGCGAGGTGCGTTCGCGCTGGCATTCCTGATCGCGTTATGGGGCATGTACCGCTGGCTGCTGCGCAGATATCGCACGCACAACCAGCGCCTGGCCGAACTGGTCGACGAACGCACGCGCGATCTGCAGGCGCAGGCGGAACAGCTGCGTGCCGTCGACCGCGACCGCGCGCAGCTGCTCGAGCGCCTGCGCGAACAGGCCGCCGCCTACGGAAGACAGGCGCGCGAGGACGTGCTCACCGGCCTTCCCAACCGCCGGCGTTTCGACGAAGTGCTACGTCGCGACATCGCCGTGGCGCAGCGTGGCAGCTACTCGCTGTGCCTGGCGCTGATCGACCTGGACCATTTCAAGCGCATCAACGACACCTGGTCGCACGGCGTCGGCGACGCGGTGCTGCGCGAGGCGGCGGCGCTGATGTCGGCGGATTGCCGTGCGGCCGATCTGCTCGCGCGACTGGGCGGCGAGGAATTCGCGCTGCTGTTGCCCAACACCACGCTGGATGAAGCCGTCGCGATCTGTGGCCGCCTGCAGGACACCTTCCGCGCACACGGCGCGTGGGCGCATGTCGCCGAACTGCGCGTCACGTTCAGCGTGGGCATCGCTGAATGCCGTCTGGACGACACGCCCGCGCGTCTGGTGGAGCGCGCGGACGCGGCGATGTACCGCGCCAAAAACCAGGGCCGCAACATCATCTGCTTCGACGAAAACCCACCCCAGGCGCGTCTGTGAAATAATTGCCGGGCAGCAGGAAGCGGGGACGACCCCGCCGCTCCATCATCGCTCGGGGACGGCCCCATTCACGATTGGAGAGCTGTCATGCCCTGGATCATCCTCGTTCTCGCCGGCCTTTTCGAAGTGGGCTGGGCGATCGGCCTGAAATACACCGACGGTTTCACCCGCCCGTGGCCCACGGTGGGCACCGTGGTCGCCATGGTCATCAGCCTGGGTCTTCTGGGCATTGCGATGAAGTCGTTGCCGGTAGGCACGGCCTATGCGATCTGGGTTGGCGTGGGCGCGGTCGGCACGGTCATCCTGGGCATCGTGCTGTTCCAGGAACCGATGAACCCGTTGCGCCTGGTCAGTGTCGCGCTGATCGTGGCCGGCCTGGTGGGCCTCAAGCTCGCCTCGCCCTGATTCCTCGCCGACCCGCAGCGAGCACCCGGAAACGCAAGCGTCAGAACGCGCGGCTGATCGTGAAGCTGCCGAACACCGGCGTTTCGCGCTGGCCGTCGAACTCGCGCGTGCCGTGGTAGCGCGCCAGCGCGAACTTCCAGCGGTTGCGCATCAACGCAACGCCGTAGCCGATGTTGGCCACGGCGTTGCGCTTGTCGACGCTGTGGCTGTCGCGAAAGGTGTTGCCGTCCAGCGTGATGTCGTACATCACCCAGCGCGTGTCGAAGGTCAGGAACAGGTGCGCGCCGGGCGTGTACTGGCTCTGCGGCTCGCGCGTGGGGGCGGTGTTCTCGCCGGCGGGGCGCAGCGGCGTGCTGCCGAAATCGTCGGGCAGGTTGAGGCCGAAACGGAACTCCGCGCCGGCGTTGAGATACGTCGCCAGGTTGCCCAGGCTGCCGCCGTAGTGGGCGATGGTGTCCCAGCCCCAGCCGTGCGCGCCGTCGCTGGAGGAAAACCGCTGCATGCGTTCATGCACGATGCGGAAGACCGGTTCGTTCTCCAGCTGGTTGTCCCAGCCGCGGAAGGTCTCGCTCCCGGTGACGTGGTGAACGGCATCCTGGGCCTGCTTGCCCAGCGCGGCCGGCCCCACGATGCCCGCCTGCAACTGGGTCGTGCGCAGGCGATCGCCCTCGCGCGCGTTGTAACCCAGTCCCACCAGCAGCGCGGCCGCGTACGGTCGATCGTCCGGGATCACATCGCTGCGGCTGAAATCGCCGGGCGTGAAGATGCCCTGCGCGAACGTGGCGATCATGTTCTGCTGTTCGAACGTTTCCGGCTGCAGCGCCGCCAGGTACTGGTTGACCCATCGCGCCAGGCGCGGGAGGCAGGGGTCGTTCGTGTAGTTGCGCAGGTTGGGCGAGACCAGCGTGAGCTGCACGCCGTTGCTGTAGCCCTGGTCCTGCCCGCCGAGCAGGTCGTTGTCCACGCGCAGGTTGACGATGGGCGGCAGGCGCGTGTGGCCGTGGGTGCATTCCTCGCGGCCGTGGGCGTGCGCGTTCGTGGCGCACGCGAAGGCAACGGCCGCCGTGAGCAGCCATCGGTGACGGATCATGGAATCGTGTTCCGGTGTGTGACGACGTCCGAGCCGCGCTCGTTGTCGAAGGCGGCACCGGGACGGTGGGGGCGCACAGGATCGCATCGCGATCCGCAAATGCGAACGCGATCCCCGCGACGGAGCATTCCAGCAGCGTCGCTTTAAAAATGTTTTAAGAACGACGCAGCCAGGCGCTGCGTCGATGCGTCCGCTATGCCGTGGGCGTGCGCGGCGACACGATGCGCGCGGGATTGCCCGCCACGGTCGCGCCCGCCGGCACGTCGCGCGTGACCACCGCGCCTGCGCCGATCAGGGCGTCGTCGCCCACGGTCACTCCGGGCAGGAGGATGGCGCCGCCGCCGATCCACACATTGCGGCCGATCCGCACCGGACGCCCGAATTCCCAGCCGTCGCGACGCTGCGCCGGATCGCGCGGATGGTCCGCCGCGTAGATCTGTACCGCGGGTCCGATCTGCGTCCCGTCGCCGATCTCCACTTCGACCACGTCCAGGATCACGCAGTTGAAGTTGAGGAACACGCCGCTTCCCAGGCGCAGGTTGAAACCGTAGTCGCAATGGAATGGTGGCCGGATCTCGCTGCCTGCGCCCACCGCACCCAGCCGTTCGGCCAGCAGCGCGTGCCGTTGCGCTGGCGCAAGCTCCAGTGCGGCGTTGTAGCGCACCAGCCATTCGCGCGTGGCGGCCTGTGCGGCCTGTATCTGCGCATCGTCGGCGCGGTAGAGCTCGCCGGCGAGCATGCGCTGCATCGGCGTGGCGCTCATGGTGTTGGGGCGTCGCTGCCGGGCAGGGGCGACGGCCAGGCATTGACGATCTTGCAGAACAGTTGCGCCGTGCGTTCGGTGTCGTACACGGCCGAGTGCTGGTCTTCGGCGTTCCAGGCCAGGCCGGCCGCCTGTGCCGCGCGCGCGAGCACCGTCTGTCCGTACGCCACGCCCGCCAGCGTCACCGTGTCGAACACGCTGAAGGGATGGAACGGATTGCGCTTGTGGCCGCTGCGCGCGATCGCGGCGTTGAGGAAGTTGAGGTCGAAGTGCGCGTTGTGGCCGACCAGGATCGCGCGCTGGCAGCCATGCTTCTTGAGCGCCACGCGCACCGGCGCGAACACGGTTTCCAGGGCCACGCGTTCGGACTTCGCATCGCGGAACGGATGGTCGATGTCGATGCCGGTGACCTCCAGCGACTTGGGGTCGATCTCCAGTCCGGGTGCGGGCACGACATGGCTGCTGGTGACTTCGCCGACCACGAGCAGGCCGTTCTCGTCCACGTCGATCGGAGCGACGGCGATCTCGAGCAGGGCGTGGCGGTTCCAGTCGAAGCCGCCGGTTTCCACGTCCACCACCACCGGCAGGAAGCCGCGGAAACGCGTGGTCAGCAGGGACGGGGCGGGGGAGTTTGCGGCGTTGGGCATGACAAAAGCCTAACAGACGCCTCCAGACACCCGATCGATACGGCGGCGTTCAGTCGGCCGGATCGTCGCGGACCGTGCCCGGAATCACACCGGCGCCCTGCATCTGCCGCAGCAACCCAAGGCCCTGGGCAACGAAGGCGTCGGCATCGGCAACGCCGGCTTCAGCGGCAAGCGCCAGCAGCTGCGCGCGCCCGTGCAACTGGGGCGACTCCTCGATGCGTTGCAACAGGCGGAAGGCGAGGGGGCTGAGTTCGGAGAACCGTACCGTGCCGTCCGTATCGCGGCGTACCAGCAACAGCGTCGGCGCATCGGGCAGCGAAGCGGGACGGTAATCCGGGCCGATGCGATGCACCGGCCATGCGTACGCCAGCGGCCAGGCCAGTGGCGACAGCAGCGGACGCGCGTCGAGCAGATCGCCATCCGGATCGTGCGCAGGCACGGTGGCTTCGCTGATCTGCAGCGCCAGTTCCACCCATTCGTAATGTGCGAGTTCCGCCAGGAACGGCGGTTCAAGCGTGTCGCGCGATTCCAGGAAGCGCAGGAACTCGCGGCCGAGTTCGGGAAACAGCGGCGTCTGGCAGCGATGGTCGCGAAAGAACGCGCGTACCAATGCATGCCATGTGTCGTCGTCGAGCAGCGTGCGGATGACCGGAAAGTTGCCGGCCAGCAGGCTTGCGACGTTGTTGAACAGCAGTTCGCGGTAGACCGCCAGGCGTCGGTCCTCGACACCTTCCGGTGCCGGTTGCGCCTGCGGATCGCGAAGATGGCGGGTGAGGGCGAGTTGCTGCGCGCGAAGCCGCGCCGGTACTTCAGGCGCGTGCATGCCAGGCCTCGGTCGACGCATGTTCGTGCATGACGCGACGTACCGTGGCGAGTTCGTCGAGCAGCTCCGCGTAGGGCGGAATGTTGAAGTCGCGTTCCAGCAGCGTGGGGCGCGGGCCGAAGCGGCGATATGCCTCGCCCAGCAGATCCCACACCGCGTCCTTCACGGCGGCGCCGTGCGTGTCGACCTTCAGGTCGTCGGCTTCATCAAAGTGGCCGGCAACGTGGAAATACGCCACGCGCTGCGCCGGCATCGCGGCGAGGAACGCATGCGGGTCGTAACGGTGGTTGATGGCGTTGACGTAGACGTTGTTGACGTCCAGCAGCAGGTCGCAGTCGGCTTCGGCCAATACCGCGTTGATGAAGGTGGCTTCGTCCAGCGCCTGCTGGTCGCGGTCCACGGGGAAGGTTGCGTAGTAGGAGACGTTCTCCACCGCGATGCGCCGGCCGACGATGTCCTGCGTCTGCCGGATGCGCGCGGCGACGTGGTGCACGGCTTCCTCGGTGAAGGGGATCGGCAGCAGGTCGTAGAGGTGGCCGTCGTCGCTGCAGTAGCTCAGGTGTTCGCTGTAGAGCGCGACGCGATGGCGGTCGAGGAAGCGACGTACGCGTACGAGGAAGGTTTCGTCGAGTGGCGCGAAGCCACCGAGCGACAGCGACAACCCGTGGCAGACCAGTGGATGGCGTGCGGTGAGTGCGTCGAGCGAGTCGCCCAGCCGGCCGCCCACGCCGATCCAGTTTTCCGGCGCGCATTCGAGGAAGTCGAAATCCTCGGGCGCAGCCGACTGCAGCGCGCCCAGAAGGGCACGCCGCAGGCCAAGGCCGACGCTGGTATCAGCCGGACGGGACATGCAATGGATTGCGAAGGAAAGCCCGCACCGTGCGATGCGGGCTCCGGGTGTCGTGGCTTACGCCATTCCGCCGCACTTGCCTTCGCCGCACTTGCCTTCCATGTCGCCCTTCTTGTCGCCCGCCTTGGGCTTCAGCTCGTCGGCGGAAAGGAAACCGTCCTTGTTGGCGTCGTGCGTGGCGAACTTGCTGGTGTCGCCCTTGTGGGCGGCGCCGAACTCGGCCTGCGAAACCTTGCCGTCCTTGTCGGTGTCCATCTTCTCCATGCCGCACTTGCCTTCGCCGGCCTTGGTGCCTTCGCCGGCGCTGAGCATGTAGCCCGAGGCCAGGTCGGTCATCGCGAATGCCGAGCCCGACAGGGCGAGTCCACCAGCCAGGGCTGCGCCGGCGACGAGAACGACGGACTTGCTGATCTTGCTGTTGCGGTTCGACATGACGTTGAACTCCTGTGACTCGATGCGGGCGGGGCCGCGGAGGAAGGCCCGGGGGCTTGGGCCGGGAAACGATGGCAGGAGACAGGCTAGCGCGTGGTGAAAGAAACCGTTGTGCCGTTGCGAACAGGCTTCTGGTGCGGCGCAGCACGCGCCGGTGAGGTCTGCTGGCCTCTCCGGAGTGGAACTGTGCGCAATCGGGCGCGCCGGCGCATAGGCCAAGAGTCGGGGGCAGCGCAAAAGAAACCGGCACGGGCTTGTGGCCCGCGCCGGAATTCAGAATGGGTTCACGTTGTCGACGCGGTCACGGTGCCGCGGTCGTGCTGCTGCTGTCGCGCTTCTCGCGCGGCGGGAGCTGCTCGTCGCCCTTCACCAGGAACCACACGTTCTCGGCGATGTTGGTGGCGTGGTCGCCGATTCGTTCGATGTTCTTCGCCATGAACAGCAGATGCGTGCAAGGGGTGATGCTGCGCGCGTCTTCCATCATGTAGGTGAGCAGCTCGCGGAACAGTGCGGTGTAGGCCACGTCCAGGTCGGCGTCGCGCGCGCGCACGCGCTGGGCGAGTTCGACATTGTTGTCGCGGTAGGCGACCAGCACGTCGCGAACCTGCTGCACCGCCAGAGTGCCGATCGCGTGCAGACCACTCACGTGCGGCAACGGCGGCGACAGGTTGAGCGCGGTGGAGCGCTTGGCCACGTTGGCCGCGTAGTCGCCGATGCGCTCGATGTCCGAGGCGATGCGGATCGCGGCCAGGATCTCGCGCAGGTCGCGTGCCATCGGACCGCGCAGCGCCAGCTTCATGACGTCGTGGCTGACTTCCTGTTCCAGCGCGTCGATCGCCTCATCGTTGGCGATGATGCGCTCGGCGGCCTTGTCGTCGCGACGCTGGACCACGTCCAGTGCCGCTTCCAGCTGCGAGGCGGCCATCTCGCCCATGCGCAGGGTCTCGTTGAGCAGGCGGCGCTGCTCGTCGTCGTAGCTCTTGACGATGTGGTCGTGCATCTGGGTGCTCATGTTTGGAATGTCCCTGGGTTCAGCTCCCTCCCCTGCGAATGCAGGGGAGGGTTGGGGAGGGGTGAAGTCCTTCGCGGGAACGCTCGGCGCTGCGCGCCTCGCAACCCCCTCCCGGCCTCCCCCTGCGAGCAGGGGGAGGAGAATGCGATCACCCGAATCTTCCGGTGATGTAATCCTCGGTCTGCTGCTTGGTCGGGTTGGAGAAGATCGTTTCCGTCGAGCCGTGTTCGATCAGGTCGCCCAGGTACATGAAGGCCGTGAAGTCGGAGACGCGTGCGGCCTGCTGCATGTTGTGGGTGACGATCACGATGGTGTAGTCCTTCTTCAGCTCCTCGACCAGCTGCTCGATGCGGCTGGTGGAGATCGGGTCCAGCGCCGAAGTCGGCTCGTCCAGCAGCAGCACGTCCGGCCGCAGCGCCACCGCGCGTGCGATGCACAGGCGTTGCTGCTGGCCTCCGGACAGACCCAGCGCGCTCTGGCCCAGCTTGTCCTTGACCTCGTCCCACAACGCGCCCTGACGCAGCGCATGCTCCACGCGAGTGTCCATCTCCGCGCGCGACAGCTTTTCGTGATGGCGGATGCCGTAGGCGACGTTCTCGTAGATCGTCATCGGGAACGGCACCGGCTTCTGGAACACCATGCCCACCTTGCTGCGCAGGCGGTTCATCGGATAGCGCGCGTCGAGGATGTTCTCGCCGTCCAGCAGCACCTCGCCCCTGGCTTCCAGCTTCGGGTACAGCGCGTAGATGCGGTTGAAGATGCGCAGCAGCGTGGACTTGCCGCAACCGGAGGGGCCGATCAGCGCGGTCACGCGCTTTTCCGGAATCTCCAGGTGGATGCTCTTCAGCGCGTGGAACTTGTCGTAGTAGAAGTCCAGGCCGCGCGCAGCGAGCTTGACCGGTGAAACGGCCGTGCTGGCGGCGCTGCGTTCCGGCGTGGCGAGTGAGATGCGGGCGTCGTTCATGGCCGGGGTCCGCGGGAAGTTCGGAGTCGTGAGGTCAGTCATGGCTGATCTTGTTGCGTAGCACGATGGCGCGGGCCACCAGGCTGATGAGGAGGACGAAGACGGTCAGGACGAGCGCGCCGGCCCAGGCCAGCACCTGCCACGATTCGTACGGGCTGCCGGCGAACTGGTTCATCACCACCGGCACGGACGCCATCGGCTGCAGCACGTTGGTGCTCCAGTACTGGTTGCCGAAGGCGGTGAACAGCAACGGCGCGGTTTCACCGCTGATTCGCGCCAGCGCGAGCAGCACGCCGGTGACGATGCCGGCCGACGCGCTGCGATACAGCACCTGCATGATCACTTTCCACTGCGGTACGCCCAGCGACAGCGCCGCCTCGCGCATCTGCGACGGGACCAGGCGCAGCATCTCGTCGGTGGTGCGTACCACCACCGGCAGCACGATGAAGGCCAGCGCGATCGCGCCGGCGAGCGCGGAGAAGCTGCCGCCGGTCTGCATCACCACCAGCGTGTAGACGAACAGGCCCAGCACGATCGACGGTGCCGAGAGCAGGATGTCGTTGACGAAGCGGACCACCGTGCCGATCTTGCGGGCGTGGCCGAACTCGGCCAACCAGGTGCCCGCGGCGATGCCCAGCGGCGTGCCGATCAGGATCGCGATGACGCACATCACCGCGCTTCCGAAGAAGGCGTTGAGCAGGCCGCCTTCCTGCATCGGTGGCGGCGTGTTCTGCGTGAACAGCGCCCAGTTGACGCCGCCGATGCCCTTGGAGATCAACGTCCACAGGATCCAGCCCAGGAAGAACAGTCCGAACAGCGCCGCGGCGCAGGCCAGCGCGATGGAGAGGGCGTTGACGACGCGACGGCGGCGGTACAGCGCGTCGGCGACCTTGAACTCGCGTGCGGTCTTGATGGAAACGGTGGGCGCGCTCATCAGTTGCCCTCCTTGCGCGACAGCTGGAGCAGCATGAAGCGTGCGACCGCCAGCACCACGAAGGTGACGATGAACAGCACGAAGCCGAGCAGCAGCAGCGCCGAGCGGTAGGTTTCGGTGGCCTCGCCGAAGTCGTTGGCGATCAGCGCGGCGATGGTGGTACCCGGTTCGAGCAGCGAGGGCGAGAAGTTGACGCTGTTGCCGATGACGAAGGCCACGGCCATCGTTTCGCCCAGTGCGCGGCCCAGGCCCAGGAAGACGCCGCCGATCACCGCCGAGCGCGTGTACGGCAGCACGATGTCCCAGCTCACTTCCCACTTCGTGGAGCCCAGCGCGTAGGCCGATTCCTTCAGGCGCGTGGGCACCGTGAGGAACACTTCGCGCATCACCGAGGAGATGAACGGGATCACCATGATCGCCAGCACGATGCCCGCGGTCAGCATGCCGATACCCAGCGGCGGTCCCTGGAACAGCGGGCCGATCACCGGCCAGGTGCCGAGGTGGTCGTTGAGCCAGGGCGTCACGTACTCGGTCATCACCGGCACCAGCACGAACAGGCCCCACATGCCGTAGATGATCGACGGAATGCCGGCCAGAAGTTCGATGGCGGTGCCGATCGGGCCGCGCGCCCAGCGAGGCGCGACTTCGGTGAGGAAGAAGGCGATGCCGAAACTCACCGGCACGGCGATGAGCATCGCGATCAACGCGGTGACGATGGTGCCGTAGATCGGAACCAGCGCACCGTACTTGTCCTCGACCGGGTTCCATTCGGTGGTGATGAAGAAATCCAGGCCCGAGGCGGCCAGCACATGGCGGCCGCCCCACAGCATCGACAGGGCGGCGCTGGCCAGGGCGATGAGGACGAAGATCACCGTGCCGGTCAGCACGTAGCGGAACAGCCTGTCGTTGCGCGCGTCCTTGTGGTCGCGCGACCCGGGAAGATCGGCAGAGGGGAGGGTGGTGGTGTTCATCCGGTGGGCTTCTTGTGGCCGGTTCCGTTGTTGCGACCGTCATTCCCGCGAACGCGGAGATTCATGGGCATCGAGGCCGTACCGCCTGGAGGGAGGGAGGGCGATCCGGTTGGCGCGTTCATGGGTCCTCCGCATTCGCGGGATGACGTGAGGCGGGATGCGGTCTTGCGGGGTACGCCGTGTTCCTTCGTCATTCCCGCGTAGGCGGGAATCCAACTGTCCGGTTGATCACGCTCTACGGAAGGCAGAGAGGGATCGGACACCTGGATCCCCGCCTTCGCGGGGATGACGCATCGGCAAGGGCGCTCACGCTTCGCGCGAGCGCGCCGATGCGTCACTTGAACTCCGCAGCCCAGTACGACTCGATCTGCTTCACCAGCTCCGGCGGAAGCGGCACGTAGTCCAGCGTCTTCGCCTGCGGCTGGCCGTTCTCGAACGCCCACTTGAAGAAGGCGCGCGTGTCCGCGCTGCGCGTGGCGTCCTTGGGCTGCTTGTACATCAGGATGAAATTGGTGGCGGTGATCGGCCACGCCTGCGCGCCGCTGGCGTTGGTGATGACCAGGTTGAAGTCCTTCGCGTTCGCCCAGTCGGCGCCCGCGGCCGCGGCCTGGAAGCTTTCCGCATTCGGCTGCACCCAGTTGCCGGCGGCGTTCTGCAGCGAGGCGTAGGCCATCTGGTTCTGCAGCGCGTAGGCCAGTTCGACGTAGCCGATCGAACCCTTGATCTGCTTCACGTACGAGGCCACGCCTTCGTTGCCCTTGCCGCCGACGCCGCCCGGCCACTGCACCGAGGTGCCTTCGCCGACCTTGCCCTTCCAGTCCGCGCTGACCTTCGACAGATAGTTGGTGAAGTTGAACGTGGTGCCCGAACCGTCGGAGCGGTGCACGAGGTTGATCTTGGTCGCCGGCAGCGTCACGCCCGGATTCACCGCAGCGATGGCCGCGTCGTTCCAGGTCGTGATCTTGCCCATGAAGATGTCGGCCAGCAGCGGACCGGTGAGTCGCAGTTTGCCGGCCTCGATACCTTCGACGTTCACCACCGGCACCACGCCGCCGATGGCGGAGGGGAACTGGCCCAGGCCCGCTGCGGCGAGTTCGTCGGACGGCAGCGGCTTGTCGGAAGAACCGAAGTCCACGGTACCGGCCTTGATCTGCGCGATGCCGCCGCCAGAACCGATCGACTGGTAGTTCACCTTCGCGCCGGTGGCCTTGTTGTAGTCGTCGGACCACTTCGAGATCAGCGGATAGATGAAGGTCGCGCCGGCGCCGGTGATCTGCGCGGCGACCTTGTCGCCGGCCGGAGCGGCGGCGGGGGCGTTCGCCTCACCCGCGGGCGCCTGCGCGTTCTCGCCTGCGGGCTTGCATGCAGCGACGGTCAGGGCGATGACGACGGTGAGGGCGGCGAGACGGGCCGACGAATTCATGCGCAACTCCGGTAGGAGACGGGACGTGGGGATTCCGGGCTCGTGCCCGGGCTGCGCCATTTGATGATCTTTTTGTTACAGGGCGATGACATCGAACCGTCACATTTTTGTAGCCAAAGGCATGCCACGCCAGTGGCCAGGACTCGCAAGGCCTGTTCAGGCGAGGCGCCACGCAAAAAGAAAGCGGGCCCTGCGGCCCGCCTCCCGTGTGTCGCGATCCGCGAGGGATCAGTAGTTCATGTTCGCCGACCAGTAGGTCTCGATCTGCTGCACCAGCGCGTCCGGCAGCGGCACGTAGTCCAGTGCCTTGGCCTGGGTGTCGCCGTTGGCGTAGACCCAGCGGAAGAATTCCTTGGCGTTCTTGGCGCCGGCGGCATTCTTGGGCTGCTTGTACATCAGGATGAAGTTGGTGGCGGTGATCGGCCAGGCGTTCGCGCCCGGGGCGTTCGTCATCACCAGGTAGAAGTCCTTCGCATTGCCCCATTCGGCGCTGGCGGCCGCGGCGGAGAAGGTCTCGTCCGACGGCAGCACGAAGTTGCCGGCGGCGTTCTTCAGGCGCGAGTAGGCCATCTTGTTCTGCAGCGCGTACGACAGCTCGACATAGCCGATGCCGCCGACGATCTGCTTCACGTACGCGGCCACGCCTTCGTTGCCCTTGCCGCCGATGCCGACCGGCCACTTCACGGCCGTGCCTTCACCGACCTTGGTCTTCCATTCCGGCGAGACCTTGGACAGGTAGTTGACGAAGTTGAAGGTGGTGCCCGAACCGTCCGAGCGGTGCACGACGGTGATCTTGCGGTCCGGCAGCTGCACGCCGCCGTTGAGCGCGGCGATGGCCGGGTCGTTCCACTTGGTGATCTTGCCCAGGAAGATGTTGGCCAGCGTTTCGCCGTCCAGCTTCAGCGCGCCCGAGGCAACGCCCGGCACGTTGACGACCGGCACCACGCCGCCGATCACCGACGGGAACTGGGCCAGGCCGAACTGGGCCAGCTCTTCGGGCTTCATCGGGGCGTCGGACGAACCGAAGTCGACCGTCGCGGCCTTGATCTGGGCGATGCCACCGCCGGAACCGATGGACTGGTAGTTGACCTTCTTGCCGTTGGCCTTGGCGTAGTCGGCAGACCACTTCGACATCACGGGGTACACGAACGACGCACCGGCGCCGGTGACGTCGGCAGCCTGCGCGTTGACGGCGAAGGCGCCGGCCAGCGCGAGCGCGGCGAGGCGGAACTGGATGGACTTGAACACGAATGGTCTCCTGGAGTGACGACGGGCCTGACCCGTACGCCGCGCATTTGATAACCGTTGGATGACAGTGCCGGGACCGGTGTGTGACAACCGTGTTACCGGCGATGGCTGGAACGCGGGCAAAAAAAGGGGCGCACCTTGGAGCGCGCCCTGAGGGGGAGGAATGCGGGAGGCTGGAACCGACGGCTGCCTGCGATGTTTTGCTCCCTCCCCCTGCGAGCAGGGGGAGGAGCAGAAGCGATTACCAGTAGAACTGGACGCGGGCTTCGACGATGTTCGGGTTGTCGTCGATCTTGCGGTTGACGAGCACGTTCTGGTTGGCCGGATCGACCAGGCCGGTGGCCGGCGTGCGTGCCATGAACTTCGAGCTGTCGACCATCACGTAGTTCAGCATGAACTTGAAGTTGGAGCGCCAGTACCAGTTCGCGCCGATCGTCCAGGTGCTCATCTCGCCACCCAGGACACCGTCGACAGCCGCGGCGGCGGTCGGCAGGGCCGGCATGATGACGGTGCCGTCGTCCAGGTCGATCGAGTCGTAACGCAGACCCACCTGCCACATGCCGCTGGCGGGTTCGTCGGGCAGCGGGGTGGTCGGGGTGCCTTCCTTGTAGCCCCAGGTCTCGCCGGTGATGTTCCACAGGCCGCTGACATACCAGCTGTTGCCGTCGAAGTTGTGCGACTGGCGCGGATTGCCGTTGAAGTAGCGCTCGACCTTCGTCTGCATGTACTCGCCCTGGACCTTGAACGGACCAGTGACCCACATCGCTTCGGCGCCGACAGTGCTCTGGCGGTCGGTGTTGGTCATGTTGCCGGTATCGACCAGACGCGTGCCAGCCAGGTCGGCGCCCGGACGGGCACGCACGCGCACCGTGTCCTGGAAGGTGTCGTAATCCACGTACGACAGGCCGATGTGGAAGATGTTGCCCTTCTCGTTGATCGGCGCCCAGTTACCGCGCAGGCCGAAGCCCGGGCCGTGCGGCGTCGGGGCCGGATGCTCGGTCAGCTCACGGGTGAAGTAGCTGGCCGTGATGCCCCAGTCGTTGGTGCCGTAGCGGTACTGGCCGCCGAGGCGACGGGCGACGCCGAAGGTGTTGGTGACCAGCGCCTTGGCGATGAAGTCGTTGTTCTTCGTGGACGACAGCTCTTCCATGCTGTTGGGCTGCTTGAACTGGCCCAGCACGAAGTAGTGGTTGGAATCGCCGCGGATCTTGTACTTGGCGTTCACGTCCAGCCACTTGTCGGCCTTGGCGTCGTAGCCCAGGACCCACTCGATGTTGCCCGGGCCCTTGCCCTTCAGGACCAGCTCGGCGCGACGCATTTCGTTGTCGCTGTCGCGGCCGTCCACGGCGTCGCCGCCGGCGTTGAGGTCGGCGAAGTCGCTGTCGAAGTAGTTGTAGTCGGCCTGCACCAGGCCTTCGAACGAGACCTCGGAGTTACCGATGACGTCCAGCGCGATTTCGGCGTGGGCGGCCGGAGCGGCGAGGACGGCGAGCAGCGCAACGGAAAGGGTGCTGCGGGACAGTTTCATGGACGTAGCCTTGGAGGCGTTGAGAAGACGCTGCGCAGGCTAGGGTGTGAAAGTTGCGTAAATGTGACAGCGCTGACTTATTTCTTCCCGATGACGCAACGGTGACGGTGCGCGCCGACGGGCGGTCAGCCGGCGACGGGATCGGGTTCGCCCGGCGTCTTGTCCTTGAAGCGGCACAGGTCGCGCAGGGCGCAGTGCGGGCAGTCGGGCTTGCGCGCCTTGCAGACGTAGCGTCCGTGAAGGATCAGCCAGTGGTGGGCGTCGTGCAGGAACGGCGGCGGCACCACCCGGAGCAGCTCGTCCTCGACCGCGCGCACGGTCTTGCCCGGGGCCAGTCCGGTCCGGTTGGCCACGCGGAAGATGTGGGTGTCCACCGCCATGGTCGGTTCCCCGAAGGCGGTGTTGAGGACGACGTTGGCGGTCTTGCGTCCCACGCCGGGCAGCGCTTCCAGCGCTGCGCGCTCGCGTGGCACCTGGCCGTCGTGCTGCTCGATCAGCTGCCGGGCCATCGCCACCACGTTGGCCGCCTTGGTGTTGTAGAGGCCGATGGTGGAGATGTACGGCTTGAGCCCTTCGACACCCAGCGCGGCGATGGCCTGCGGCGTGTTGGCAACGGGAAAGAGTTTGCGCGTGGCCTTGTTGACGCCCACGTCGGTGGCCTGCGCGGACAGCGTCACCGCCACCAGCAGTTCGTAGGGCGTGCGGTATTCGAGTTCGGTGACCGGCTTGGGATTGAGCGCCTTGAGGCGCTCGAACATCGTCTCGATTTCCGCCGGCGACAGGCGCGGCCCGCGGCGCGGACGCTTGGCCGCGGTCATCTTCTTCGTGGTGGCGGTCATGGCTTGTGGCGAGCGGCGGCGCGTGCGCGCGCGCGTTCGAGCGCGGCTGCGGCGGCGGAAGGCAGTGCCGGTGCCGCGACGGTGGCCGACGGTGCGACCGGTGGTGCCGCACGCGCCGCGCGTTCCGCCGCGCGGCGCTGCAAGCGTGCATCACGTGCGCGATGGCGTTCGCGCGCGGCGAGCGCACGCCGGCGTTCCTCACGCACCGTGCGCACCATCGTGCGGCACGCCTCGGTGCAGTCGATGCAGTCGTGGGTGTCGAGCAGTCCCAGATCAAGCGCGCCGTCGACATCGTCCTGCATCAGCGCCGCGGCGATCGCGTGCACGTGCGTGCGCGCGCCGCACCCGCAGCACGGGCAGGGCGCGGTGTCTTCGGCCGATGGCGATGCGGATGCGTGCATGCGCGACCGGGCGGAACTCAGGTGCCGTTGAACTGCGGCTTGCGGCGTTCGAGGAACGCGCCGGTGCCTTCGCGCATGTCGTCGGTGGAGAACATCAGGCCGAACTGGGCGGTTTCGTACTCCAGTCCTTCCTCGATGCCGCACTCGCCGCCGACGTTCACGCAGTCCAGCACGCCGCGCAGCGCGAGCGGTGCGGCGTTGGCCAGCTGCTCGGCCAGCTTCATGGTCTCGGCTTCGAGTTCCGCCGCCGGCACGACGCGGTTGACGATGCCCAGTTCGCGCGCACGGTTGGCGTCGATGGGCGCACCGACCAGGCACAGCTCCAGCGTGGCGGCGCGACCGGCCAGTCGCATCAGCCGCTGCGTGCCACCAAAGCCGGGAATCAGGCCCAGGTTGATTTCGGGTTGGCCGACCTTCGCGGTGTCCGCTGCGACGCGCAGGTGGCAGCCCATGGCCAGTTCCAGTCCACCGCCCAGGGCGAAGCCGTTGACCATGGCGACCACGGGTTTGGGCATCTTCTCGATGCGGCGCATCAGCTTTTGCCCGCGCAGGGAGAAATCGCGGCCCTGCACCGGTGTCAGTCCGTTCATCTCGGCGATGTCCGCGCCCGCCACGAAAGCCTTGGGGCCCGAGCCCGTCAGGACCACGCTGCGGACGCCCGGATCGGCCGCTGCGGCCTCGAAGGCGGCCAGCAGCGCGTCGAGGGTGGCGGCATTCAGCGCGTTCAGCTTGTCGGGCCGGTTGACGGTGATCAGGCGGACGGCGCCTCGGTCGGCGGTCAGGACGGGCGTTTCGGACATGGGTGAAGGGCCTTCGGGGGCAGGAAAACGTTGGAAGAATGGGGCCTTGGGGGCGCGGAACTTCGTCCCGGGGGCGGTGTCAGAGCGGTGACGACGCTCAGTGGCGATCAGCCGCAGGCGCCGTTATCCTAGCGCGTCCATCCGGGTCCATTCGACCGGTGCGGGCTTTACCTAAGGAGCGGTAGTCCCGCCCCGATCCATCACGGAGATTCCACCGAATGAAGTTGCGTTTGATCGCTGCCGCCGTCGCGGCCCTGGCTCTGACCGCCGGCAATGCCGTCGCGCAGGATACTTCGACCGAGAAGGGCAAGCTGAGCTACGCGCTTGGCTACGACCTGGGCCGCAACGCTGTCGAAAGCGGTGAGCAGGTCGATGTGAACACCATCATCAAGGGCCTGCAGGACGGCTACGGCAAGAAGCAGCCCTCCGTGCCGGTCGACCAGCTGCGCACTGCCGTGCAGAACATGCAGCAGCGCCAGCAGGCCAAGGCGAAGGCCGCCTGGGACAAGGCCGCTTCCGAGAACAAGGCCAAGAGCGACCAGTTCATCGCGGCCAACAAGGCCAAGCCGGGCGTGAAGTCGCTGCCCAGCGGCGTGCAGTTCCGCGAGATCGAGAAGGGCACCGGTGCCAAGCCGACGCAGGCCAGCACCGTGCAGCTCGAGTTCGCCGGTCCGTACCCGTGGGGCGAGCGTCCGGCGCAGCCCAAGCCGGCGCAGAACGTCCCGTCGATCAAGGTCAGCGAGATCGAGATGCCCGCCATCCGCGAAGCGCTGCTGCAGATGCCGGCCGGTTCGAAGTGGGAAGTCACCCTGCCGCCCGACAAGGCCTATGGTGCCGATCCGCGCACGCCGTTCCCGCCGAACGTCGCGGTGCAGTTCGAGATCAAGCTGGTCAGCGTCAAGTAACGTCCTGCCAACGCTCGCGCATCGCGCGGGCGTTGCGGCCAGGCGCTATCGTTCCACCACGTCGAGCCGGCCCCGCCGGCTCGACGTTTTTGTGGGGTCGAACACGCTGCGGCGGTTGAATCCGGCGCATGCCCGCCTTACGGTTGTTGGTCGATGAATACTTTTTTTCGCGCCGTGCTCAGTCCGTGCATCGGCGTCTGCAGTCTGGACGATGACGGTTTCTGCCAGGGGTGCCATCGCACCGGTGCGGAGATCGCACGCTGGCCCCACATGGACGACGACGAACGCCTGCGCATGATGGAAGCCGTGCTGCCCGAGCGCGAGTCGCGCCGGCAGTGAACCGGCCGCGTTCCGGTGCGATGGTGCCCGACTGGCCCGGCCTGGAAGCGGCGCTGTATCCGCTGACCATGCCGCCCGCGGGGCCCGGCTGGAACCTGGCGGAGTTGCACGATCTGATTCCCGATGGCGCCGCTTCGATTCCCGCGGCGGTGCTGGTGGGGCTGGTGCCGCGGCACGAGGGCACGCAGGTGCTGCTCACGCGCCGCACCGACGCACTGCGTCATCACGGCGGACAAGTGAGTTTTCCCGGTGGCCGCATCGAACGCGACGACGCCGATTCCGTGGCGGCCGCGTTGCGCGAAACGCGCGAGGAGATCGGCCTGACCTCGCGGCAGATCGAGCCGCTGGGTTTCCTCGATCCGCTGGCGACCATCACCGGCTATCGCGTGCAGCCCGTGGTCGCGCTGCTGGCGCCGGACTACGTCGCGCATCCGGATCCGGGCGAAGTGGCCGACGTGTTCGAAGTGCCGTTGTCGTTCCTGCTTGATCCGGCCAACCTGGCCACGCACACGCTGGACTTCCGCGGTCGTCCGCGCGAGGTCTTCGAGTACCGATATCCCGCGCAGCGCATCTGGGGCGCGACCGCGTCGATGCTGTTCAACCTGCGCCAGCGCCTGGAGGCGATCCGATGAGCCCGATGCACTGGACCACGCTGGTGTCGGCCGAAGATCTGGCCGATGCGCTTGGCAACGAAGACCTGGTCGTGTTCGACACGCGCCACAGCCTTGCCGCGCCCGAAGCCGGCGAGGCCGCGTGGCGACAGGCGCATGTTCCGGGCGCGTTCTACGCACACCTGGACCGCGAACTGTCCGATCACCGCAAGGCGCACGCCGGCCGCCATCCGTGGCCGGATCTTGCCGATTTCGCCGCCGCGCTTGGCCGGTGGGGCGTCACGCCGCAGCATCAGGTCGTGGTGTACGACGCCGCCGACGGCGCGCTTGCCGCGGCGAGACTGTGGTACATGCTGCGCCTGCTTGGACATGCGCGCGTGGCCGTGCTCGACGGCGGTCTGCAACGCTGGCAATCGCTGGGCTTGCCGGTCGAGTCCGTCGAGCCGGTCGCCACGCCGGCAGCGCCGTATCCGGCGACGTTCGACACCGACCGGCTCCTCGACGCCACCCAGGTGCAGGCGCACCTCGATGCGGGCGGTGTGTTGCTCGACGCACGTGCGGCCGAGCGTTTTCGTGGCGACGTCGAACCGATCGATCGCGTCGGCGGACACGTGCCGGGGGCGCGCAATCGTCCGTACGCGTTGAGCATGCGTGACGGCGTGTTCCGTCCCGCGTCCGAACTGGCGCTGGAATTCGACGCGTTGCTGCGGGGGCGCGCCGGCCGCGATGTCGTCGCCATGTGCGGCTCGGGTGTGACCGCGTGCCATCTGCTGCTGGCGCTCGAGCATGCCGGCGTGCACGACGCCCGGTTGTTCACCGGTTCGTGGAGTGGCTGGATAGACGACCCCTCCCGTCCGGTCGCGCTCGGCGATTGATGTGCCGCATCCGCCCGTTCCTGTCTGATGTGACGGAATTGCGCGCGGTGTAACCGTTCAGTCATATCCGCCCCCGATCCTTGCGCCATTTCGCATAGGGGGCGTGCGCGATGTCACGCGTTGCTCGTATTACGGTGTTGTTGTGGTTGTTGTGCGCCAGTGCGCTGGCGCACGCGCAGATGGACGCCGAGCGCGTCCGCATTTCCGGTTCGCAGACCATGGCCGCGCGGCTGGTGCCGGCCGTGGCCGAATCCTGGCTGCGCGACATCGGTTATCAGCAGATTCGCCGCGTGGCCGCGCGCGCGTCGGTCACCGAGATCCACGCGGTGCGCGACGGTCAGCCGCTCATCGTGGAGATCGCCGGCACCAGTTCCGCGCGGGGCTTCCAGGATCTGGTCGACGGCAATGCGCACATCGCGATGATGACGCGCCGCCCCACTGCCGCCGAGCTGGACGCCGGCTGGCAGCTGGGCGACCTGGCGTCGCACGACCAGGAATTCGTGCTGGCGCTCGATGGCGTCGCCGTGGTGGTTCATCGCGACAACCCGATCGCCAAACTCGACTACGCGCAACTGCGCCGCCTGTTCTCCGGACAGGTGCGCGACTGGCGCGATGTGGGAGGACGCGGCGCGGTCCACCTGCACACGGTGGCCGGTACGAATTCCGCGCGCGACGTGATGGACGAACGCGTGATGCAGGGCGCGTCGTATGCGCCCGCGACCGAACATGCCGATGGTGAGGCGCTGGTGCGCGCGATCGCCGCCGATCCATCGGGCATCGGCTTCGTCACGCTGCGCCAGCCGTGGGGCGCGAACGTACGGCCCATCGCGGTATCCGATGGCGGGCGCGCGGTGTCGCCCACGCGCCTGGCGGTGCAGAGCGAGGACTACCCGCTGAGTCGTCGTTTCACGCTGTACGGCAGCCAGATGATGGGCGCGCTCAGCCGCAGCTTCGCGCTGTACGCCATGGGCCAGCGCGGACAGGACGCGGTGACGCAGGCCGGCCATGCTGCCGTGACGCTGCGCCCGGGCTATCGCCCCACGACCCTGGTCGGCCCCAACGACTATCGCGAACTGCTTGGCACCGCCACGCGCGTGCCCTTGAGCCTGCGCTTCAACTTCAGCGGCAACAACGACAGCGGTGTGGCCAGCAGCGTGTACGATAGTCGCGCAGTGCGCGACCTCGACCGCCTGGACGCATTCATGCGATTGCCGATGAACCGTGGCAAGCGCCTGCTGGTGATCGGCTTCGCCGATCTGGGCGCGGGCAGCCAGGTCGCGGCGACGATGATGAGCAACGATCGCGCGGACCTGGTAGCACACGAACTGATGGCGCGCGGACTGCCGGTGCTGCACGCGCGCGGCATGGGCGCGCAGGTGCCGCTGATGCGCGCCGGCGGTCCGAACGCGCGGTATCGCAACGAGCGCGTCGAGATCTGGGTCCTGTAGGGATTACTTGCCCAGTCGCGCGATGAGCGCGTGCAGTGCCGCCTGCGTGGCCGGATCGCTCCAGGCGGCGATGAAGCGGGGCAGCTGGATCTGGTCCGGCTGCATCGCTGCGACAACGTCGGCACGCGCGATGGCGCGCGTCTGGCGCATGACCGGCTGCGGCAGCGTGAGCAGCTGTGCCAGCCACTCGCGCGCGCGTGCATCCACGCGGTCCATCTCGACCAGTTCATCGACCAGACCGATGCGCTCGGCGCGCTCGGCATCGACCATGTCGCCGGCAACCACCAGGCGTTCGGCGCGATACGTGCCCACCACGCGCTGCATGAGGCGCAGGATGCCGACCGGCACCACCAGCCCGACCTGCGTTTCGTTGAGGCCGATGCGGAACGGCTTGGCGGGATCCTCGCTGCGCGCCATCACGCGGTAATCGCAGCACAGCGCCAGCACGCAGCCACCGGCGGGTGCGTGCCCGCCGATCGCGCAGACCACGGGGATCGGCGATTCGGCCAGCGCCTTGGCGGTGTCGAAGAAGGCTTGCCACGCAGCCATCAACGCATCGCGGTCGTCACCCAGCGAGAGCAGGTAGGGCACGTCGAGACCCGCCGAGAACACCTTCGCGCCGCCGCTCAGGACGATGCCCTGGGCGCCTGCGGCGATCGCCTGCGCCAGCGCCTCGCGCAGCGCGTTGCACAGCTCCGGGTTCAGTGCGTTGACCGGTGCGCGCGCGAGCTTGAGTTCGACGATGCCGTCGGCGGCGCGGGTTTCGATGAGGCTCATGGCGATGCGTCCAGGTGGGAAGAGAAGGGGCGTCCTGGCGGTATCATAGGCCCATGAACCGCACCTGCATTCGTATTGGCCTGGCCGTCGCGTTGATGGCGGCGTCCTCTCTCGCGTTCGCCCGCGGTTGCACGCCGGTCGTGCGCGAGGGCTGGGTGCGCATGCCACCGGGCAGCATGCCGATGATGGCGGGCTTTGGTCGCATCGAGAATCCGTGCGGAACACCGCTCACCATCGTGGGCGCGTCGAGCGCCGCCTTCGGCGATGTTTCGCTGCACGAGACGCGCATCGTCGATGGCGTCAGCCGCATGCGCGCGCTGCCGGAGCTGCGCATAGCACCGGGGCAATCGGCGGTGCTGAAGCCGGGTGGCATGCACCTGATGCTGATGGACCCGGGTGCCGCGCTGCAGCCGGGCAGCAAGGTGGCGGTGGAGTTCAAGCTGAAGGACGGCGGCAAGGTGCTGGGCGAGTTCGTCGTGCGCAAGGCCGGCGAGTAAGCGGACGCTCCGTACAGCGCGTTTCCAATGAAAAAGAGCGGCGTCCTTCGACGCCGCTCTTTTCGTTCGTGACGAAGCCGTGCGCGGTCAGCTGCAGGAGGCGCGCACGTCCTCGGGCAATTGCGCGGCGCGACCGGTCTCGCGGTCGATCCACACCATCACCACGTTGCCGTCGCAATACAGCACGGAGTCGTCCTTCGCATCGACGATGCGGTGGCCGATGGTCACGCTGGTATTGCCCAGGCGTTCGACGAACAGTTCGACGTCCACTTCCGCGGGCCATTCGATCGGACGGCGGTAGTTGAGGTTGGCGGCCGCCACGACCGGAGCGACGTGGTCGTCCAGTCCCTGGCCGGGCACGCTCAGCATCCAGCGCAGGCGGGCTTCTTCCAGGTAGCTCAGGTACTTCGAATTGTTGACGTGGTTGAACGCGTCCAGATCGCGCCAGCGTACCGACAGCGGCACGCGGATCAGCGCAACGGGCGCTGTCGTGGCCGCGGCCGGCGCGGCCGCCTGCGTTGCGTTGGTCGATGCCGGTGCCGGTGCGGATTTCTTCGCCGCCGGCTTGCGCTTGCGTGCGGTGGGCGTGCGGGCCTTCGGTGGTGCGGTGTCGCTCATGCAGCGGACTTCTTCTTGGTGTTGTTCGCCCTGGGGGCTGGTTTGCTCTTGCGCGCCGGGGCTTCGGGTGTCATGCCCAGCAGCGGCGCGAGGAAACGGCCGGTGTGCGAATGCGTCAGGCCGGCGATGTGCTCCGGCGTACCGGTGGCGAGGATCGTGCCGCCGCGGTGGCCGCCTTCGGGGCCGAGGTCGATGACCCAGTCGGCGGTCTTGATGACGTCCAGGTTGTGTTCGATCACCACCACCGTGTTGCCGTCGTCGCGCAGGCGGTGCAGCACCGTCAGCAGATGCTCGATGTCGTGGAAGTGCAGGCCCGTCGTCGGCTCATCGAGGATGTAGAGCGTGCGACCGGTGTCGCGGCGCGACAGTTCCTTCGACAGCTTCACGCGTTGCGCCTCGCCGCCGGACAGCGTGGTCGCGCTCTGGCCCAGCTTGATGTAGCTCAGGCCCACGTCCATCAGCGTTTCCAGCTTGCGCGAGATCGCCGGGATGGCCTCGAACAGGCCCAGTGCATCCTCGACGGTCATCTCCAGCACGTCGTTGATGTTGTAGCCCTTGTAGAGGATTTCCAGCGTTTCGCGGTTGTAGCGCTTGCCGCCGCAGACGTCGCACGGCACGTACACGTCCGGAAGGAAGTGCATCTCGACCTTGATCAGGCCGTCGCCCTGGCAGGCCTCGCAGCGGCCGCCGCGCACGTTGAAGCTGAAGCGGCCCGGCGAATAGCCGCGCGCGCGCGCTTCGGGCACCTGCGCATACAGCTCGCGCAGCGGCGTGAACAGGCCGGTGTAGGTGGCGGGGTTGGAACGTGGCGTGCGACCGATGGGGGACTGGTCGATGTCGACCACCTTGTCCCACAGCTCGATGTTCTCGTATTCGCGATGCGGTGCCGGCGTGTGCGAAGCACCGTTGAGCTCGTTGGCGGCGATGGCGAACAGCGTGTCGTTGATCAGCGTCGACTTGCCCGAGCCGGACACGCCGGTGATCGCGGTGAACAGGCCCGACGGAATGGCCAGGTCCACGTCCTTGAGGTTGTTGCCGCTGGCGCCACGCAGGTGGAAGGTGGTCTTCGGATCGGGCTTGTGGCGCTTGGCCGGAATCTCGATGCGCTTCTTGCCGCTGAGGTACTGGCCGGTGAGCGAGCGCGGCGCCTTCAGCACGTCGTCCAGCGAACCCTGCGCGATGACTTCGCCGCCATGCACGCCGGCACCGGGGCCGATGTCGACCACGTAGTCCGCCAGGCGGATCGCATCCTCGTCGTGCTCGACGACGATGACGGTGTTGCCAAGGTCGCGCAGGCGCGTGAGCGTGCCGAGCAGGCGTTCGTTGTCGCGCTGGTGCAGGCCGATGGACGGCTCGTCGAGCACGTACATCACGCCCACCAGGCCCGCGCCGATCTGCGAGGCCAGGCGGATGCGCTGCGCTTCGCCGCCGGACAGCGAATCGGCCTTTCGTTCCAGGGTGAGGTAGTCCAGGCCGACATCGACGAGGAAGCGCAGGCGGTCGGCGATCTCCTTGACGATCTTGATCGCGATCTCGCCGCGCCAGCCGGGCAGGTTGAGCGCCTTGAAGAACGACAGCGCCTCGTCCACCGGCATGACCACGATGTCCGGCAGCGGGCGGTCCGCCACGAACACGCTGCGCGCGGCGCGGTTGAGGCGGGCGCCGCCGCAGTCGGTGCACGCGCGCTCGCTGATGTACTTGGCCAGCTCCTCGCGCACCGCCGCCGACTCGGTCTCGCGGTAGCGGCGTTCAAGGTTCGGCACGATGCCTTCGAAGCGATGCTTGCGCTGGCTGCGCCCGCCGCTCTCGGTGAGGTAGGTGAATGTGACGAGTTCTTCGCCGCTGCCGAACAGCACGGCGTCGCGCACCTTCGCCGGGAGCGATTGCCACGGTGCATCGACGTCGAACTTGTAGTGCTTGGCCAGCGACTGGATCAGCTGGAAGTAGTAGGCATTGCGACGGTCCCAGCCGCGCACCGCGCCGGCCGAGAGCGACAGCTCCGGATGCACCACCACGCGCGCCGGGTCGAAGAACTGCGCCACGCCCAGGCCGTCGCAGGTCGGGCAGGCGCCGATCGGCGAGTTGAAGGAGAACAGGCGCGGTTCCAGTTCCGGCAGCGAGTAATCGCACACCGGGCAGCTGTACTTGGAGGAGAACAGCAGGGGCGCGGCCTCGGCGTTGTCGAGCGACATCACCTGGGCCATGCCGTCGCCCAGCTTCAGCGCCGTCTCGAACGATTCGGCCAGGCGCTGCTTGATGTCCTCGCGCGGCTTGAAGCGGTCCACCACCGCTTCGATGGTGTGCTTCTGGCGCAGCGCCAGCGTCGGCACCGCGTCGATCTCGTACAGCACGCCATTCACGCGCACGCGCACGTAACCCTGCGCGCGCAGTTGTTCGAACACCTGCGCGTGCTCACCCTTGCGTTCGCGGATGACCGGCGCCAGCAGCATGTAGCGCTGCTCGCGGCCTTCCTCGGTATCGCCCAGCGCGACCACCTGGTCGACCATCTGGCTGACGGTCTGCGCTTCCAGCGGGTAACCGTGGTCGGGGCAGCGCGGCGTGCCCACGCGTGCGTACAGCAGGCGCAGGTAGTCGTAGATCTCGGTGATCGTGCCGACGGTCGAACGCGGGTTGTGCGAAGTCGACTTCTGCTCGATGGAGATGGCCGGCGACAGGCCCTCGATGTGGTCGACGTCCGGCTTCTCCATGACGGAGAGGAACTGCCGCGCGTAGGCCGACAGCGACTCGACGTAGCGGCGCTGGCCTTCGGCGTAGATGGTGTCGAAGGCAAGCGAGGACTTGCCCGACCCCGACAGACCCGTAATCACGATCAGCTTGTCGCGCGGCAGGTCGAGATCGACGTTCTTGAGGTTGTGCGTCCGCGCGCCGCGGATGCGGATGTAATCCAGCGCCATCGGTTGCCTGTCTGGGGGGAAGGTCGCCTTCGCGGAACGCGACGGCGAACGAAGCAGCGTATCGACTGGCGAAGATGGGGGCAATTGGCCGGAACCAAAGTCTGTCAGGAGACTTCAGGTCCGTGTGTCGGTGGCTGGCGGGATCGCCCGTGAGAGGGGGCATTGCGCCCCCTCCGGGCCGGCGCGCGCTTACTGCAGCAGGCGGAAACGCGCTGAATCGCCGCTCGCCGCCAGGCGGGCGGTCTCGATGGCGGCGGGGCTGACGCCGTTGACGATGAGCTGGACCTTGATCGCCTCGGCGCGCTGCTGCGAGAGCGAGGGATCGTCGCCGGACGGTCCGGCGACCTCGAGGCGGGCGCCGCCGGACGCCTGGATGACCTGCGCCGCCTTGCTGAGCAGCGCGAGGCTGTCGGGCGCAACGCGTGCGCTGCCGGGCTCGAAGCGGATCGGCGTCTGCGTCACGGCCTCGTTCAGGGCCTGAACGAGGGCGTTGCCTGACGTGCCTGGCTTCACCTTCGCCAGGACCGCGTCGGCCGCATCGCCGGCGGCATCGTTTCCGACGCCCTGGAACAGGCCGGTGTAGGCATAGCCGGGGAACAGCAGCTCGGCCCGCGCGAGCAGGGCTTCGCGGTCGGCTTCACTGGCGTATCCGCCCAGTTCGACGCGGCGGCCTTCGAAGGTCACCGCGGCGCCGGCCTGGGTGAATGCGGCCAGGAATTGCGGAAGCGCGGTTTCCCACGGCGCGGGGCGGGCGCCGCCATCGACGTCGAGATGGCCAGAGACGCGTTCGGCGCCGTAGGCGCGGGTCAGCGCGCCGACGACTGCGTCGCGCGTCTTCGCGTTGCCGACCGTGCCATCGAAGCGCACCAGGCCGTTGTTGTTGACCAGGTTCAGGCGTGCGTCGAAATGGGCGACAGGGACGGTCTCGATGGGAGTGGTAGCTGCGGTGGCGGTGGGCGGTGCGGCTGCGTCGCGCTGGCAGCCGGCGGTCGCCAGCGCCGCGAGCGCGAGCGGAAGGAGAAGGGGGCGGACGAAGGATCGTCCGGGCGAACGGGCGGGGCGGGGTGGGGTCATGGGCGCTCCATCGGCGATCGGGGATTCGGCGAAGTCGGGGAGAAGAGCCCGGCACGTGCCGGGCCCTTCCGTTCCTGCAGCTGACGACTCAGCGGTGAGACGCGTAGTCGATCTCGACCGGATCCGCGCATTCCTGCGTACCGTTGTTGCAGAGCTTGTAGCTCATGGTGCCGCTGCCGATGATGCGGAACGTATCGGTCGCGGTGCCCTTGTTCTTCACGGTCTTGAGGATGGCGCCGTTGCGGTAGATGTCGATGTTCTTCTTGCCGTGCGTCCAGTTCAGCGTGACCTGGGTGCGATGGTTGGCCAGCTGGATCGCCTCGGCCTCGACCGCGCGCGGCCAGTTGGCGTCGGTGAAGCTGGGGTACAGCGACACGCCGGCGGCGTTGCTGAAGCCGCGGACCGTCACGTACCAGGTGCCGCCCTGCGGAGCCGGGAAGAAGCAGTTCTCGTTGTTGCCGGAGCTGTACGGGCGGCAGTCGTACGAGGTCAGGGTCGGGTCGGCTCCGCGGCGCACGTAGATGTCCGCATCGCCGGTGCCGCCATACATCGCGAACAGCAGGTTGGACGCACCGTTGGGCACCAGCAGCTGGTAACGCACGGTGTCGCCGGCGAGCACTTCGATGCCGGTGACGGTGACGCCGTTGGTGAGCGCGGTGGCCGGCGGCGGTTCCGGAGCCGGCGGGACGTCCGGCGGCAGCGGTTCGGTGCCGGCCGCCACGGCGACGGCGTAACGCGCATCGATGATGCCGGCGCCGCAGTACTTGTTGTAGCTGCAGCCACCGGGGAAGCCGCCCGATGCATACGCCGTGTTCTCCAGGATCTTCTTGACCTGGTCCGGCGTCTTCGGCGTCGGTGCCACGGACTGCATCAGCGCGATCACGCCCGAGACGTGCGGTGCCGACATCGAAGTGCCCGCGTACCAGGCATAGCCTTCGCCTTCCTGGCCCTGCAGGCCCAGGTTCAGCGTGGACAGGATGTTGTCCGCCGCCGGAGCCACGCCGGAGCCGCCGGGCGCCGCGACATCGACCACGTTGCCGTAGTTGGAGAAGCCCGACAGCGCGCCCGTCGGACCGACCGAGGACACGGTAATGACGTCGTTGCAGCTCGCCGGCGAGAAGTTGGCCGCATCCGCCGAGGAATTACCGGCCGACACGACGACCGTGGTGCCGCGCCCCTTCGCTGCGGTGTAGGCCGCCTGCTCGGCCACGCTGCACGCGCCGCTGCCGCCGAGACTGAGGTTGATGACCTCCGCCGGCGTCGCGTTGGCCGGTACGCCGGCGACCGTGCCGCCGGAGGCCCAGGTCACCGCATCGATGATGTCGGACTCGTAACCGCCGCACTTGCCCAGCACGCGCACCGGCTGCACCTTCGCACCGAAGGCGACGCCTGCCACGCCGGCGTTGTTGTTGGTCGCGGCGGCTACCGTGCCGGCCACGTGCGTGCCGTGCCAGCTGCTGTCCTCGGGAATGCCGAAGATGTTGCATTCGCCGTCGTGCCAGTCGCCCGGATCGTTCGGGTCGGCATCGCGACCGTCGCCATCAACGCTGACTTCCGGATCGATGATGAAGTCGTAGCCCGGAACCTGCTGGGCGTTGAGTTCGGAATGCGGCGTGATGCCCGTGTCGAGCACGGCCACGACGACGCCATCGCCCGTGCTGAGGTCCCATGCCGGTTCGACGTTGATGCCGCCCGGGCCGTTCTTGTAGTGCCACTGCTGCG
Organism: Lysobacter stagni; assembly: GCF_030053425.1. Classification (NCBI taxonomy): domain Bacteria; kingdom Pseudomonadati; phylum Pseudomonadota; class Gammaproteobacteria; order Lysobacterales; family Lysobacteraceae; genus Lysobacter; species Lysobacter stagni. Next base: position 3,468,238 of record NZ_JASGBI010000001.1, on the reverse strand, counting down.
CGTACAGCGGATCATTGGGCACCATCATCGGCTTGCGTAGGCGGTCGGGCTCGACCGCCAGCACGCTGGGATCCTTCATCAGTTCGATCATGAGCAGCTTGGCCGCCACGCTGTCGAGCTTGCGGTCGGTGCGGATCAGCGAGCTGCCCGTGGCCAGCGTGCGCATCGGCGCGATGCCGACGCCCAGCGTATTGGCCGCCGTCGCCAGTTGCTGGTTCGAGGCCGCCGCGGTCAGGCGCTTGGCGTCGGACCGGTAGGTGATGATGAAGCGGTCGTACTGCTGCGGCTGCTGCTTCGCGGCCCTGGCCGCCTGCGGAGAAAGGGTGGATACCTTCACCTTGTTGGCGACGGGCAGCTTCCCGCCGGAATAGGCCGCCGGTGCGACGAGGATCGCCGTGGCGATGGCGAGTGCGGTCCACTTCATCGTGCGTGCTTTGCGAGTCATGACAACGTCCTTTGTTGGCTTGCTGCAGGAACGCCCGGCGTCTCCCCCTGTGGCGTCGGGTACGAGTCGGCGACGGCGGATGCCGTATCGCGCGACGGGGTGTGTGCCAGCCGCGCGGACGCCATGGCGGCGCCGCGTGCCGGCACGCGGGAAGTCGATGGAATGGAAGGTGCGCGTCGCGCAGGTGCGGCGTGACGGGCTTGATCTGGAGAAAGGCGCATCGCCGGCGCCATCGGTGGCCGTGTCCGCAATGGAGCGGGCAGGCGGTCGGAATCCATTCGCACAGGGCCTCCTCGATCTCGCCGAGCGTCCCCTGGCCCATGGCATGCACGGGTCTGCGGTTCGCTCGTCCGATGGGATGGGCGGCGCCCTGTAGCCGCCCATGGACCGAACGTAGTTCAAGGTTCCGGGCGGTGCAATAGGCGCCATGTCGACGCCGGGACGAACCGGAAACCTGAACGCGCGGCAAACCGTGCGCTGCCGGGCAGTTATGCGGGCATGGCCCTGGGCGTGTCGCGGGTGGGTCGGACTTGCTCCAAGCCGCTGATCGCACTAGAATTCCGCTTCTGTCCGCCCGTCATGGGTGCGGCAGGCGACCAAAATAACTACAGAGGAATCTGGTCATGTACGCAGTAGTAGTCACCGGCGGTAAGCAGTACCGCGTTATGCAGGGCGAAACCCTGCGCGTCGAGCTGCTCGATGTCGAAGTCGGCAGCGAGATCAAGCTGGACAACGTCCTGATGCTGGGCGGCAGCGATGGCGTGAAGGTCGGCGATGCCCTGAAGGGCGCCACCGTCTCCGCCAAGGTCATCGGCCACGGCCGCGCCGACAAGGTGCGCATCGTGAAGTTCCGTCGCCGCAAGCACCATCGCAAGCAGATGGGCCACCGTCAGCATTACACCGAAATCGAAATCACCGGCATCGCCGGCTAAGAAGGAGAAGCAGCCATGGCACACAAAAAGGGCGTAGGTTCCACCCGTAACGGCCGCGACTCCAACCCGAAGTACCTCGGCGTGAAGATGTACGGCGGCCAGGCCATTGAGGCCGGCAACATCATCGTCCGCCAGCGTGGCACCCAGTTCCATCCGGGTTCCGGCGTCGGTCTGGGCCGCGATCACACGCTGTTCGCGCTGGTCGACGGCAAGGTCGAGTTCTCGACCAAGGGCCCGAAGAAGCGCCGCACCGTCAGCGTCGTCGCCGAGTAATCGCGACACAGCTGTTCGCGAGGGGCCCCGCTTCGGCGGGGCTTTTCGTTTCAAGCGACGGAATTGCAGACGGGCGCTTCGCGAAAGCGGGCTCCACGTCGATCGATCGTCCTAAGATGATCGCGATCCGCCGGACTGTCCTTGTCAGTCCTCCATCCCGAAATCTCCAGTCCCGGCTCTCCCTATGAAACTCGTCGACGAAGCTGAAATCCAGGTCAGCGCTGGCAACGGCGGCAATGGCTGCGTCGGCTTTCGCCGCGAGAAGTTCATTCCGCTGGGCGGCCCCGACGGCGGCGACGGCGGCGACGGTGGCAGCGTGTGGTTGCTCGCCGACGAGAACCTCAACACGCTGGTCGACTTCCGCCACCAGAAGCAGTTCCGCGCCAAGCGCGGAGAGAACGGCATGGGGCGCCAGATGTACGGCAAGACGGGCGATGACCTGGTCATCACCGTTCCGGTCGGCACCGTGGTCACCAACGTCGAGACCGACGAGGTCATCGGCGACCTGACGCGTCATGGCGAACGCCTGCTCGTCGCCAAGGGTGGCAAGGGTGGCCTTGGCAACATGCATTTCAAGAGCTCGGTGAACCGCGCGCCGCGCAAGGCGCTGCCGGGTCTGCCGGGCGAGGAGCGCGAGCTCAAGCTGGAACTGAAGCTGCTGGCCGACGTCGGCCTGCTGGGCTTTCCGAACGCCGGCAAGAGCACGCTGATCCGCGCGGTGTCGGCGGCGACGCCGAAGGTCGCGGACTATCCGTTCACCACGCTCTATCCGAACCTGGGCGTGGTGAGTGTCGAGGCGCATCGCAGCTTCGTCATCGCCGACATCCCGGGCCTGATCGAAGGTGCGGCCGAGGGTGCGGGCCTGGGGACGCAGTTCCTCAAGCACCTGCAGCGCACCCGGTTGCTGCTGCACCTGGTGGACATCGCGCCGATGGAAGGCGGCGTGGAGGGCGTGAGCCCGGCGGACCAGGTGCGCGCGATCGAGCGCGAGCTGGAAAAACACGATCCCGAGCTGCTGAACAAGCCGCGCTGGCTGGTGCTCAACAAGGCCGACCTGCTGCTGGAGGAAGAACAGCAGGCGATCGTGAAGTCGATCATCGACGAGCTGGGCTGGAAGGACCGCTGGTACCTGGTGTCGGCGATCGGCCGCGAAGGCACCTGGCCGATCATGCTCGACGTCATGACGTTCTTCGATCGCCAGCGCGAAGCCGCGCTGGAAGCCGCACGCGACGCCGAGAACGGCCATGGCTCCGTTTGATGCCATGGCGCAGACAACAAAAAACCCGGCATCGGCCGGGTTTTTGTTTTGCCCCGTTGTGCTGGTCCGTTCCGCCGCGAAGGGCGCCCTGAAGCGCCCGACGACGGATGCCGGATCAGGCAGCCTTGAGCGCCTTGATGCGGGCGTTCAGGCGGGCCTTGTGGCGGGCAGCCTTGTTCTTGTGGATCAGGCCGCGCGAGCTGAAGCGATCGAGGATCGGCTGCGCGACGACGAAGGCGGCCTCGGCGCCAGCGGCGTCGTTCTCGCCCAGGGCCTTCAGCACCTTCTTGACGGCGGTACGCAGCATCGAACGCTGGCTGGCGTTGCGGGCATTGCGAACCACGGTCTGCTTGGCGCGCTTTTTGGCGGACTTGATGTTTGCCACGGCGAATTCCTGGAAACTGGTAGAGAGAGTGAAATGGGGCTGGGGTCAGTCAGACCGGAAAGTATGGAGGATTCAGTGGGTTGCGTCAACCGTGTGAAAGAGGGGGCGCTGGCGTGACGGCACCCAGGATGCTCAGGGGGCTGCTGTCCTTCAGCAGCATGACCATGGTCTCGCGGGTCCTGGGCCTGGTCCGGGACATCGCCATCAACCAGGCCTTCGGTGCCAATGCCGGCACCGATGCGTTCTGGGTGGCGTTCCGCATTCCCAACTTCATGCGGCGGCTGTTCGCCGAGGGGTCGTTCTCGACTGCCTTCGTGCCGGTGTTCACCGAGATCAAGGAAACCCGTTCCTTCGATGACCTGAAGGAGCTGATGGCCCGGGTCTCGGGCACGCTGGGCGGCATCCTGCTGGTCATCACGGCGCTGGGGCTGTTCTTCGCGCCGCAGATCGCCGCGGTCTTCAGTCCGGGCTCGCTGAACAATCCGGAAAAGTTCGATCTCACGGTCCATCTGCTGCAGCTGACGTTCCCCTTCATCCTGTTCGTATCGCTCACCGCGTTGTCGGGCGGGGCGCTCAACAGCTTCCACCGGTTCGGCCTGCCGGCGTTCACGCCGGTGATCCTCAACCTTTTCATGATCGCCGGTGCGTTGTGGCTGCGGCCGCACCTGGACGTGCCGATCCTCGCCCTGGGCTGGGCTGTGCTCGCCGGCGGTATCGCGCAGTTGCTGTTCCAGCTGCCGGCGCTGCGCAAGCTCAATCTGCTGACGCTGCCGAAATGGGGCTGGAACCATCCCGACGTGCGCAAGGTGATGCGGCTGATGGTGCCGACGCTGTTCGGCTCGTCGGTGGCGCAGATCAACCTGCTGCTGGATACGGTGATCGCTTCGCTGTTGTTCGTCGGCTCGCAGACGTGGCTGTCGCAGGCCGACCGCTTCCTCGAGTTGCCGCTGGGCGTGTTCGGTGTGGCGCTGGGCACGGTGATCCTGCCGGCGCTGTCGCGTCATCACGTGAAGACCGATCGCGAGGGTTTCTCGAAGGCACTCGACTGGGGTCTGCGTACGACGCTGCTGATCGCCATGCCGGCCATGCTGGGCCTGATGTTCCTGGCCGAGCCGCTGGTGGCGACGCTGTTCCAGCACGGCAAGTTCTCGGCGTTCGACACGCGCATGGCGGCGATGTCCGTGTTCGGCCTGAGTTTCGGCCTGCCGGCCTTCGCGCTGGTGAAGATCGTGCTGCCGGCCTTCTACGCGCGACAGGACACCCGCACGCCGGTGCGCGCGGGCGTGGCGTCGCTGATCGCCAACATGGTGTTGAACGTCGTCTTCCTGTGGGTCCTGTACCTGCTGTGGACCACGCCGGAAGTGCGCGCCAAGGGCGTGATGACCGCGCTGGAGCAGACGCCGGGCCTGCACCTGGCGCTCGGTTTCGCCAGCGCGGCGGCGAGCTACCTCAACCTGGCGCTGCTGTGGCACTGGCTGCGCAAGGCCGGTGTCTACCAGCGACAGGCGGGCTGGATGCGCTACGTGATGCGCCTGCTGATCGCCTGCGCGGCGATGTCCGCGGCGCTGTGGGCCGGACTGCTGTGGGCGCCGGAGTTCACGGTGATCGGCAAGTGGGCGCGCATCGGCTATCTGGCGGTGCTGGTGTCGGGCGGTGGCCTGGTGTACCTGATGGCGCTGCTGGCGCTCGGGTTCCGGCCGCGCGACCTGCGCGAGCACTGATCCGGCCTTGGGCTGGCGCCTTCACGGCTATACTTCGAACCGATGAGCAGGCTGTTTCGAGACGTCGAGGGCGGGCCCCGGTGCCCGCACGGCAGTGTGGTCTGCATCGGCGCATTCGACGGCCTGCACCTGGGCCACCAGGCGCTGGTGCGCCACACCCTTTCGCGTGCCCGCGCGCTGGGGTTGCCGTCGGTCGCACTGAGTTTCGAGCCGTTGCCGCGTGAGTTCTTCGCACCGGCGCAGCCGCCGCCGCGGCTTCTGTTGCCGCGTGCGAAGGCCGCGGGACTGCTGGCCGAGGGCATCGATCAGGTCGGCCTGCTGCGTTTCGACCGGCGCCTGAGCAGCCTGTCCGCGGACGATTTCGCGCGCACCGTGCTGGCCGGGCGACTGTCGGCGCGCGAGGTGTGGGTCGGGCCGGAATTCCGTTTCGGCAAGGCGCGCGGCGGCGATATCGACGTGCTGCGCGCAGTGGGCACGCAGCTGGGCTTCACCGCGGGCGAGATCGCGCCGGTGCTGCTGGACGGCGAACGCGTGTCGGCCACGCGCATCCGCGAAGCGCTGCGTGCGGGCGATTTCGCCACCGCCGCGCGGTTCCTCGGTCGGCCGTACGCGATCGGCGGACACGTGGTGGCGGGCAAGCAGCTCGGGCGCACGCTGGGCTTTCCGACGGCCAACCTGCGCTTCGGTGGCAAGACGCCTGCCTTGTCCGGCATCTATGCGACCTGGGTGCACGGCGTGGGCGACACGCCACGCGCTTCGGTGTCCAGCTTCGGCACGCGTCCCACGGTGGAGGGCGTCGAGCCGCTGCTGGAAGCGCACCTGTTCGACTTCGATGGCGACCTCTACGGGCGCCGCATCGAAGTGGAGTTCGTCGCCAAGTTGCGCGATGAACTGAAATTCTCCGATCTGCCGGCGCTGACCGCGCAGATGCACCGCGACGCCGATCAGGCGCGCGCGATCCTCTCGCAGCATTCGACAACCCGACACAACGCCTTCGCCTGAGCGACCGCAGTGACCAATCAAGATCCGAACCAGTACAAAGCCACCCTGCATCTGCCCGCCACGGAATTCCCGATGCGCGGCGACCTGCCCAAGCGCGAGCCCGAAACGCTGGCGCGCTGGGAAGGCGAAGGCCTGTACCAGCGAATCCGCGAAAAGGTCGGCAAGCGCGAGCGCAGCTTCGTGCTGCACGACGGCCCGCCTTACGCGAACGGCGTGATCCACCTGGGCCATGCGGTCAACAAGGTGCTCAAGGACGTGGTCGTGAAGTCGCGCCTGCTCGCCGGGTACGACGCGCCGTACGTGCCGGGCTGGGATTGCCACGGGCTGCCGATCGAACACCAGGTGGAGAAGAAGTACGGCAAGGTCGGCGAGAAGCTCGACGCCAGCCAGTTCCGCCAGAAGTGCCGTGAGTACGCGGCCGAGCAGATCGAGCTGCAGCGCCGCGACTTCAAGCGCCTGGGCGTGACCGGCGACTGGGACAACCCGTATCGCACGATGGATTTCCGCTACGAGGCGGACATCATGCGTTCGCTGGCGAAGATCGTGGAGCGCGGCCACCTGGTGCGCGGCGCCAAGCCGGTGCACTGGTGCTTCGATTGCGGCTCGGCATTGGCCGAGGCGGAGATCGAGTACGCCGACAAGCAATCGCCCGCGATCGACGTCGCCTACGACGCGCGCGATCCGCATGCGCTGGCCAGGCTGTTCGGCACGGACGTCGAAGACGGCGTGCGCGTGGCGATGCCGATCTGGACCACCACGCCGTGGACGCTGCCGGCGAGCCTGGCGATCAGCGTGGGACCGGAGCTCGACTACGTGCTGGTCGAAGGTCCGCGTCTGGCCGACGGAAGCCGCCGCCTGCTGGTGCTGGCCGAAGCGCTGGCCGGCAAGGCGCTGGCGCGTTACGGCGTCGAGGACGTCGTCGTGCTCGGTCGCGCGCTGGGCAACGATCTGGAAGGCGTGCTGCTGCAGCATCCGTTCTATGCCGAGCGCGACATCCCGGTGCTGGTCGGCGACCACGTGTCGGCCGAGGACGGCACCGGCATGGTGCACACGGCGCCGGGCCACGGCCAGGAGGACTACGCAGTCGGACTGAAGTACGGGCTGACCGACCGTTACAGCGCCGCACAGATCAATCCGGTCGACGCGCGCGGTCTGTACCTGCCGTCGACGCCGCCGGCGGACGGCATCGTGCTGGCCGGCCTGCACATCTGGAAAGCCAACGACGTGCTGATCGACGTGATCCGCGCCAGCGGCCACCTGCTGGCCGCCCACAAGCTCACGCACAGCTATCCGCATTGCTGGCGTCACAAGACGCCGGTGGTGTTCCGCGCCACGCCGCAGTGGTTCATCTCGATGGAGCAGGCCAACCTGCGCCGCGATGCGCTCAGCGAGATCGGCAAGGTGAGCTGGGTGCCGGAGTGGGGCGAGGCACGCATCTACAACATGATCGAGGGGCGTCCTGACTGGACGATCTCGCGCCAGCGTTATTGGGGCGTGCCCATCGCGCTGTTCTTCCATCGCGAGACCGGCGAGATCCACCCGCGCTCGCCCGAGCTGATGCGCCAGGTTGCCGACCGCGTCGAACAGGCTGGCGCCGATGCGTGGTACGACATGACCGCGCAGGAGCTGCTCGGCGACGACGCCGCGCATTACGAGAAGGTCACCGACATCCTCGATGTGTGGTTCGACTCGGGCGTAAGCCACGAATGCGTGCTGGCGCAGCGTCCGGGCGACGGGCTGCACAAGCCGGCCGACCTCTACCTGGAAGGCTCGGACCAGCATCGCGGCTGGTTCCACAGCTCGCTGCTCACCGGCGTGGCGATGGACGGCGTTGCGCCGTATCGCCAGGTGCTCACGCACGGCTTCACCGTGGACGAGCAGGGCAAGAAGATGTCCAAGTCGCTCGGCAACACGGTCGAGCCGCAGAAGGTCATCAATGCGATGGGCGCCGACGTGCTGCGCCTGTGGATCGCCGCGACCGACTACCGCAACGAGATGTCGGTGTCGGACAACATCCTCAAGCGCACCTCGGACGTCTACCGCCGCCTGCGCAACACCGCGCGCTTCCTGCTGGCCAACCTCAACGGTTTCGATCCGGCGGTGCATCTGCGGCCGCTCGAGGACATGGTGGCGCTGGACCGCTGGATCGTGCACCGCGCCGCACAGTTGCAGGAGCGCATCGCCAGCGCGTACGAACGCTACGACTTCGCCGAGATCGTGCAGGCGTTGTCGAACTTCTGCAGCGTCGATCTGGGTTCGCTCTACCTCGACGTGACCAAGGACCGCCTGTACACGATGCAGGAGGATTCGCGCGGTCGCCGCTCGGCGCAGAGCGCGATGTACCGCATCGCCGAGGCGTTCGTGCGCTGGATCGCCCCGATCCTGGCCTTCACCGCAGACGAGATGTGGCGCCACCTGCCGGCCACGACCGAGCAGGGTCCGCGCGAGGACAACGTGCTGTTCGTCACCTGGTACGACGGGCTGGCGCTGCTGCCCGAAGACGCGCCGCTGTCGGCGGACGATTTCGACCGTCTGCTCGCGCTGCGCGAACAGGTCAGCGCGACGCTGGAGCCCATGCGTGCTGCCGGTGAGATCGGTGCCGCGCTGGAAGCCGAGATCGGCCTGAAGGCCGGCGTGGCCGACCAGAACTGGCTGGCGCCGTTCGCCGATGAACTGCGCTTCCTGTTCATCAGCGGCGACGTGGAAGTGGTGGCCGACGACGGCATCAAGGACATCGCCGTGCTTGCCACGCCGACCACCAAGACCAAGTGCGTGCGCTGCTGGCAGTACCGCGGCGACGTCGGCAGCGTTGCCGCCCACCCGGAGCTGTGCGGCCGCTGCGTGGTCAACGTGACGGGAGCCGGCGAAGACCGGGTGTGGTTCTGATGACGACCGTCCGTCCCAATGCACTGGCGTGGCTGCTGGTCTCGGTCGCGGTGATCGTGCTCGACCAGATCACCAAGGCCTGGGTGCTCAGTTCCCTGCCCGAGTACACCGCGATCCCGGTGATCGAGGGCTTCTGGAACTGGTACCGCACCTACAACACCGGCGCGGCCTTCAGCTTCCTCAGCGACGCCGGCGGCTGGCAGAAGTACTTCTTCGTGGTGCTGGCGGTCGGCATCAGCGGGCTGCTGGGTTGGTGGCTGGCGCGCACCCCGCGCCGCGACTGGAAGAGTGCGCTGCCGTACGCGCTTGTCATCGGCGGCGCGCTGGGCAACGTCATCGACCGCCTGATTCACGGGCACGTGGTGGATTTCATCCAGTGGCACTGGCGCGACCATTACTGGCCCGCGTTCAACGTGGCCGATTCGGCCATCGTGGTGGGTGCCATCGGCATCGCCCTGTTCGGCCTGTTCACGAAGCCGGCCGTACCGGCGCGCCAACCCTGAACGGTAGAATGACCCCATGGACGTAGTGCTCGCCAATCCCCGTGGTTTCTGCGCCGGCGTCGACCGCGCGATCGAGATCGTCAAGCGCGCCATCGAAACGCTGGGCGCACCGATCTACGTGCGCCACGAGGTCGTGCACAACCGCTTCGTGGTCGACGACCTCAAGCACCGCGGGGCGATCTTCGTCGAGGAGCTCCACGAGGTGCCCGACAACGCGACGGTGATCTTCAGCGCGCATGGCGTGTCGCAGGCGGTGCGCGAGGAAGCCGGGCGCCGCGGGCTGAAGGTGTTCGACGCGACCTGTCCGCTGGTGACCAAGGTCCACCTGGAAGTCGCCCGCCATTGCCGGGCCGGCCGCGACGTGGTGCTGATCGGCCACGAAGGGCATCCCGAGGTGGAAGGCACCATGGGGCAGTGGCAGCGCGAGGCCGGGGCCGGGGCCGGGCGCATTTACCTCGTCGAGGACAACGACGACGTGGCCGCGCTGCAGATCGACCAGCCCGAGAACGTGGCCTACACCACCCAGACCACGCTTTCCGTGGACGACACCCGTGGCGTCATCGAGGCGCTGCGGACGAAGTTCCCCGCCCTGCAGGGGCCGAAGAACGACGACATCTGCTACGCCACCCAGAACCGCCAGGACGCCGTGCGCGAGCTGGCCGCGCAATGCGATCTGGTACTGGTGGTCGGTTCGGTGAACAGCTCCAACTCCAACCGCCTGCGCGAGCTGGCCGAGCGCGAGGGCGTGGAGGCCTACCTCATCGACGGCGCGATCGAGATCAACCCCGCATGGGTGGAGGGCCGCAAGCGGGTCGGCGTGACCGCCGGCGCGTCGGCCCCGGAAGTGCTCGTACGCGGCGTGATCGAACGCCTGCGCGAGCTGGGCGCCCAGCACGTGGCCGAACTCTCCGGCGAGCCGGAGGACATGGTCTTCGCGCTGCCCAAGGAGCTGCGACTGCAACTGGTCGATTGAGCCGGATCGATTGACCGGGAACGGCCCCAGCGCCTAGAATTCCCGCCTCGCGGAGAACTCCGCAGCCCGGCCCCCACAGGCCCGGCCATCCGATTTCCGCCGGAATAGCTCAGTTGGTAGAGCGGCGCATTCGTAATGCGTAGGTCGTAGGTTCGATTCCTATTTCCGGCACCATTCAAGACCCCGCTTCGGCGGGGTTCTTTTTTTGCCTCTCCGCCGTCAGGCATTTCCTCACGACACGGTCGCGCGTGCCGACAGACAACGCATGTCACGCGACTGTCAGACGGTCGCGTCACGCTCGCGTTCGATTCGCGCACCTCGACACGGATCGGCAGGCACGGGCTGAATGTTTCATTCATCGGCAATGCGGCGTTCACTCTTCTTTAGCACGCGCGTCGCCACCATTGCCCGCCAGTTTTCGAGGACTTCGACAGGGTGTTGAACATGCGAGTGGATGTCTTCGTGGTGGGGAAGGAAGAAGGATTCGTAGTAGCGCCGTGCGGTGCATCGTTGCCGGGCGACGAGATGGCCGCCATCGGCGAGCTGAGTTTCGGCTGGAGTCTGGAGAGCGAGTCGGCCGTGCCGCGACTGGACTGGATCGGCATCGCCAAGGACATCGACGCGCGCGGCTACAGCATCGTGCCGCAGGGCGATGTCGCGGGCCTGCTGGGCGAACCGCAGCAGGAACTGCACGCGTCGTATCCGGAGTGCCACCTGCCGCACGCGGCCTGATCCGACCGCTCCGGGCGTCGTCTCGCTTTCCGCGACGGCGGCCGGGTAGAGTGCGGGGCAATTCATCGTCGCACTCGCCATGTCCAAGCTCGCCGCCAAATCCCCGGGCAAGGCCCGCACCGCGTACGTCTGTTCCGAGTGCGGCGCCGACCACAGCAAGTGGCAGGGCCAGTGCGCCGAGTGCGCGGCGTGGAACACGCTGAGCGAATTCGTCGTCGAGCCCGCGTCGAAGGCCGGCGCGAGCGTCGCAGCCAGTCGCCGCGCCAGCTGGGCGGGCAAGGCCGATGCGCCCGTCGTCACCGCGCTCAAGGACGTACGCCACTCCGAGGAAGATCGCGTCAGCACCGGCATCGGTGAGTTTGACCGCGTGCTCGGCGGCGGCCTGGTGCACGGATCGGTCGTGCTGGTGGGCGGCGATCCCGGCATCGGCAAATCCACCCTGCTGTTGCAGGCCATCAGTCGCATGGCCGGCACGTTGCCGGGCCTGTACGTCACCGGTGAGGAATCGTTGGCGCAGGTGGCCGGTCGCGCAACGCGCCTGGGTCTGCCGGTGGACGGTGTGCACGCGCTGGCCGAGACCGGTGTGGAGCGCGTGCTGGAGCACGCCGCGAAGATGCGCCCGGGCCTGATCGTCGCCGACTCCGTGCAGACGCTGTGGACCGAGGAACTCAGCGCCGCACCCGGCTCGGTCAGCCAGGTGCGCGAGAGTGCCGCACGCCTGGTGCGCTACGCGAAGGAAACCGGCACCGCGGTTTTCCTGGTCGGGCATGTCACCAAGGAAGGCGGCATCGCCGGTCCGCGCGTGCTCGAACACATGGTCGACGCGGTGCTGTATTTCGAAGGCGAGAGCGGCAGCCGCTTCCGCGTGCTGCGCGCCTTCAAGAACCGCTTCGGAGCCGTCAACGAGCTGGGCGTGTTCGCGATGGGCGAGAAGGGCCTGCGCGAAGTGCCCAACCCCTCCGCGATCTTCCTCTCGGGCAGCGAACGCCCGCAGCCCGGCAGTTGCGTGATGGTCACGCGCGAAGGCACGCGCCCGTTGCTGGTGGAAGTGCAGGCGCTGGTGGATGCCTCCCCGCTGTCCAATCCGCGCCGCGTCGCGGTGGGCATGGAAGGCAACCGACTGGCGATGCTGCTGGCGGTACTGCATCGCCACGGCGGCATCGGTGTCGGCGACCAGGACGTGTTCGTCAACGTCGTCGGTGGCATCCGCGTGCAGGAAACCGCTGCCGACCTGCCGGTGCTGCTGGCCGTGCTCTCGTCGCTGCGCGATCGCCCGCTGGAACAGCAGACCATCGCCTTCGGCGAAGTCGGTCTGTCAGGCGAGATCCGCCCCGTGCCCAACGGCGAGGAACGCCTGAAGGAAGCGGCCACGCACGGGTTCAAGCGCGCCATCGTGCCGAAGGCGAACGCGCCCAAGAGCGGGCGCATGGGCGAGATGGAAGTGGTGGGCGTGGAACGCCTGGCCGATGCGCTGGAGCGCGCCTGATCGGACACGACGGCCTGCGCGCTTGAAGCTCAGGCCTGGATCGCCTCGTTGAACGCCAGCATCTGCGCGTTGCGGTCGCCGTTCAATGCCGCGCGCATGTGCGGCTCGTCCAGCGTGCGCACGATCCATCGTGGCGGGGTCATCGGTTTGCCCGATTCGAGCACGCAGACTGCGAGGAAGTAACTGGGGCCGGGCCCGGCCGCGTACCACAGTGCGTCCCAGCGCGCGGGCCCCGTATACATTGCCGAAGCCAGCAGGGCTTCATCGATCTGATACGCGACCTTCACGACCGTGAGCGCCTGTCCCGTCACCCGGCCGATGGGCGTGTCGAACCACAGCGCATCGAAGGCGGCCCGCAGCTGCGCACTTTCGCGCTGGAAGTCCAGACGGTGCCACAGCACCGCCCACGCCACCACGGCCGTGGAAATCACCACGGTGGCCAGCCACAGCATCAGCATCCAGCGTACGGCGCCCATTCCGGCAACATAGACGCCGCCGCGTGCGCGCGGCGAGAACGCCGGTTCATTCACACCGCGAACACCACCGTGCGGTGCCCGTTGAGCAGGATGCGGTCGTCCAGCCAGTAGCGCAGCGCCTGCGCCAGCACGCGGCGCTCGATGTCGCGCCCGATCCGGATCATGTCTTCCGGCGTGTCGTGATGGCTGACGCGCTGCGTGTCCTGTTCGATGATCGGACCTTCGTCCAGGTCCGCGGTGATGAAGTGTGCCGTGGCACCGATCAGCTTGACGCCGCGTGCATGCGCCCGGTGGTACGGGCGCGCGCCCTTGAAGCCGGGCAGGAACGAATGGTGGATGTTGATGCAACGACCGGACAACTTCGTCGCCAGTTCCTCCGAGAGCACCTGCATGTAGCGGGCAAGAACCACCAGCTCGGTGCCGGTGTGCTCGATCAATGACCACAGCGCGGCTTCCTGCTCCTGCTTTCGCCCTTTCTCCACCGGCAGGTGATGGAAGGGAATGCCATCCAGATCAAGATGGCGGTAGGTGTCGCGGGGATGGTTGGCCACGACCGCGGTGATCTCCATCGGCAGCTCGCCGATACGCCAGCGGTACAACACGTCGGCCAGGCAGTGGTCGAACTTCGACGCCAGCAGCATCACGCGTCGCGGCACGCTGCGATCACGCATCGCCCACTGCATGCGGAATGCCTTGGCGAGCGCCCCGAAACCGTCGCGCACCTCGGCGATGGATTCCGGAGCCAGCGCGAAGACCGTGCGCATGAAGAAGCGATCGGTCTCGAGGTCGTTGTACTGCTGCGCCTCCAGGATGTTGCCCTCGTAACGCAGCAGATGGCCGGTCACGGCGTTGACGATGCCGGGACGGTCGGGGCAGGAGAGGGTGAGGATGTAGTGGGGCATGGCGCTGCGCAGACGGGCCGATGCCGTGTAGAACGCAGTGCGCCGCCGCGCGCGGCCCCGGAAAGAATAAGGGCCGGTTTCCCGGCCCTTTCTGCGGTCTTGTCGAACGATCAGTGACCGCCGGCTGCCGCGGCGCCACCGCCCATCTTCGCCGTGAAGGGCGGTTTGGCGAACCACACGAACACGATCACCACCAGGAACAGGATGCCCAGCAGGTGGAAGATCTCGTTGAAACCGATCTGCGCGGCCTGCTGCGTGATCATGCCGTTGAGCATGGCCGCGCCGCGCTGCAGATCGCCCTGGCCGAGGGCACTGATGGCCTGCTGCATGCTCGGGTCGTAGGCGCCGATGCTCTCGGTGAGCCGCGCATGGTGGATGGTGGTGCGCTGGTTCCATGCCCAGGTGGTGAGCGAGGCCGCGAAGCTGCCGCCCAGCGTACGCACGAACGTCGCCAGGCCGGAGCCTGCGGCGATCTCGTGCGGCTCCAGGTCCGACAGCAGGATCGTCAGCACCGGCATGAAGAACAGCGCCACGCCCAGGCCCTGCCACAACTGCACCTCGGCCACGCGCTGGAAGTTCACGTCGAGGTTGAAGCCGGAGCGGTAGAAGCTGGTGCTGGCCATCACCACGAAGGCGAACGTCGCCAGCATGCGCAGGTCGAACTTCGACGCGTACTTGCCCACCAATGGCGTCAGCAGCACGGGAAGGATGCCGATGGGCGCGCTGGCGAAACCGGCCCAGATCGCCGTGTAGCCCAGGTTGCGTTGCAGCCACAGCGGCACTAGCAGGCCCACGCTGAAGAACGCCGCGTATGCCATCACCATCGCGGCCGTGCCGCTGGCGAAGTTGCGGTGGCGGAACAGGCGCAGGTTGACGATCGGATCCTTCTCGGTGAGCTCCCAGATCACGAACACCACCAGCGCGATCACGGCCACGACCGTCAGCCACACGATCTTGGTGGAGTTGAACCAGTCCTCGTCGTTGCCCAGGTCCAGCATGATCTGCAGCGCGCCCACGCCAAGCACCAGCGTGGCCAGGCCGATGTAGTCCATCTTCGGCTTCTCCAGCCGCTCAGGCCGGCCCTTGAGCTGCCGACCGACGACGATGCTGGAGAAGATGCCGATGGGAATGTTGATGAAGAAGATCCATTCCCAGCTGTAGTTGTCGGTGATCCAGCCGCCGAGGATGGGGCCCGCGATGGGCGCCACGACCGTCACCATCGCCAGCAACGCGATGGCCTGTCCTCGTTTGTGCGGTGGATAGATGGAGATCAGCAGCGCCTGCGTGACCGGGTACATCGGACCGCAGACGAAGCCCTGCAGCGCGCGCGCCGCGACCAGCAGGCCCATGCTGTTGGCCAGGCCGCACAGCAGCGAGGCGATCACGAAGGCCAGCGTGGCCCAGGTGAACAGCTTGCGTTCGCCGAAGCGGCGGGTGAGGAAGCCCGTCAGCGGCAAGGCGATGGCGTTGCTGACGGCGAAGGACGTGATCACCCACGTCGCCTGGTTGGCGCTGGCGCCGAGGTTGCCGGAGATCGTCGGCAACGACACGTTGGCGATGGTGGTGTCCAGCACCTGCATGAACGACGCAAGCGCAAGGCCGATCGTCGTCAGTGCCATGTTGGGTGGACGGAAGGCGGCCTTGGGCGGCTCCGGCGTGACCGGCAGGCCCATCTCCTCTTCCTGTTGCGCGATGGTCGACATGGCGGGGTCTTGAGGATCGGACGCACCGGGTGCGCCACGGAAGTGGAGAGGCCGTCATTCCCGCGCAGGCGGGAATCCAGTGACTCACGGGGGGAGGGAGGAGGTCGCTGGATCCCCGCTAGCGCGGGGATGACGGCAAAAAGGGTGGACTGCGAACGGCTCGCGGATCAGCCGTTGCGCGCGCCCGGCAGGTTCTCGCGGATGACCTTGTCGATCAGTGCGTTCGCATCGCTGAGCTGTTTCTCGTAGGCGGCCGTGGTGAACAGCGGCTTGGCGTCCTTGCGCGCCTGCGCCAGCACGGCGCCGTCCTGGTCGCGAACGGTCACGTCGGCGTGCATGCTCAGGCCCAGGCGCAGCGGGTGTTCGGCCAGCTGCTTCGCATCGACTTCGATGCGCACCGGAACGCGCTGCACGATCTTGATCCAGTTGCCGCTGGCATTCTGTGCCGGCAGCAGCGAGAACGCGCTGCCCGTGCCCAGGCCCAGCGCTGCGACCTTGCCGTCGTACTCGACATCGCCGCCGTAGAGATCGGCGTGCACCTTCACCGGCTGGCCGATGCGCATCTTTGCCAGCTGCGTTTCCTTGAAGTTCGCTTCGACCCACACCTGTTCCAGCGGCACGATGGTCATCAGCGTGACGCCCGGCTGCACGCGCTGGCCCAGCTGCACCTGGCGCTTGGCGACATAGCCCGACACCGGCGCGACGATCGCGGTGCGCTGCAGGTTGAGGTACGCCTGGCGCAGCTGCGACGCAGCGGCTTCGACCTGCGGCTGGTTGCTCACGGTGGTGGCATCGACCAGTGCACGGTTGCGCGACAGGTTGCCGCTGGACGCACGCAGGCCGGCTTCGAGCACGGCCAGTTCGTTGCGCGCGTGCGCCAGTTCTTCCGCGGAGACGGCGCCGTTGCCGACCAGGCCTTCGCGGCGCTTGAGGTCGGCGCGCGCACGCGCCACCTGCGCCTCGCGCGCGGCGAGATCGGCGTTGCCGGATTCGACCGCGCTGTACAGGCCGCGCACCTGTCGCACCGTGTTGGCCAGGTTGGCCACGGCCTGGTCGTAGGCGACGCGCGCATCGTTCGGATCCAGGTGCACCAGCGCCTGGCCGGCTTCGACCTTCATGCCGTCGTCGGCGTCGATGCTGACCACCGTGCCCTGCGTCTGCGGAACGATGCTGACGACGTTGCCCTGCACGTAGGCATCGTCGGTGTCTTCGTGCCAGCGCGCGACGAGCAGGTACCACGAGGCCCAGCCGAGGCCGGCGACGATCGCGGTGGTGGCAAGGATCGCCAGCGCCTTCTTGCGCTTGCCGTTGCCGGCGGTCTGCGGCGCGGCCGCCTTGGCGTTGGGATTGGGTTCGGTGGTCATGGCGTGGAGGCCTTGGCGATGTTCGGTTCGGTGGAATCGGGAGCGGTGATGACCAGGCCGCCGCCGAGGGCGCGGTCGAGGTCGATGGACGCGGCCAGGCGCTGCGCGCGCAGCACGGTGAGCTGACGGTCGAGTTCCAGCAGCGGACGCTGTGCGGCGAGCACGTCCAGTTGCGTGCCCAGGCCCGCGCGATAGCGCGACGTGGCGATGTCCCACGCGCTCTGCGCGGCATCGCGCGCCTGCGTGGCGGAGACGATCTGGCCATCGAGCGAGCGCGCCGCATGCAGCGCATCGGCGACTTCGCGCAGCGCGCCGACCAGCGTCTGGTTGTAGGTGGCGACGGCAAGGTCGTAGTCGGCGTCGCTCTTCATCAGCTGGTTGCGCAGGCGGCCGCCGTCGAAGATCGGCATGTTGATCGCCGCGGTCCCCAGCAGCTGCAGTGCATCGCCGCTGAAGATGTCGCCCAGGTCGCCGGCGCCCACCGCGAGCGCGGGCAGCGCGGCGAGGTTGACGCTTGGATAGAACGCAGCCTTGCTGGCCTTGATGCCGTGCTGCGCGGATTGCACGCGCCAGCGCGCCGCGACCACGTCGGGGCGATGACCGAGCAGCTCGCTCGGCAGCACGCCCGGGACGCCGGGCGTGGGCGCATCGAGCACGGCCGGGCGTGCGATGTCGCGGCCGCGATCCGGACCCTTGCCGAGCAGCGCGGCGAGGGCGTTGCGCGTGACTTCGATCTCGTGCTCGCTGGCCTGCATCTGCTGTTCGGCGCTGGCGACCGCGCTTTCCGCGTTGCGGATCTGCAGCTGGTTGTCGAGGCCGGCGGCGACGCGCTGGCGGCCGAGGTCGAGCAGCTGCGCGGCACGCGAATGGTCGGCCTTGGCCGTGTCGTTCGCGTCGAAGGCCTGCGCAAGCGCGACATAGGCGCGCGCGATGTTGGACGAGAGCGTGAGTCGCGCGGCCTGCGCGTCGATCTCCGCCGCGCGCGTCTGTCCGACGGCGGCCTGCCACTTGGCCTTCTCTCCGCCCCAGAGGTCGAAGGTGTACCGGAAGGTCAGGCCCAGCATGGCGATGTCGGTGTAGGAACCGCCCAGCGGTGGGGACGCGAGCGTTTCGGGAAGTTGCACGCCGACGTACTGCGCACTTGCGCTGAGCGTCGGCTTGCGCGCGGCATCGGCCAGGCCGGCCTGCGCGATGGCCTGACGCACGCGTGCGTCGGCGGCGTCGAGGCCCGGCGTGCCCTGCAGGGCTTCATTGATCAGAGCGTTGAGCTGCGCATCGCCCAGCGTGGTCCACCAGTCCTGCGTGGGAAACGCGGCATCGGAGGCGCCTGCCAGCGAGCGTTGGCTCTGCAGCGAGTCGGCATCCAGCGGACGACCTTCCGGTGCGAGGCCGCGCGAACTGGCGCAGCCGGCGACGAGCAGGGCGATCGCCAACGCGGACAGAACGGGCTTCAGCCCGCGGGGCGGGCGTGGGGTCGTGGGGGCCATGGTCAGGAGTCGGTAAAGGAAAGGTTGTCGCGCACCTGTTCAAGCAGGCGCGTGAGTTGTTCGCGTTCGGAATCGCTCATGCCCTGCATCGCGCGCTCGCGCACGCGCTGCCCGCACTGGTTGACGTCCTGCCACATGGACGCACCGGCTTCGGTGAGATTGATGTTCAGCGCGCGGCGATCGGCCGGGTCCGCCACGCGGGCGACCAGCCCCCGGGCTTCGAGCTTGTCGAGCAGGCGGGTCATCGCACCGGGGTTGAGTTCGGCGGCGCGGGCGAGGTCGGTGACGCCATGCGGACCATCGGACAGCTTCTTCAGCGCGATGTACTGGCTGAACGTGAGTTCATGGCCGGCGGCCGCCAGCTCGTGCTCCATGCGCGCCCACATGGCGTCCCGGACCTGCCGGAAGAGCAGGCCCAGCGTCGAACCACTGCAGGCGGAAGGGGGAAGCGGTTTCATGGCCGGGCATATTTATGTCCCGGGCAATATTTGTCAATGCAAATATTGTTGCAGCAATGGAAAGCCGGGTTTCACCCGGCTGAACAGCGGGGAAGGCGCTCAGCCGGGTCGGCGCAGGACCAGTTCGAGGACGAACTTGCTGCCGAAGAAGGCCAGGATCAGCAGGGCCATGGCCGCGAGGGTCCAGCGCACCGCGGTCGCCCCACGCCACCCGTAGCGCCAGCGACCCAGCAGCAGGCCGCCGAAGGCCAGCCACGACAGGACGCTGAGCACGGTCTTGTGGACCAGGTGCTGGGCGAAGAGGTTTTCCACGAAAAGCAAACCGGTCAGCAGCGTCGCCGTCAGCAGGGCGAAGCCGACCGCGATGGTCCTGAACAGCAGGGTTTCCAGCTCCACCAGGGGTGGCAATGCGCGCAGCCAGGTGCGGAATTCGCGTCGACGCAGGGCGCGTTCCTGCAGCCACAGCATCACCGCCAGCAGGGCCGCGATCGCCAGCGTCGCGTAGGCCAGCAACGCCATCCATGCGTGCAATTGCAGTCGCCAGTCCAGCGTTTCGGTAATGACATGGCCATGGCGGTGGTAGCCCGACAGCGTCAACGCGGCCAGGGGGAACACCACCACACCCAGCGCCGCCATGCGTCCGCCGGCGCCGACCAGTGTGGTGAGCGCCGCCATGCCCAGGCCCACCAGCGACATCGCCGCGTAGAAGTGCATGTCCGCACCGCCGGCCTGCCGCCAGGCCAGCAGGTGGACCACGCCATGCAGCACCACCGCCACCGCCGCAGCGGGCAGCCAGCTCCGCGACACGTGGTCCCGCTGCACGCCGGTGATCAGCAGGGCGGCCGCGACGAGGTACAGCACGATGGCGATGAGAACGATTGTCATTGGGGCAGTGTCGCACAGCGGCGAGACGAACCGCAGTGGCCCAATGCGCGGAACCGCGACGGAGCGGCGGGCTATACTTCGCGCCCCCGTTTTCCGCTTTCGTGCAGGTCGCATCCGCATGTTCGAATCCCTGACCCAGCGTCTCTCCGGCACCATCGAGCGCCTGCGCGGCCGTGGCCGTCTGACCGAGGAGAACATCCGCGAGTCGCTGCGCGAGGTGCGCATCGCCCTGCTGGAGGCCGACGTCGCGCTGCCGGTGGTGCAGGCGCTGATCGAGCGCATCAAGGTGCGCGCGGTGGGCCAGGAAGTGCTCAAGTCGCTGACTCCGGGCCAGGCGCTGATCAAGGTCGTGCGCGACGAGATGACGGCGGTCATGGGCTCGCAGGCCGCCGACCTCAACCTCAACGTGCCGGCGCCGGCGGTCATCCTGATGGCCGGCCTGCAGGGCGCGGGCAAGACCACCACGGTCGGCAAGCTCGCCAAGCACCTGAAGGAAAAGCGCAAGAAGAAGGTGATGGTGGTGTCGGCCGACGTCTATCGTCCGGCCGCGATCGAGCAGCTCAAGACGCTGGCGCAGCAGGTGGACGTGCTGTTCTTCCCGTCCAGCCCGGACCAGAAACCCGAAGACATCGTCCGCGCCGCCATCGACGATGCGCGCAAGTCGTTCGTCGACGTGTTGCTGGTCGACACCGCCGGCCGCACCAGCATCGATGACGCGATGATGGCCGAGATCAAGGCGCTGCACGCGGCCGTTAAGCCGGTGGAGACGCTGTTCGTGGTCGACTCCATGACCGGCCAGGACGCCGCCGTCACCGCCAAGCATTTCGGCGAGGCGCTGCCGCTGACCGGCGTGGTGCTGACCAAGACCGACGGCGACGCGCGCGGCGGTGCCGCGCTGTCGGTGCGCTACATCACGCAGCGTCCGATCAAGTTCATCGGCGTGGGCGAGAAGCCCGACGGCCTGGACGTCTTCCATCCGGACCGTATCGCCAGCCGCATCCTCGACATGGGCGACGTGCTGTCGCTGGTCGAGCAGGTCGAGCAGCAGGTCGACAAGGACAAGGCGCAGAAGCTCGCCGAGAAGGTCGCCAAGGGCAAGAAGTTCGACCTCAACGACATGAAGGACCAGCTTGAGCAGATGCAGAACATGGGCGGCCTGCACGGCCTCATGGACAAGCTGCCGGGCATGGGCCAGATCCCTGATTCGGTGAAGAACCAGGTCACCGGCAAGGAAGTGCCGCGCATGGTCGCCATCATCAACTCGATGACGAAGAAGGAGCGCCGCAACCCGGGCCTGCTGAACGGCTCGCGCCGCGCCCGCATCGCAAAGGGCGCCGGCCTGACCCCGGCCGACGTCAACAAGCTGATGAAGCAGTTCCAGCAGATGGAAAAGATGATGTCCAAGCTGTCCGGCGGCGGCATGAAGGGCCTGATGCGCGGGATGAAGGGCATGATGGGCGCGCGCGGCGGCATGCCGTTCCGCTGATATCCCTCTCCCTGGCCGCCTGCGGCGGACTGTCCCCTCCCGCAAGGGGCGCGGGTGCTCCAGGATTTTCCTTCTCCCCTCGCGGGAGAAGTACCCCGGAGGGGCGGAAGAGGGGAGCGAAGCGCCCTGAACACGTCCGGATCCGGGGTTTCCTCACCCCGATCAATGCCTTACAATTGCCGGCTTACCCTGCCATTCCGGCAGCTGGGCAACACAGGAACTACCGAACCATGGTCAAGATTCGTCTCGCTCGCGGCGGCGCCAAGAAGCGTCCGTTCTACCACGTCATCGTCACCGACAGCCGCAATGCCCGTGACGGCCGCAACATCGAGCGCGTGGGCTACTACAACCCGGTCGCCCAGGGCGCCGAGAAGCGCGTCGAGTTGGACGTCGAGCGCGTGCAGCACTGGATCAAGAACGGTGCGCAGCTGACCGACAAGGTCGCCGTGATCTACAAGGAAGCGGCCAAGGCCGCGACTGCCGCCTGATCCGCGGGCCGCGCTTCACGCGCGGCCAGATCGACATGACGGGCGACTCTCCGGAGCGCACCGGATCCCAAGAGCGCCGGATCCTGCTGGGCAGGATTTCCGGCGCTTTTGGCGTCAGGGGCGAAGCAAAACTTGAATCCTGGACGGAACCGCGCGACGCGATCTTCCGCTACCAGCCGTGGATCCTGCGCGACCCGCAGGGCAACGAACGCGAGCTGCGTGGCGTGCGCGGCAAGCAAAGTGGCAAGTACACCGTCGCCACGTTGCCCGATGTCAGCGATCGCGACGCCATCGAGGCGATGCGCGGCACCGAGATCTACGTCCCGCGTTCCGCGTTGCCGCCGCCGAGTGCCGGCGAGTACTACTGGGTCGACCTGGAAGGCCTGCGCGTGGTGACCGTCGACGGCGTCCCGCTGGGTACCGTCTCGCACCTGTTCGCCACCGGCGCCAACGACGTCCTCGTCGCGCGCGACGAGGAGCGCGAACGCATGATTCCCTTCGTGCAACCGCAGTACGTCGTGTCGGTGGATTTCGACGCGGGCGTGGTGACGGTCGACTGGGATCCCGAGTTCTGAGTCCGGGCCGCGCGTGAATCGCGCTGGAGGCTGCGTCCTCCGGCGCTATGCTTGCCGACCGACTCTCCCGCCTCCCGCCCGAATCCCATGCGCATCGACATCGTCAGCCTGTTCCCGGACTTCGTCGCCCAGTGCGCCGCGTTCGGCGTGGTCGGGCGCGCGGTCGAGCGTGGGCTGCTGTCCGTACACGGCTGGAATCCGCGCGACTACGCCGAGGGCAATTACCGCCGCGTGGACGACCGCCCCTTCGGCGGTGGGCCGGGAATGGTGATGCTGATCGACCCGCTGCGCGCCAGCCTCCGGGCCGCGCGCGAGGCCGATCCGACACCCGTCAAGGTGATCTACATGAGCCCCCAGGGCGCACCGTTGACCCAGGCGAAGGTGCGCGAACTGGCCGGCCGCGAACGCCTCATCGTGCTCTGCGGACGCTATGAAGGGATCGACGAACGCCTGATCTGCGCCGAGGTCGACGAGGAGATTTCCATCGGCGACTACGTCCTGTCGGGCGGCGAGTTGGCTGCGGCCGTGGTCGTGGACGCCGTGGCGCGCCTGCGCGAGGGCGTGCTGGGCGACGCCGAATCGGCCGTGCAGGACAGCTTCGAGGACGGTCTGCTGGATTGCCCGCACTACACCCGGCCGGTCGAGCACGAGCTGGGCGCCGTCCCGGAGGTGCTGATGTCCGGCAATCACGCCGAAATCGCCAAGTGGCGCCGGATGCAGTCCCTCGGCCGGACCTGGCAGCGCCGACCGGACCTGCTGGACGAGGCCGCCCTGTCCAAATCCGACCGGAAGCTGCTGGAGGCCTACCGGGCCCAGCTGAACGCGGAGACCGGGACCCGGGGTCCCGAGGCCTCGCGCCCGGCCGGGTCCGAAGCGTAACCGCTAGCCCCGTAAGGAAAAATGCCGCTATAATGCGCGGCTTCGCGTCACCCTTAGCTCCACCCATGCCAGACGCGGGTCCACGTGCACTCGCGCTACAACGACTCCAACAGGCCAAAGCCATGAACAAGCCCTCCATCCACACGCTCGTCCAGAACTTCGAAGCCGAGCAGATCCAGCGTCAGCTTCCCGCCTTCAGCCAGGGCGACACCATCGTCGTCAACGTGAAGGTCAAGGAAGGCAACCGCGAGCGCGTCCAGGCCTATGAAGGCGTGGTCATCGCGATCAAGAGCGCCGGCCTGAACTCTTCGTTCACCGTGCGCAAGATTTCCCACGGCTACGGCGTCGAGCGCGTCTTCCAGACCCACAGCGCCACCATCGCGTCGGTCGACGTGAAGCGTCGCGGCAAGGTCCGCGCCGGCAAGCTGTACTACCTGCGTGGTCTGCAGGGCAAGAAGGCCCGCATCAAGGAAGATCTGTCGGCCTACTCGAAGTCCGAGTAATCCAGCGCGAGGGCTTCGTGCCCACGCCTCCAGCGGCCGCCTCCGGGCGGCCGTTGTCGTTTCCGGGGTGATGCCTTCCCACGCCACTGACATCGCGCGGCGTAGCCTGCGGCGTGCGGCTGCATCGCCGCGCCTGCATCGATGCCGTGGCCACGCAACAGCACCAGTGCGAGTTCCGCTTCTATGAAGAGCTGGGCGACTTCCTTGCGCCGGAACGTCGCAAGCGCAGTTTCCGACACGTGTTCGACGGCACGCCCAGCGTCAAGGACCGCATCGAATCGCTCGGCGTGCCGCACACCGAGGTCGACCTGATCCTCGTCGATGGCGAGCCGGTACCGTTCACGCACCGGCTCACCGGTGGCGAGCGAGTCGCGGTGTATCCGATGTTCGAACGCTTCGAGCTCGGCGGGAACAACCACCTTCGTCCCAAGCCGCTGCGCGAGCCGCGTTTCGTGCTCGATGTGCACCTGGGGCGCTTGGCGTCGTACCTGCGCCTTCTCGGATTCGACACGCTGTACCGCAACGATTACGACGACGATGAGCTGCTGGCGATCTCGCAGGCGCAGCGTCGCATCCTGCTCACGCGCGACACCGGCCTGCTGAAGCGCTCGGCGCTCACGCACGGTGCGTTCCTGCATGCGACCGACCCACGCCGACAGTTGCGCGAAGTGCTCGATCGCTTCCAGCTCGACGCGCGCATCGCGCCGTTCACGCGTTGCGCGCGCTGCAACGGGCCGGTGGACGCCATGGCGCCGGACGAACACGACACCGACCGCGTGCCGCCGCGGGAACGCGAACCGCATCGCACGCCGCCGCGCAAACGCGATCCCGACCCGGGCGATCCGTCAGAACGCGATCCCGGGCATGCGCCCGACATCGGCGACCCGGCGCCGCCGCCGCCGGGGAAACTGGATCCCGGCAAGCTCGGTCGGCGGACGGCGCAATGGCCGCTCCGCCTCAGCCAATGCCGCGATTGTCGCCAGGTGTACTGGCCCGGCAGTCACCTGACGCGTCTGCGGCAACGGCTGGCGGAAGTGGGCGTTCCCATCTGACGCGTGCCGTTCAAGCGCTCAGCGTGCGGGTTCCTGTACTGCCTGCGGCACGTCGTCTTCCGGGTCCGCGCTGGGGTCGGCGACCGGCGAGGGCGGTGGCGCGGGCACTTCGGCCGGCACCGCGACTTCGTGGCGATCCGGCGGCAGCATGCGCGCGCGACGCCATCCGCCCCAGCGGTAATACGCCAGCGCCATCAGCATCGAGCAGACCGCGCTGACGGGGAAACTCCACCAGATCGCATCCACGCCCAGGTGCGGTTGCAGCAGGTTCGCAAAGGGCACGCGTACCCCCCACAGCGCCAGCGCCAGGATCAGCAGCGGTGGAATCACCGCGCCCGTCGATCGCACGACGCCCGACACCACGAACGTCACGCCGAAGAACAGGAACGACCACACCGAAATGTGGTTGAGATGGCGTGCCACTTCCAGCGCGTCGCTGCCCGGCGGAAGAAACAGCGACAGCGTCCAGCGGTCCAGCGCGATGAGCGGAACGATCAGCGCACCGGTCAAAAGGAAGTTGATCAGCACGCCGGCGCGCGCTGTGCCCGCCACGCGGTCCCAGCGGTGCGCACCCACGTTCTGCGCGGCCATCGACGAACAGGCCGCACCGACTGCCATGGCCGGCATCTGCACGTACGTCCACAACTGCAGCGCGGCGCCATAGGCGGCGGTGGTCTCGGTGCCGTGGTGATTGACCATGGTCATCATCGCGATCATCGCCAGCGAGATCAGCACCATCTGCAGGCCCATCGGCACGCCCTTGACGATCAGCACGCGCAGGATCGTGAGATCGATCTTGAACAGGTGCGCTTCGTGTCGGCCCAGCCACAGCACGTGGCGCTTGTGGCGCAGGTAGGCCAGCAGGGCCGTCAGCGTCACGACCTGCGAGACCAGCGTGGACCAGGCGGAACCGGCAATGCCGAGCTTCGGAAACGGACCTATCCCGAAGATCAGCAACGGGTTCAGCACGATGTCCAGCACCACGGCGATCAGGAGGAAACGGAACGGCGTGCGTGCATCGCCCACGCCACGTAGCGCGGCCGTGAGGAAGGCGAAGGCGTACAGCGCCGGCATGGCCAGGAAGATCACCTGCAGGTAATCCTCGGCCAGGTGCAGCGAGGCCGCGGGCGTGCCCATGGCAGCCAGCAGGTGTCGCGACAACCACCAGCCCAGCGCGGCGATGACCGCCGACAGGCCGATGAAGAACGTCGCGCTGGTGCCCATCACGCGGCGCGCCTGGCCCACGTCGCGCGCACCGATGGCCTGCGCGATCAGGATGGTCGCTGCCATGCCGATGCCGAACACCGAGCCGATCAGGAAGAACATGATGTTGTTGGCGTTCGCGGTCGCGGTAAGGGCTTCCTCGCCCAGAAAGCGTCCGACCCAGACCGCGTTCACCGAGCCGTTGAGCGACTGCGCTGCGTTGCCGGCCAGGATGGGGAGGGCGAAGGCGAGCAGGTTGCGGCCGATGGGTCCTTCGGTGAGGTTGTGCGTGGTTGGCGCCATGGCGGGTCCGCGTGCGGAAAGGGCGCACGGTAGCACCGCGGATGCGAACGCGAAGCCATGCCTGAACGCACGCGCGAATATCGCCCGGACCCTGCGATAATGCACAAGCAGGAAGACCACAGATGCGATGCGCGATACGCCCGTGAGTGACGACTCCAACCCGGTGCAGACGGTCCGCCTGGACCTTTGGCTATGGGCAGCCCGGTTCTTCAAGACCCGTTCGTTGGCAAAGCACGCGATCGAGACCGGCAAGATCGAGGTCGACGGTCAGCGCGCCAAACCGTCGCGCGCGGTACGCGTGGGCGACGCGCTGCGCGTCGCGCGGGCCGAGGAAATGTTCGAGATCGAAGTGCGCGGGCTCAGCGACACGCGCGGGTCGGCCAGCGTCGCGCAGGCACTGTATGCCGAAAGCGAAGCTTCGCGCGCCGCGCGCGAACACGCGCGGGCATTGCGCGCAGCCGAACGCACCGGCTACCGCGCGCCGGAGACCAAACCCGACAAGCGCGCGCGTCGCCTCATCCGCGCGCTGGGCGACATCGACGCCACGTGATCCTGCTTGAGCCCTCTCCCTGCGCACCGCACAGAGGGCCGGAAAAAGGAGCAGGACGCGCGACGTGCGCGCGTCAGTGCTCCCGGTTCATCGCCAACACGAACGCCTCAGCGACGCCCGCCGCCCAGGATCGAACCGGCCAGGCCGATGAGGTCGGAGAAGTCGGTGTCGCCGTCGCCGTCGCGATCGAGCACCGCACCCATCAGGCCGCCGCCGATGCCGCCCTGCTGCGCGATCGCCTGATGCTCCATGCCCAGCACGTCGCCGAGCTGTTGCGGCGACGCGGCGAGCGCATTGCCCGAGCCATTGCCGGCGAACATGCGCTTGGCGAGGTAGGCCATCACCAGCGGCGCGAGCATCTGCAGCAGCGAGCCGGCCTGGCTCTGCCCCAGCCCCGTGGCCGCGCCCAGGCCCTGCTCGGCGTTCTGCTGGCGACCACCGAGCACGTGGCCAAGGATCGAGCCACCCTGTCCACCGCCGCCGAGCACCGAACCGAGCACGCTGCCGATGTCGAGGCCGGAGTGGTCGCGCTGCAGCGCACCGAACAGCGCTTCAGCGCCCTGCGGCTGACTGGCGTTGCGGCCGAGCGCGCCCAGCAGCAGCGGCAATGCCGCCGACACCGCGCCTTCGGTCTGCGACGGAGACAGCCCCAGCTGGCTGCCGATGTCGGCCAGCGGCTGTCCCTGCAACTGATTGAGCAGGTCGTTGGTCAGAGAAGTGGTCATGGCGCGACTCTCCAGGTGGGGGCTTGATGCTAGCGCCGCGACGTTCAGCGGTCGTGATGGTGTGAAGGCAATCGCGCAAGAAAAAAGCCCGGCGTTGCCGCCGGGCTTTTTGGGTGCGATCCAGATCACGCCAGATCGTAGCGGTCCAGGTTCATCACCTTGGTCCACGCCGCCACGAAGTCGTCGACGAACTTCTCCTGCGCGTCGTTGCTGGCATAGACCTCGCCGTAGGCGCGCAGTTGCGAATGCGAGCCGAAGATGAGGTCTACGCGCGTTCCGGTCCACTTCTTCTCGCCGGTCTTGCGATCGAACGCTTCGAACACCGCTTCGTTGTCCGTGGTCGGCTTCCATTGCGTGTTCATGCTCAACAGATTCACGAAGAAGTCGTTCGTCAGCGTGCCGGGCCGTGTCGTGAACACGCCATGCGATGTCTGGCCGACATTCGTGTCCAGTACGCGCAGGCCGCCCACCAGCACCGTCATCTCCGGACCGGTCAGCGTCAGCAGCTGCGCCTTGTCGACGAGCTGCGATTCGGCCGGCACGCCGGAGCGGTACTTGAGGTAGTTGCGGAAGCCGTCGGCATGAGGCTCCAGCACCGAGAACGAGGCGACGTCGGTCTGCTCCTGCGTGGCGTCCGTGCGGCCCGGCGAGAACGGCACCGTGACCTCATGCCCACCATTCTTAGCGGCCTGTTCGATGCCGGCATTGCCGCCCAGCACGATCAGGTCGGCCAGCGAGACCTTCTTTCCACCCGACGCAGCGCCGTTGAAATCGGCCTGGATGCCTTCCAGTGCCTTGAGCACCTTGGCCAGGCGCTCTGGCTGGTTGGATTCCCAGTCCTTCTGCGGTGCAAGGCGGATGCGCGCGCCATTGGCGCCACCGCGCTTGTCCGAGCCGCGATAGCTGGAGGCCGATGCCCACGCGGTGGATACCAGCTCCGACACGGACAGTCCCGATGCGAGGATCTTCTTCTTCAGCGCAACCGCGTCGGAGGCATCGATCAACGGATGGTCGATCGGAGGAACCGGGTCCTGCCAGATCAGTTGCTCGGCCGGCACTTCCGGCCCGAGGTAACGCGAACGCGGGCCCATGTCGCGGTGCGTGAGCTTGAACCAGGCGCGCGCGAACGCGTCGGCGAACTCATCCGGACGTTCGAGGAAACGCCGCGCGATCTTCTCGTACACCGGATCGACGCGCAGCGACAGGTCGGTGGTGAGCATCGCCGGCGCGCGACGCTTGTCCGGATCGTGCGCATCCGGCACGGTGTTCGCGCCCATGCCGCCCTTGGGCTGCCACTGGTGCGCACCGCCGGGGCTCTTGGTCAGTTCCCATTCGTAGCCGAACAGGTTCCACAGGAAGTTGTTGCTCCAGCGCGTGGGCGAACTGGTCCAGGTGACTTCCAGGCCGCTGGTGATCGCATCGCCCGCGATGCCGGTGCCGTGTTTGTTCGCCCAGCCCAGGCCCTGCGCGACGATGTCGTCGCCTTCCGGGTTCACGCCGACGTTCTTGGGATCGCCCGCGCCGTGCGTCTTGCCGAAGGTGTGGCCGCCTGCGATCAGCGCGACGGTCTCCTCGTCGTTCATCGCCATGCGCGCGAAGGTTTCGCGGATGTCGATGGCGGCGGCGACCGGGTCGGGATTGCCGTTGGGGCCTTCGGGGTTCACGTAGATCAGGCCCATCTGCACCGCGGCCAACGGATTGTCGAGCTGGCGCTCGCCCGAGTAGCGGCGATCCTCCAGCCACTCTTCTTCTTCGCCCCAGAACACGTCCAGGTCGGGCTCCCACACATCTTCGCGTCCGCCGCCGAAACCGAAGGTCTTGAAGCCCATCGTCTCCAGCGCGACGTTGCCGGTGAGGATCATCAAATCCGCCCACGAAATGCGACGGCCGTACTTCTGCTTGATCGGCCACAGCAGGCGCCGCGCCTTGTCCAGGCTGACGTTGTCCGGCCAGCTGTTGAGCGGCGCGAAACGCTGCTGTCCGCGACCGCCGCCGCCGCGACCGTCGAAGATGCGGTAGGTGCCGGCGCTGTGCCAGGCCATGCGGATGAAGAGCGGTCCGTAATGGCCGAAATCCGCCGGCCACCAAGGCTGCGAATCGGTCATCAGGTCGGCCAGGTCCTTCTTGAGCCCGGCATAGTCGAGCTTCTGGAATTCCTCGGCGTAGTTGAAGTCCTTGCCCATCGGGTCGGACTTGGACGAGTGGTCGTGCAGCAGGTCGACGCGCAACTGCTTGGGCCACCAGTCCTTGTTCGTGCGGCCACCGCCGACCGTGTGCTTGAAGGGGCACTTCGATTCGAATGACATCGGCTCTCTCCTTGGTTCGTGTGCTTCCAGTGATGGTTCGTCCGGAGCGGTACGCCTGGGGTATACCGGTGGGCATGGTGGCGCGAACGATGTTGCGGCCAGATGCACGGGTGCCGACGCAATCCTCCACTCGCGTCGTGACGCTTGCCTGACGGGCAAGCTCCGGGTCGAACTCACCTTAGTCAGTGCCGATCGACAGTTGAAATCGAATGATCCGAATGGATCGATTCGTGCAGGCTATAGAGGGCCGGCGAAATCCAACAAAAAGCTAACGAACCGGGGGTTCGGCCACAGGAAACGGCGGAGCCGGACGGCTCCGCCAACGGGCACGCGATGGAAGCGGGCGGCTCAGCCCGTGCTGTGGAACACAGCAACCTCATGAGCCTTCCCCTGGAGTGGGCAGCGTAGCCGCGGCAGGTCAGCGGATCAGGAGAGGGCCTTGATGCGGTACAGCGCTTCCAGCGCCTGCTTCGGCGTCAGGTCGTCGGGATCGATCGAGGCCAGCGCGTCGAGCGCGGCGGAGGAGGGCGCGAACAGGCCGAACTGCTGCGGCGAATCCAGCGCGACCGGCGCCATCGACGGCACGGGCGCGTCGCGGCTCTGCTGTTCCAGTTCCGCCAGTCGCCCGCGTGCCTGTTGCACCACGGATTTCGGCAGGCCCGCCAGCGCCGCCACCTGCAGGCCGAAGCTGCGATCGGCCGGGCCGTCCTTGACGGCATGCATGAAGACCAGCTGGTCGCCGTGTTCGACGGCGTCCAGGTGCACGTTGGCGATGCCGCTGCCCGGTTCGGCCAGCGTGGTGAGTTCGAAGTAGTGCGTGGCGAACAACGTGTACGCACGGTTGTGGTGGGCGAGATGGCGCGCACAGGCTTCGGCCAGCGCAAGGCCGTCGTAGGTGGAGGTGCCGCGGCCGATCTCGTCCATCAGCACCAGCGACTGGCTGGTCGCGTGGTGCAGGATGTAGCTGGTCTCGCTCATCTCGACCATGAAGGTGGACTGGCCGCGCGCGAGGTCGTCGCCCGCGCCGATGCGCGTGAGGATGCGGTCGGTGGGGCCGATGCGGGCGCGCGAGGCGGGCACGAAGCTGCCGATGTGCGCCAGCAGCACGATCAGCGCGTTCTGGCGCATGTAGGTCGATTTACCGCCCATGTTCGGGCCGGTGATGACCAGCATGCGCCGGTTCTCGTCCAGCACCAGGTCGTTGGGTTCGAACGGATCGCTGCGCACCGCTTCCACCACGGGATGGCGTCCGCGTTCGATGCGCAGGCCCGGTTCGTCGGTGAGTTCGGGCTGCGCCCAGTCCAGCGCCTGCGCGCGTTCGGCGAAGCAGGTCAGCACGTCCAGCTCGCTCAGCGCGGCGGCGCAGCGCTTGAGCGCTTCCAGCCGTTCGTTCAGAACATCCAGCAGCTGTTCGTAGAGCAGCCGTTCGCGCGAGAGCGAACGTTCGCGCGCCGACAGCACCTTGTCCTCGAACTGCTTGAGTTCCTCGGTGATGTAGCGTTCGGCGCCGGTCAGCGTCTGGCGGCGGGTGTAGTGCGTGGGGGCCCTGTCGCTCTGGCCCTTGTTGATCTCGATGTAATAACCGTGCACGCGGTTGTAGCCGACCTTCAGCGTCGCGATGCCGGTGGCGGCTTTCTCGCGTGCTTCCAGGTCGACGAGGAACTGGTCGGCATTGGTCGAGAGCAGGCGAAGTTCATCGAGTTCGGCGTCGTAGCCTTCGGCGAAGATGCCGCCGTCGCGCGCCAGCACCGGCGGCTGCTGCACGATCGCCGCCTTCAGCAGGTGCGCGTGTTCGTCGTGTTCGCCCAGCTCCGCGGCCAGCGCGGACAGGCACGGTGAATCCAGTGGCGCCAGCGTGGCGCGCACGTCGGGCAGCATGCCCAGGCCGTCGCGCAACGTGGACAGGTCGCGCGGGCGAGCGCTGCGCAGCGCGATGCGCGAGAGGATGCGTTCCAGATCGCCCAGGGCGCGGAAGCGTTCGCGCAGGTCGTCGCCCGCGCGCGAATCGATCAGCGTCGCCACCGCCTGCTGCCGATGGCGTAGCACCCCGCGCTCGCGCAGTGGGCGGTGCAGCCAGCGGCGCAGCAGGCGACCGCCCATCGGCGTGACGGTGGAATCGAGGATGCCCAGCAACGTGTGGCGGTTGTCGCCGTCCAGGCGGCTGTCCAGTTCCAGATGGCGACGCGTGGCCGCGTTCATCGCGATGGCGCCGTCGCCGGATTCGACCGAAATCGAGGTCAGATGCGGCAGGCGCTGCTTCTGCGTTTCCTCGACATAGCCCAGCAGCGCCGCGGCGGCGGCGATCGACAACGGTTTGTCTTCCAGCCCGAAGCCGGACAGGTCGTGCAGGTTGAAGAAGCGCAGCAGCTGGCGGCGGCCGCTGTCGGCATCGAACAGCCACGGCGCGCGACGGCGCAGGCCGGTGCGTTCGGCGACGAATGCCGCCCATCCGTCTTCGTCGGCCACCAGCGTCTCGGCCGGTTCCAGGCGGGCCAGTTCGGCTTCCAGGGCGTCCTCGGTCGCCACTTCATTGACCAGGAAGCGGCCGCCGGCCAGGTCGGCCCAGGCCAGGCCGTAGCCATTCTTTCCGCGCGCGATCGCCAGCAGGAGCGTGTCGCGGCGCTCGTTCAGCAGGGCCTCGTCGGTCACCGTGCCGGGAGTGACGATGCGCACCACCTTGCGCTCGACGATGCCCTTGGCCAGCGCGGGGTCGCCGATCTGTTCGCAGATCGCCACCGATTCGCCCAGCGCCACCAGCCGTGCGAGGTAGCCCTCGGCGGCATGGTGCGGCACGCCTGCCATGGGGATCGGCTGGCCGGCGGACTGGCCGCGCTGGGTCAGGGTGATGTCGAGCAGCCGCGCCGCCTTGCGGGCGTCGTCGAAGAACAGCTCGTAGAAGTCGCCCATGCGGAAGAACAGCAGCACATCCGGATGCTCCGCCTTGGCGGCGAAAAACTGCTTCATCAGGGGCGTGTGCTCTTGCGGCCGGTCGGCTGGACTCATGGATCGTGGATCTGCGCTGCGAATGGTGGCGCCGGCGTCGTGGCCGGCGATGCGATAATCGATAGGCTAGCAGCCGGCGGCCCTTCTGGCCCGGTTGCGGCCCAACCGTTTCCGTGCTCGCCGCCGCCTTGATCCAACTCCTCGTCTATCTGCGCTACCTGGCCGTCGCGGGGCAACTGCTCGCCGTGGCCTTCGTCAGCCAGCGCCTGGGCCTGGCGATCCCGTTGCGTCCGCTGGTCGGCATTCCACTGGCGCTGCTGGCGTTCAACCTGTGCATCCACCTGTGGGTGCGCCGGCACGGCGAGGGCGGGCCATGGGCCCTGTCGCTGCAACTGGTGGTGGACCAGGCGGCGCTGACCGCGCTGCTGTACTTCTCCGGCGGGCCGGCCAACCCGTTCGTATCGCTGTATCTGGTGCCCGTAGCGCTGGCCGCCGGCGCGTTGCGGATCGGGCCGATGGCCGCGCTGACCGTACTCACCGCCGCCCTGTACACCTGGTTGCTGGGACACCACATCCCGTTGCCGCATGCGCATGGGCAGGATTTCCAGCTCCACGTGACCGGCATGTGGGTCAACTTCCTGCTCAGCGCGACGATCATGACCGTCGTGCTGGGACGCTTCATGGCCATCGTGCGCGACCAGCGCCGCCGGCTCGCCGCCGCGCGCGAGCGGGCGATGCGCGATGAATCGCTGCTCGCGCTGGGCACATTGGCGGCGGGCACGGCGCACGAACTCAACACGCCGCTGACGACCATGGGGCTGCTGCTCGACGACTGGAGCGCGTCCGACCACGCGCCCGGCCGCGAGGACCTGGCGATGATGCGCGAGCAGCTGATGCATTGCCGCAACCACGTGCGCGCGCTGGGCGATCTCGCACGCCGCGGTGCGCTGGGCGAGACCACGCTGGAGTCGGCCGCGGAACTTGCCTGGGACTGCATCGAGCGCTGGCGCCTGCTGCGTCCCGGCGTGCAGGTGCGCCTGCGCGACGAGGCCGATCCGGTCATGGTGCGCGTCGATCCGGGGCTGCCGCAGGCGTTGATCAACCTGCTCAACAACGCCGCCGATGCCAACGAGGCGACCGGTACGCCGGACCCGATGGAGGTCACCGTACGCCTGCAGGGCAACACTGTGTTGATCGCCATTGCCGACCGCGGGCCCGGTCCGAGGCACAGCCCACCGGCCGCACTCGACGAACCCCGGTCGGGGCTCGGCATCGGACTGCTGATTTCCAACGCCAGTGTCGAACGCAGTGGCGGCCTGGTGCGTCAGTACCCGCGTGAAGGCGGGGGATGCGTGACCGAAGTGGAACTGCCGTTGGCGCGGGAGGGCGCATGAGCCTGCCTGCACGGATGCTGCTGGTCGACGACGACGTGGCGTTCTGCGCGATCCTGGTCCGCCACCTGCATCGCCGTGGCGTTGCCACGCAGGTGGCGCACAACGCCGCCGATGCGCTGCGCGCGATGAACGAGTTCGCCCCCGATGGCGTGCTGCTGGACCTCAAGCTCGGTTCCGACAATGGCCTGGCGCTGATCCACGAGCTGGCGGCGCGCCGCCCGCAGGCGCGCATCGTGCTGGCGACCGGGTTCGCCAGCATCGCCACCGCGGTGGATGCGATCCGCCGCGGCGCCTGGAACTACCTGCCCAAGCCGTTCGATATCGACACGCTCGCGCAGGCGTTCTCCGAGCCGCCGGACACGGCCGTGCCGGCCGAGCCCCCGCAGACGGCTGTCCCGCTGCGGCGCCAGCAGTGGGAACACATGCAGCGCGTGCTGGCCGATTGCGGTGGCAACGTGTCCGCTGCGGCGCGCGTGCTGGGGCTGGACCGGCGCACGCTTCAGCGTCGACTGGCCAAGCGCCCGGTCCGCGAGCGTCCGTAGGCGCCGTCCCGGCGGGGCGGATGTGATGATTCCCGCCCTCGTGCGAAACACCCATCCGACACACAATCGGAGACGGACGTGGAGCACGCCGCCACCATGGATTTCGACAGGCAGACGCAATTCGGCCAGTTGCTGGAAGCGCACCGCGGCATCGTGCTGAAGGTGGCGCACGGCTATGCCTGGCATCCGGAAGACCGCGCCGACCTGGCGCAGGAAATCGCCACGCAACTGTGGCGCGCCTTCCCGCGTTACGACCCCGCGCGCAGCTTCTCCACCTGGATGTATCGCATCGCGCTGAACGTGGCGATCTCCTCGCTCCGTGCGCGCCGCCAGGACGCGCGGACCGTACCGTTGGACGAACGCCTGCACGAGCCGCTCGACTCCGCCGCGGCGAGCCTGGAATTGCAACAGCAGGTGGGCGCGCTGCGCCGTTTCATCCACCGGCAGGAGCCGCTCAACCGCGCGCTGTTGCTGCTGTACCTGGAGGATCGCCCGCATGCGCAGATCGCCGACATCCTCGGTATCAGCGTGAGCAACGTCGCCACCAAGATCGGCCGGTTGAAGCAGCGCATCCACAACGAACTCTGAGGCATCTCCCGCATGGAGACGATCATGGACAACGACGAACTGAAAGCCGCCTGGCAGGCAATGGAAACGCAACTGGCCGAGCAGGGGCGTGTGCAGATGGAGCTGGTGCGCGAAAAGAAGCTGGACCGCACGCGCGGACTGCTGCGCCCGCTGTTCTGGGGGCAGGTGCTGCAGGTCCTGCTGGGCGTGGGTTTGATCGTGCTCGGCGTGGCCTGCTGGAAACAGAACCTCGGCGTGGCCGGCTTGTTCGCGGTGGGTGTGGTCGTGCACGCCTTCGGCGTCGTGACGCTGGTGGCGGCGGCCATCACGCTGGGGCTGATGGCTCGCATCGACTACACCGCGCCGGTGCTGCGCATCCAGACGCAGATGGCGCAACTGCAACGCTTCCACACGCTCAACGGCATCGCCTGCGGCCTGCCGTGGTGGGTCGCCTGGGTGCTGGTGGTCGTTGCCTTCGCCGGCGCGGGCCGGCCGCTGTCGTCCGGGCCGACGCCCGCGTGGATCGCGTGGAGCCTGGCTGTCGGTGTGGTGGGAATGCTCGGGACGTGGTTGCTCCACTACCTCGCGCAGCGTGCGCCGGATTCCCGGCTGGCCCGCTTCATGCGCGATACCGCCGCGGCGAGCAGCCTGCGGCGCGCGCAGGCGGCGCTGGACGATGTGAGGCGTTTCGGAAGCGACTGATGTCCGCCGGCTAGTGGAAGAACACGTCAGCGGGGACGGCGGTGACGACGGGCGGGCGGTCCTTGGCGATCACGATGTTCGTGGTGATCGGTGTGGTGGTGTCGTGGCAGTCGCCTTCCATCTCGTGATGCGCGAGCACTGCCTCGTTGCCGCGCGACACCTCGGCCCAACCCGTGATCACCGCGCCGCAGCGGCCCTGCACGTTGAAGTTGCCGGGCGTAGGGCCCAGGCGGATCGCGTAGGTCGCATGCGCCAGCGCGCAGGTGCCTGTCACGGTCGTCAGCTCGCCGATGTGGTCCTCGTCCGCCATCGAGGCGATGAGGTCGGCCGTGTCCCATTCGATGTTGCCTTCGGTGGCGTGCGCGGATTCGCCGATGTCGTCCGCATTGCGGTAGTAGACGACGAGCCGGTCGGCGGCAGTGTCGCAGCGGTAGCCCAGCACGCGCTGGGCATCGGCACGCGCAGGGATCAGCAGGCACAGCACAACGAGGACAGCGACGATGCGGGGCATGGCGGTGACCGCGTCAGGACGACGCGCGGAGCTTGCCATGCGCGGCGCCGTGCGCAATGGCCGTCCGGCGGACCGCGGCCCTGCGACGTGACGGCGGTCGCGGTCATGGGGTGCGTGGTCGGGAATTTGGAGGATTCAGGCATGTGCCCGTCGCCCTGGCAGGGCACGCCGCGTGTTTTCGGGGGCGTCGCCGCGACCGGCTATAGTTCGCGCATGAAGAACGACGTCACCGATGCCGCCCTGCTGCGCCTTGCCGAGCAGGTGGCCGAAGCCGCCCGCGCCCATCGCCAGACCCTGGTCACCGCCGAAAGCTGCACCGGCGGCTGGATCGCCAAGATGCTCACCGACATCCCCGGTTCGTCGAACTGGTTCGAGTGCGGCATGGCGGCCTACAGCTACGAAGCCAAGCAGGCGCTACTGGGTGTGCGTCCGCAGACGCTGGAACAGCACGGTGCGGTGAGTCGCGAGACGGTGATCGAGATGGTCTCCGGTGCGCTGGTGCATTCGGGCGCCACGCTGGCCGTGGCGGTCACCGGCATCGCCGGCCCGGGCGGTGGCACCGAGGACAAGCCGGTCGGCACGGTGTGGCTCGCCTGGAAGCGCCGCGGCGGTTACCCCACGGCCGTGACCTTCCATTTCGACGGCGACCGCGATGCCGTGCGCCGCCAGACCGTCGCCGCCGCGTTGCATGGTCTGGCCGAACTGATGGCCTGATCGGGGCCATCACCGTCGGGTTGACGGCCCGGAAAGTTCGTTAGTAGTATTGCTACTAATGGACATCACCGATACCCAGCGCGCCATCCTCGCCCTGATCGCCGACCGCATCGAGGCCGAGGGCGTGCCGCCTTCGCAGACCGAGATCGCGCGAGCCATGGGGTTCAGCAGTGTCCGGGCCGCCCAATACCACCTGGAGGCCCTGGAGCAGGCCGGCGCCATCCAGCGCATGCCTGGCCGCGCCCGCGCCATCCGTCTGTGCGCCGTTCCGGACGGCGTGGCCGGGGAAGTCCCCGTGCGGCCGGTCGAGGCTGCCGACGCTTCCGGCCATGCGCTGCGCCTGCCCGTGCTGGGCCAGGTGGCGGCAGGTCGCCCGATCGGCGCCGACATCGGCTCGGACGATTTCGTCCTCCTGGACCGTGTGTTCTTCTCGCCCACGCCCGACTACCTGCTCAAGGTGAAGGGCGACTCCATGCGCGACGAGGGCATCTTCAATGGCGATCTCATCGGCGTGCACCGCACGCGCGATGCGCGCTCGGGCCAGATCGTGGTCGCCCGCATCGACGACGAGATCACCGTCAAGCTGCTGAAGATTGGCAAGGACCGCATCCGCCTGCTGCCGCGCAACCCGGATTACGCCCCGATCGAGGTGGAGCCGGATCAGGACTTCGCCATCGAAGGCCTGTACTGCGGTCTGGTAAGGCCCAACCGATGAATCTTCCGACCGGCGTCAGTGGCGTTCCGGAGCAGGGTGTTGCGGGTTTCCCCGACACCCTGCTCCGGGCACCCCTCATGGCCGGCATGCACTCCAGGCATCACGTTCGCAGTCGCGACGCACGCGTCTCAACCCGTGCGATACGCGCCGGCTAGATTGCCTCCACGCAACGACTTCCACGCTACTGACAAGGAAAACCCACGATGGACGAGAACAAGAAGCGCGCCCTTTCGGCGGCACTGGGCCAGATCGAGAAGCAGTTCGGCAAGGGCTCGGTGATGCGCATGGGCGATCGCACGATCGAGGCCGCGGAGGTCATCGGGACGGGCTCGTTGATGCTCGACATCGCGCTGGGTATCGGCGGCCTGCCCAAGGGCCGCGTCGTGGAAATCTACGGTCCTGAGTCTTCGGGCAAGACCACGCTCACGCTGCAGGCCATCGCCGAATGCCAGAAGCTGGGCGGCACCTGCGCCTTCATCGACGCCGAGCACGCGCTCGACCCCATCTACGCCGGCAAGCTGGGCGTCAACGTCGACGACCTGCTGGTCAGCCAGCCCGACACGGGCGAGCAGGCGCTGGAAATCGCCGACATGCTGGTGCGATCGGCCGCCGTCGACATGGTCGTGGTCGACTCGGTCGCCGCGCTCACGCCTAAGGCCGAGATCGAAGGCGAGATGGGCGACCAGCTGCCGGGCCTGCAGGCCCGCCTGATGAGCCAGGCGCTGCGTAAGCTGACCGGCAACATCAAGCGCTCCAACTGTCTGGTGATCTTCATCAACCAGCTGCGCATGAAGATCGGCGTGATGATGCCGGGCCAGAGCCCGGAAACCACCACGGGCGGCAACGCGCTCAAGTTCTACGCCTCGGTGCGCCTGGATATCCGCCGTATCGGCTCGATCAAGAAGGGCGACGAGATCATCGGCAACCAGACCCGCATCAAGGTGGTCAAGAACAAGATGGCGCCTCCGTTCAAGCAGGTCGTCACCGAGATCCTGTACGGCGAGGGCATCTCGCGCGAAGGCGAGCTCATTGATATGGGCGTGGAGGCCAAGCTGGTCGAGAAGTCGGGCGCCTGGTACGGCTACGACGGCGAGCGCATCGGCCAGGGCAAGGAGAACGCCCGCCAGTACCTGAAGGACAACCCGCAGGTGGCCGTGAAGCTTGAGGCGGCGCTGCGCGAAAAGTTCGTGCCGCAGGAAGCCTCGCGTAGCGAGGGCGACGGCGAAGGTCAGGACGACTGATGACCGGGGCCCTGCGCGATGCATGACGACCCGACCACCGGCGAAGGCGCCGGTGGCGGTTCGGGCCGCCGCCGCACGCGCGAGCAGACCCCGGAGCAACGGGCATTGGGGCTGCTGGCCCGTCGCGAGCACTCGCGCAAGGAACTCAACCGCAAACTGACCTCGCGGGGCCTGGACGCCGTCGAGGTGCAGGCCGCCGTGGACCGGCTGGCGGGCGAGGGCTGGCAGGACGACACCCGCTTTGCCGAAAGCCTGGTCCGCAGCCGCGCGGCTGGCGGCCATGGCCCGATCCGCATCCGGGCCGAGCTGGCCACTCATGGCCTCGACCGCGAGGCCATCGCCCGTGCCATGGATACGTTCGAGGGCGACTGGGCCGAAACCGCCCGCGATCTGGTTCGCCGCCGCTTCGGCCCCGCGGTGCCTGACGATCTCGCCCTCCAGCGCAAGGCGGCCGATTTCCTGATCCGCCGCGGCTTCGACGCAGCCTGCGTCCGCGCGGCGACCCGTTTCGACCCCGACGACTGAAGCCCCGCGCCCCGGCCTTCAGGCGGAGCAATTCACCGCGCGTGTTCGCGACCGTGGCACGCCGGTGCGACGCATCCCTTCGCCCCAGCGCGCAAGGCTTTGCGACGGTCCTGAACGAGCTGCCGCGGTGCGAGCAAGGGCCCTGCGGTCCTGCTACGCTAGCCGGCTTTCGGGCTTGGGTTGCCTGCTCCTGTCGACGCCCCCATCGTGAGGGCATGGGCCGGTCCGCGTACTCCGGCCCCGTCATCGACTTCGCGCGACAGGCATGAAAACCACTACCGAAATCCGAAGCGATTTCCTCGAATTCTTCCGCAGCAAGGCCCACACCATCGTGCCCTCGGCACCGCTGGTGCCGGCCAACGACCCGACGCTGCTGTTCACCAACTCGGGCATGGTGCAGTTCAAGAACGTGTTTCTCGGCAGCGAGAAGCCGGGCTACGTGCGCGCGGCCGACGTGCAGCGCTGCCTGCGTGCCGGCGGCAAGCACAACGACCTGGACCAGGTCGGTTACACGGCGCGCCATCACACCTTCTTCGAGATGCTGGGCAACTGGTCCTTCGGCGACTACTTCAAGGAAGACGCCATCGCGTGGGCCTGGGAACTGCTGACCAAGGTCTGGGGCCTGCCGGCCGAACGCCTCACCGTCACCGTCTATCACACCGATGACGAGGCCTACGAGATCTGGAACAAGCGCATGGGCGTGCCCGCCGAGCGCATCGTCCGCATCGGCGACAACAAGGGCGCGCCGTTCGCCTCGGACAACTTCTGGCAGATGGCCGACACCGGCCCCTGCGGCCCGTGCACCGAGATCTTCTACGACCACGGCGCGCACATCGCCGGCGGTCCTCCGGGTTCGCCGGACGAGGACGGCGATCGTTTCATCGAGATCTGGAACCTCGTCTTCATGCAGTTCGACCGCCAGCCCGACGGCACGCTCGTGCCTCTGCCGGCGCCGTGCGTCGACACGGGCATGGGCCTGGAGCGCCTCGCAGCGGTGCTGCAGGGCGTGCACGGCAACTACGAGATCGACCTGTTCCGCCACCTGATCGCGAAGGCCGCGCAGTTCACCGCCACCACCGATCTGGACAACAAGTCGCTGCGCGTCATCGCCGACCACATCCGCGCCTGCGCCTTCCTCATCGTCGACGGCGTGCTGCCGAGCAACGAGGGTCGTGGCTACGTCCTGCGCCGCATCATCCGCCGCGCGCTGCGTCACGGCTGGATGCTCGGCCAGAAGGGGCCGTTCTTCCATCGCATGGTCGCGCCGCTGGTCGAAGTGATGGGCGATGCGTATCCCGAACTCACCGCCAAGCGCGAGTTCGTCGAGCGCGCGCTGCTGGCCGAAGAGGAGCGTTTCGCCGAGACGCTCGATGCCGGCATGCGCATCTTCGACGAGGTTGCCGGCCGCTCGAACACCACGATTCCCGGCGCCGATGCGTTCCGCCTGTACGACACCTACGGCTTCCCGGTCGACCTGACCGCCGACATCGCGCGCGAGCGCGGCCTGTCGGTGGACATGGAAGGTTTCGATGCCGCGATGGAGCAGCAGCGCGAAACCGCGCGCGCGGCAGGCAAGTTCGGCAATGCCACGACGATGCCGGCGGAACTGGCCGCGCAACTCCCGCCGACCCAGTTCCTCGGTTACGAGCAGCTGGTGGACGACGGCCTCGAAGTCATCGCCCTGCTCAAGGATGGGCGCGCGGTCGACCGCATCGAAGCGGGCGAGCAAGCCGCTGTCATTCTCGATCGCACCCCGTTCTACGCCGAAAGCGGTGGTCAGGTTGGCGATACCGGTGACCTGGAAGCGGGCGCCGCGCGTTTTGCGGTGCGCGACACGTTGAAGTTCGCCGGCCAGTTCCACGGTCACGTGGGCACCCTAGCCAGTGGCTCGCTCAAGCGCGGCGACCGCGTGCGTGCGAGCGTGGACGGTGCCCGCCGCGCCGCCACCGTGCTCAATCATTCCGCCACGCACCTGTTGCATGCCGCGTTGCGCGAGGTCCTGGGCGACCACGTCACCCAGAAGGGTTCGCTGGTCGCTCCGGACCGCCTGCGCTTCGACTTCTCGCATTTCGCGCCCGTCGGCGCGGGCGAGCTGGCCGAGATCGAGCGTCGTGTGAATGCAGAGGTCCGCAACAACCATGCGGCCGAGGTGCACCACATGGGCATGCAGGAGGCGCTGGACTTCGGCGCGATGGCGCTGTTCGGCGAGAAGTACGGCGACCGCGTCCGCGTGCTGCGCATGGGCGAAGCCTCGACGGAACTTTGCGGTGGCACCCACGTTTCGCGTACCGGTGACATCGGTTTGTTCAAGATCCTGTCCGAAGGCGGTGTGTCCGCTGGCGTGCGCCGCATCGAGGCGCTGACCGGGCAGGGCGCCCTCGACCACGTGGCCGAGGAAGAACACCGCCTGGACGAGGCCGCGCGCCTGCTAGGCGGCAATGCCGGCGACATTGCCGACAAGCTGCGCGGCCTGCTGGACCGACAGAAGAAGCTGGAGCGCGAGCTGGAGTCGCTGAAGGCCAAGGCCGCTTCCGGTGCCACGTCCGACCTCGCCGGCGCGGCCGTCGATGTCGGCGGCGTGAAGGTCGTGGCGACGCGGCTGGAGGGTTTCGACGCCAAGGCGCTGCGGGATGCGGTCGACCGCCTCAAGCAGCAGCTCGGTGATGCCGTCATCGTCCTGGCAGGGACGAGCGACGGAAAGGCGGCCCTGGTGGCCGGCGTGAACGGTAATGCGGCCGGCAAGGTGAAGGCGGGGGAACTCCTCGCGCACGTTGCCGGTCAGATCAACGGCAAGGGCGGTGGTCGCCCCGACATGGCCCAGGGCGGCGGCGACGACGGCCCGGCCCTGGTCCAGGCACTCGCAGGAGTGGCCGGTTGGGTGGCAAACAAGCTTGTCTGAATGGTGAACGTTGACCCTTTGCGGTTGCGGTGCAGTTTGACCCGCCGCTAAGATGGTTCGCGTTTTTATATCGAAATAGGAGGCGCTCCAGGGAGCGCCCGTACGCCGGGACCTGGAAGGGCCGGCATAGGAGATGTTAGATGCTGATCCTGACGCGTCGCGTCGGTGAGACCTTGATGATCGGCGACTCGGTGACCGTCACCGTGCTCGGCGTCAAGGGCAACCAGGTGCGTATTGGCATTACCGCACCGAAAGATGTCGCGGTTCACCGCGAAGAAATCTATCAGCGTATCCAGCGCGGCGAAGAGCCGACGGATAACGATTCGGGCAAGAGCGCCGGCTGACAAAACCGTTTGCCGTGCGCGGGTCGAGCCGTTATGCTTTGCGGCCCCGCAGGTTTGATGTATCGCGGAGACTTGCCCGAGAGGCCGAAGGGGCTCCCCTGCTAAGGGAGTATGGGGTCAAAAGCTCCATCGAGGGTTCGAATCCCTCAGTCTCCGCCAGTTACACCGGATCGGGTTGGATCGCCCGCATGCAGCCGCATGCAGGCACGGAAAGACGGACCCAGGTCCTGATTCCCGGCACATCCAATGCCCGTTCCGCACGAGCCGCAAGGTTCGTGCACCGTTGACCGGCCGATCGCCGTGCCAATGGAAATGTTCGAAAAATGTTTGACGAGTCGGCAACGATCCTTCATAATTTTTCAACTCAGCGCCCGTAGCTCAGCTGGATAGAGCACCAGGCTACGAACTTGGTGGTCGGGAGTTCGAATCTCTCCGGGCGCGCCACACAAGAAGCAAAAGGGCCGATGCGAAAGCATCGGCCCTTTTGTTTTGTTCGGAATTCGGGATTCGCCTGTTAGTCGTCATTCCCGCGAAGGCGGGAATCCAGCCTTCCGGGTATCACGCTCTCCAGACGACACAACGGTGTTTGCGAGTTGGATTCCCGCCTTCGCGGGAATGACAGCACGGCTCAATCCGCAGTCGCTTCCGCAGCAGCGCTCGCCGTACTCCCACGCTTCTGTTCGTCGCGGTAGTACTCGCGATACCACGCGACGAACTTCGCGACGCCTTCCTCCACCGTCACACGGGGCGCGTAATCCATGTCGCGCGCCAGATCGTCGCAGTTCGCCTCGGTGGCCGGCACGTCGCCCGCCTGCAGCGGCAACATCTCCATCTCCGCTTTCCGTCCCAGGCAGCGTTCCAGCACTTCGATGTAGCGCAGCAATTCCACGCTCTCGCGGCTGCCGATGTTGTAGAGCCGGTACGGAGCGACGCCGCTGCTTGCGGGATCCGGTGACAAGCCGTTCCATTCCGCATCGACCGAGGGAACGCGATCCAGCGCACGAACCACGCCGGCAACGATATCGTCGATGTAGGTGAAGCTGCGCTTGTGGCGACC
Source organism: Lysobacter stagni (assembly GCF_030053425.1). NCBI lineage: Bacteria > Pseudomonadati > Pseudomonadota > Gammaproteobacteria > Lysobacterales > Lysobacteraceae > Lysobacter > Lysobacter stagni. The sequence goes on along the minus strand of NZ_JASGBI010000001.1, from coordinate 3,424,143 downwards.
GTGGTTGAACACGCGGATCGGTTCGCCCGCGAGAATCGCGCGCGTGAACAGGAACAACGCCATGTCGGGGCGACCCCATGGCCCGTACACCGTGAAGAAACGCAGGCCCGTGCACGGCAGGCCATAGAGATGCGCATAGCTGTGCGCCATCGCCTCGTTGGCCTTCTTGGTCGCCGCGTACAGCGTCAACGGATGTTCGGTGTGCTGGTGTTCGGAGAACGGCATCGCGGCGTTGGCGCCATAGACGGAGCTCGTCGAGGCATAGACCAGATGCCCGGCACCGTCCCGACGGCAGCCTTCCAGCACGTGCAGGAAACCGGTCACGTTGCTGGACACGTACACATGCGGATTCTCCGCCGCGTATCGCACGCCGGCCTGTGCGGCCAGGTGCACCACGCGATCCGGCCGGTGCGTCCGGAACACGGACTCCACCGCCTCGCGATCGGCGAGTTCGCCGTGCACGTGCGTGTAGCGCGGGTGCCCTGAGAAGCGTGCCAGGCGCGCATGCTTCAGGCCGACGTCGTAATAGTCGTTGAGGTTGTCGAAGCCGATCACCTCATCGCCGCGCTTCAGAAGCTCCAGCGCGACGTGCGACCCGATGAAACCCGCAGTGCCGGTGACCAGGACTTTCATGCGTCACAACCGCCCATCGACGGCGTCGCGCGGCAGCACGTACTTGACGTCGTAGACCACCGACACGTCCTTTCCGAGCGCGCGCACGCCCGCGGCGCCGAGCTGCGCGAATTCGCGATGCGCCACCGCGACGATCACCGCGTCGTACTCGCCCTGCGCGGGTGAGGCGACCGGTTCGATGCCGTACTCGTGCATGGATTGCGCGGCATCCACCCATGGGTCGTGCACGTCCACGCGGGCGTTGTAGCCCTGCAAGGCCTGCACGATGTCCACCACGCGCGTATTGCGCAGGTCCGGGCAGTTCTCCTTGAACGCCAGGCCAAGGATGAGGATGCGCGCCTGCACCGGATTGATGCACTTGCGCACCATCAATCGCACCACTTCGCCGGCGATGTAGGCGCCCATGCCATCGTTGGTGCGGCGACCGGCGAGGATCACGTCCGGGTGATGGCCGATTTCCTGTGCCTTGTGGGTCAGGTAATAGGGATCCACGCCGATGCAGTGGCCGCCCACCAGACCCGGCCGGAAAGGCAGGAAGTTCCATTTCGTGCCCGCAGCCTGCAGGACGTCCAGCGTGTCGATGCCAAGCTTGTTGAACAGGATCGCCAGGTCGTTGATCAGCGCGATGTTGAGGTCGCGCTGCGTGTTCTCGATCACCTTGGCAGCCTCGGCGACCTTGATCGACGCGGCGCGATGCGTGCCCGCTTCGATGATCGAACCGTACAGACGGTCCACGAATTCCGCCGCAGCCGGCGTGGAGCCGGAGGTGATCTTCAGGATGCGGGTGAGACGGTGCTCCTTGTCGCCCGGATTGATTCGCTCCGGGCTGTAGCCGACGAAGAAATCGCGGTTGAAGCGCAGGCCCGAGGCGCGTTCCAGGATCGGCACGCACACTTCCTCCGTGCAGCCGGGGTAGACCGTGGACTCGTACACCACCACGTCGCCGCGCTTGAGTACGCGCCCGAGGCTTTCGCTCGCACGCGCCAGCGGTCCCAGGTCCGGGCGCTTGGCCGAGTCGATCGGTGTGGGCACGGTGACGATGAACACGTTGCACTGGCGCAACGCGTCCAGATCGCTGCTGCAGCGCAGGCGTCGCGCAGCGTTCAGTTCTTCGGCATCCACTTCCAGCGTGCTGTCGCGGCCGGCGCGCAGTTCGTCCACGCGGGCGGCGTTGATGTCGAAGCCGAGCGTGTCGTACCGGTGTCCGAAGGCCACCGCCAGCGGCAGGCCGACGTATCCCAGGCCGACCACGCCCACGCGGGCCGTCTCCAGTGCGGGCGGCGCAAGCGTTTCCGTGGCGCCGTGGGCGGCCGCCTGCGCGTCGCGCATCGGCCTGTGGACGAGCCGTTCCCCGATATCGGTCGTGTCCATCCGTTGCTCTTCGAAGTGGTATGGATCGAAGCGCCATGCCGCACTTTGACGATGGCGTCGTCGAAGCAGAGGGCACCTCGATGCAGGTAAACGCGAGGGCGTGCCGGAACAGGACGTCCCTCATCCGGCGCGTCGCGTTTGTCCTGCCTTCGTCACCGGCTGCGTTTCCGATCGATGTATCCAGCGCAGTACCGGCGTCGGCCGGACAGGGGGCAGGGGATGGCAGCGGTGGCTTGGCGCCAGGACGAAGCGGTGCATCCGCTCGTGCGCGCATTCGCCTGTGGTCCGATGCCGCTGCGCGCGTGCACGGTGGCCGTCGTCGAACTGCGCGACTGGCAGCCCTGGGTGGACGACGCCTGGGATCTGCTGGACACGCAGGAACGCCAGCGTGTCAGCCAACGCCGTTTCCGCGCCGACCGCGAAGCGCTCGCGTTGACGTACGCGCTGCATCGCCTGTTCGTGGCGAACGCCATCGATGTGTCGCCGCGATCTGTAGCGATCGGTCGCGATGCGGACGGGTGTCCGTGCCTGCCTGGCCATGAACTGTTCGGTCACGCGCTCCACACCAGCCTCAGCCATGCCGATGGCGTGGCCGCCTTCGCGCTGTGCGCGCTGGGCCCGGTGGGCGTGGACGTGGAGGCCTCGTTCCGCGCGGACGAGCTGCCCGGCATCGCCGGCAGCGTCTGCCATCCGTCGGAACTCCAATCCCTCGCGGGTTTTGCCGAGCCGGCCTACAGCCGGGCGCTGCTCGCGTTGTGGGTGCGCAAGGAAGCGTTGCTGAAGGCGGAAGGCGTGGGCCTGGCCCGCGAGATGAGCACCTTCCGGGCCAGTGCCGGCGAAGCGTTCGCGCTGGCCGGCCGCGCGCGGGATTCCTCGGCGTGCAGCGTGCGGCTGGCAATGCTCGATGTCGGCGAGCGATGGACCGCGGCGGTCGCAGCGCCGTGCGATGCCGCGGTCGAATGCCGCCGGCTGCGCCCGGTCGTTGGCCGGATGGCCGCCGAGCGCGCGTTGTAGAACCAGTGAACGCGTCGGAGGGGAACGTCATGCACATGACGGACGACGCACGGCGTACCACGCCGCACCTCCCCCGAACCGGTCGAGCTGCAGTGCATCCCCGTGCGCGCGCCTCTGGCGCGCACCGTGTCAGGAGTGCGGTCCCATGATGTTCGGAAAGGCGAGTCTCAAGAACCGGGCGCTGCTGCTGCTCTGGTTGCTGGAAGTGCTGCTGGTGATGGCCGCGGTGACGGGCGCGGCGTGGCTGCGCTTCATGAACGATCCGGAAGGTCACGAGATCTTCTCGGAGAACCTCGTCGTGCGCGCGTGGCTGGTGGCGATGTTCACCACCACCGCGATGGCGGCGCTGGGGCTGTACGAGGTGCACGTGCGCCTCAACCGTTTCGAGTTCGCGCTGCGCATGCTGGTGTCGTTCGCGCTCGGCGGCATCGGGCTGATGGTGCTGTACTACCTGGTTCCGGTCGCGTACATCGGCCGCGGCGTCATCGTCATCGCGATGATCCTGGGCATGATGGGCATCGCGCTGCTGCGGTTCTGCCTGGTGCACGTGGTGCGCGGCGAACTGTTCAGGCGCCGCGTGCTGGTTCTGGGCGCCGGCCACAACGCCGACCTCATCAACACCCGCCTGCGCCGCGGCAGCGACCGTCGCGCCTTCACGCTGGTGGGTTTCGTGCCGATTCCCGGTCAGGAATCGTCCGTTCCGGCGGGAATGCAGGTGCAGCCCACCGGAAGCCTGGCCGAACTGGCGCACAGCCTGCAGATCAGCGAAATCGTGGTTGCGCCCGACGAACGGCGCGGCGGCCTGCCGATGGAGGAGATGCTCACCTGCGTGCAACGCGGCGTCGCCATGACCGATCTTTCAACCTTCTTCGAGCGCGAGGCCGGCATCGTCACCACCAACCTGGTCGATCCGTCCTGGCTGGTGTTCTCGGGTGGGTTCGACCATTCCACCTCTCGCTGCATGAACAAGCGGCTGTTCGACGTGCTGGCGGCCTCGGCGCTGTTGCTGGTCGCCTGGCCCTTCATGGCGCTGGTCGCGCTGTGCATCCGCCTGGAATCCTCGGGGCCGATCCTGTACCAGCAGACGCGCATCGGTGAGGGCGGGCGACCGTTCGAACTGGTCAAGTTCCGCAGCATGCGCGTGGACGCCGAAGGCGATGGCGTGGCGCGCTGGGCGCAGCGTGGCGACGACCGCACCACGCGCGTGGGCAGGTTCATCCGTCTGACGCGCCTGGACGAACTGCCGCAGTTGTTCAACATCCTTCGCGGCGAGATGAGCATCGTCGGGCCGCGTCCGGAACGTCCACAGTTCGTCGATGTGCTCAGCCGCGAGATCCGCTACTACGCCGTACGCCATTGCGTGAAGCCGGGCCTGACCGGCTGGGCGCAGCTGCGCTATCCGTACGGGGCTTCCGTGCGCGATGCGGAAGAGAAGCTGAAGTTCGACCTGTTCTACGTGAAGAACCACGGTCTGGTTTTCGACCTGATCATCCTGCTGCAGACGGTCGAAGTGGTCCTCTTCCAACGCGGTTCCCGGTAAGGGAACGCTGCCGAAGCGGTAGCGCGAACATCGCGTCAGCCGCGAGGAAGAGGTACGCGCACGGCCATCACTCCCCCTCTCCCGCATGCGGGAGAGGGCAAGGGGAGAGGGAAAACCCCTGGAGGCGCCGCCGGAAACCCCGCACGCTTCGCACGCGCAAAACCCGAACGTTACGGCTCCTCTACGCCCTCTTCCTCGCGCACGGGGCGCGGAGTGACGGTCATCAACCGGTTCGGCGGCGCACTGGCCCAGTCCACCACATGCCCGTCCTCGAAGCGGATCCACGACGAGCCGTAGTTCCATACATCGTCCTGGATGCGTTCGGGCTGCCCCTGGATGGTGATCACCGACGCTTCTTCCATGCCCAGCTCGAGGCGTGGCGCATCGGATGGCGCTTCCGCCACCGCGCCGGTCTGCAGGACATCGGCGGCGGGCACATCGGTTTCCGACCAGTGCAGCACCACCATCACCACCACCAGCACCAGGATGCCGAGCGTGGCGAACTTGGCGGTACGCAGCGGCGGTTCGTTCGTGGGCCGGGCGTTCCCGCGCGCCTGGGTGTGCGCGGTGGCGTGCGTATCGACGGACGATCGCGGCGCAGCGCCATTGCCTGCGAATGCAGCACGTGGCGTGGAGCCGGGCAGTCGGCCGTGGATGCGATGGAAGCGGATCGCGCCGGAGTACAGCGCGGTGAGTTCGGTAAGGGCGCTGTGCGCTTCGCTGGACTGGTCGAGGTGGCGATCGGGGTGGAGTTCGGCCACGCGCACGCGGTACGCACGCTTGAGGTCTTCGAGGCCGCAGTCCGGATGCAGGCCGAGCTGCTGGTACAGAAGCGCGAAGTCCTGACTCATGAGGCCCCCTTGTCGCGCCCATCCTAGCGTGACTCCCGACGGTGCGCATCGTCGCATCCGATGGCCGCTGGCGCACGCGTCAAGCGTTTGTCCTGGAGGAGAGGGGCAGGGATCGGCCGGATGCTGGTGTGCATCCACCGTGCCGTACATGCGGGGTGAGCGATGTCGTGGGTGTCCAGCCAATCCGGTGTCGAGGTTCGGGCGTTGTCCGTCCTGCCCGCGCACCCGGATCCCACGCGCGTCCAGGCGGCCTGCGCCGCCTACCGCGGTGATGTCCTCCCGCCCGCACGAACCGTCCGCGCGCAATGACCTCGCGGACCACGTGGACGCACGAACAGGCGATTGCGTTCGACCGTCCGATCGCACGGCCCGAACGCTGATCGCGGCGAACGGCATGGACGCAGGAAAGGCCGGTTAGGGAGCAAGCGGAGGAATACGCGGTGGAAGGCAAGCAGACCACAGACACGTCCGGCACCCTGCCGGCCATCGATTCGCCGCTGCTGGATGTCCTGCCGCAGCACGCGGACGCCGGCGACGGCGCAGGCAGCGCGACGTTCGCCATCGACGCACCGGTCGCCGCGCGGCTGGCCGCACTGGACGTCGATGGCGCTCAGGTGCTGGCGATCGCGCTGTCGATCGTGGAAGCGCGTTTGACCGGCGCCGATGACGTACCGGCCACTGTGCTGACGAAAAAAGGACTCGTGCAGGCGCCGGTGGTCCTGGGCGATGCCGGCGCGCTCGCGCTCGCGAAGACGCTGGCGGCGGCAGATGTCGTTGCCGAACAGGCGACGCCCGCCGTGTGGGCCGCGGTATCGACGGACGCAGCCGTCGTGGCCGCGTCGCACTGGCACCTGATGCCGGCCGGCGATGCCTGCCTGGTCGTGTCGTACCAGTGGCCGTTGACGGCCACGGCCGTCGACCTGCTGGCGCGTTGCGTGCTCAACGTGTTGCGCGCCATCGCGAGGGCGCCGAACGCACCGGCCGCGAGTGCCGACGTGCTGGATCACGAAGAGCGCGCTCAGCAACTGGACGAATGGTCCGTCGCACCTCCCGCGCGCACGCCGTTCGACACCGTGCACGAGTGCTTCGCTCAGGCGTGCGCTACCTGGCCCGAGGCCATTGCCGTCGTGCATGGCGAAGGCTCGCTGACCTATTCGCAGCTGGACCGCAGCGCCGGTTCGCTGGCCGCGCGACTGCGCGCCGCAGGCGTGGGCGTGGGCGACATCGTCGGCGTGGCGCTCTCGCGCTCGCTCGAATCGGTCACCGCCATGCTCGGCATCATCAAGGCCGGTGGTGCTTACCTGCCGCTGGACCTGTCGCTGCCGGCCGACCGTCTGCGCTTCATGATCGAGGACGCCGGCGTGCGCGCCGTCGTGGTGCTCGACGCAGCCACCACCGACCCGCTGCCGGAGCGCGTGGTGCGTGTGGCCGTGCATGGCGACGACGCACCGGTCCAGGCCGTTTCCGGGTTGGACGGTGACGCACTGGCCTATGTGTTGTTCACCTCGGGATCGACCGGCGTGCCCAAGGGCGTGGAGATCCGCCACCGCTCGCTGGTGCGCAGGTTGCACGGCATCGATTACGTCACGCTCGACACATGCACGCGCATGCTGCACCAGGCGCCGCTGGGCTTCGACATCTCCGGGCTGGAAATCTGGGGAACTCTGTTCAACGGCGGCACCATCGTCGTGCACGACGAGGCCGCGCCCACGGCCGCGCGCATGCGGGCCACGATCGAACGCCACGCGGCCAACGCCGGCATCATGGCCGCGGCGCTGTTCAACGCCGTTGTCGATGAAGATCCGACGCTGTTCTGCGGCTTCCGCGACGTCATCGTCGGCGGCGAAGCGCTGTCGGTGGACCATATACGCCGCATGCAGGCGCTTGCGCCGGAGCTGCGCCTGCACAACGGCTATGGACCGACCGAGTGCACGATCATGTGCACGTCCTACGCCATTCCACGCGATCTGGAAGCCGGCGCCACGTCCATCCCCATCGGTCGGCCGATGCAGGACGCGAGCGGGTACGTGCTCAATCGCCACCTGCAGCCGGTGCCCGCGGGCGTGATCGGCGAGTTGTGCGTGGGCGGTGTCGGTGTCGCACGCGGTTACCTCAACCGCCCCGAACTCAACGCCGAGCGTTTCGTCGCCAATCCGTTCCAGGCTGGCGACGTGCTTTACCGCACCGGCGACTACGTGCGCCATCGCCCGGACGGACTGCTGGAATTCGTCGGCCGCACCGACGCGCAGGTGAAGATCCGCGGTTACCGCATCGAATTGACGGAGATCGAAGCGGTGCTGGCGCGCCATCCTGCCGTGGTGTCGTGCACCGTCGCGGCACGTGCCGATTTCCCCGGCGAGAAACGCCTGGTCGCCTACTACGTGGCGTCAGGCAAGGAGACGGGATCCGCCCAGCTGCGCGCGCACCTGGCCGCGGCCTTGCCGCCGTTCATGGTGCCCACGCGTTACGTGCAGCTGGACGAACTGCCGTTGACCGCAAACGGGAAGGTCGACCGTCGCGCGCTTCCCGCGCCGGACCGTCGTCGCCCGGAACTGGCCTGCGATTACGCGCCGCCCGCCACGCCACTGGAAACGCGCCTGTGCGAGGCCTTCGGCGCGTTGCTGGACGTGGAAGGGGTCGGCCGCAACGACAACTTCTTCGAGCTCGGCGGCAGTTCGCTGCTGGCCGTGCGCCTGGCCGAACAGATCCGTCACGAAGGCGGGCAGGGCAATGCGGCTGATGGTCAGCGCGTCGCGGCCCCGATGATCTTCCAGCACCCCACGCCGGCACGGCTGGCGACGGCACTGGAAGGCGGCACGCAGATCAAGGCCGCAACGCGGCCGGCGCGTCGCGCCGACATTGCCCGCGAGCCGATCGCCATCGTCGCGATGGCCGGCCGCTTCCCCGGTGCCGACACCGTCGAAGCGTTCTGGGACAACCTGTGCGAAGGGCGCGATTCGATCACGCAGTTCCGCATCGACGAACTCGATCCGTCCGTCGGCGCCAGCGATCGCAACGATCCGGGCTACGTCGCCGCGCGCGGCGTGATCGACGGCGTGGAGCTGTTCGACGCCGCGTTCTTCGGCATCGGCCCGCGCGAGGCGGAGCTGATGGACCCGCAGCAGCGCATCTTCCTGGAGCTGTGCTGGGAATGCCTGGAGCGTGGTGGCCACGTTCCCGATGCGGCCGAGTCCAGTGTCGGCATCTTCGCCGGCATGAACAACGCCACGTATTTCCAGCGCCATGCGTCCGCGCATCCGGAGCTGGTCAACCGCGTCGGCGCGCTGCAGGTGATGCTGGGCAACGAGAAGGACTACATCGCCACGCGCGTGGCCCACAAGCTCAACCTCACCGGTCCGGCCGTCAGCGTGCACAACGCCTGCTCGACCTCGCTGGTGGCGATCTCGCAGGCGTTCGAGAGCCTGCAGTCGGGGCTGTGCGACATGGCGCTGGCCGGCGGCATCGCCGTGACGTGCCCGCCGCGCAGCGGTTATCTGTACCAGGAAGGTTCGATGCTGTCGCCCGACGGCCACACGCGCACCTTCGACGCCAATGCCAAGGGCACCGTGTTCGGTGATGGCGCCGCTGTGGTGCTGCTCAAGCGCCTGTCGGACGCGATCGCCGATGGCAACCGTGTCTACGCGGTGATCCGCGGCACCGCACTGAACAACGACGGCGCCAATCGCGCCAGCTTCACCGCACCCAGCAGCGAAGGGCAGTCGGCGGTGATCGCGATGGCGCACGACCGCGCCGGCGTGGATGCGCGCAGCATCAGCTACGTGGAAGCGCACGGCACCGCGACGCCGCTGGGCGATCCCATCGAGATCGAAGGCCTGACGCGCGCATTCCGCCGCCACACGCACGACACCGGCTTCTGCCGGATCGGCTCGCTCAAGAGCAATGTCGGACATCTGGTGACGGCCGCCGGTGCGGCGGGCGTGATCAAGACCGCGCTGTCGCTGCACGAGAAGCGCATTCCCGCGTCGATCCACTTCGACGCGCCCAATCCCACCATCGACTTCGCGTCGTCGCCGTTCGTGGTCAACGCGCACATGAGCGACTGGCAGGGCGATGGCGTGAACCCGCGTCGCGCGGGCGTGAGTTCGTTCGGTCTGGGCGGAACCAACGCGCACGCGATCCTGGAAGAAGCGCCACCCGCGCCGGAATCCACGCCTGCCGATGGCGCACAGTTGCTGGTGCTGTCGGCGCGCACGCCCGCCGCGCTGAGCGCCGCCGTCGACCGGCTGGCCGATCATCTCGACGCGCAGCCGCACGCCAACCTGGCCGATGTGGCCTGGACACTGGCCGTGGGCCGCAAGGCGTTCGCGCACCGCATCGCCGTGGCGGCGGACGACGTCGCCTCGGCGGTCGCGGCCTTGCGCTTGCCCGACACGCTGGCCGAAGCCGCACGCAGCCGTCCGGCGCGTGCGGGCGAGGTGGTGTTCCTGTTCCCGGGTCAGGGCGCGACCTACGCCGGCATGGGCCGGGGCCTGTACGCGCGTGAATCCGTGTTCCGCGATGCGATCGACGAATGTGCCGCGTTGCTGCAGGACGCGCTCGGCTTCGATCTGCGCCAGGTGATGTTCGGCGACGATGCGCAGGCGCTGCTGCCGACCTCGGTGATGCAGCCGGCGACGTTCGCCATCGAGTACGCGCTGGCGCGTCTGTGGATGAGCCTGGGCGTGACGCCCGCGGCGATGATCGGCCACAGCATCGGCGAATTCGTCGCCGCCACGCTGGCCGGCGTGTTCGAACTGCGCGATGCCCTGCACCTGGTGGCACGTCGCGGCGCGCTGATGCAGGCGCAACCCGCCGGCGCGATGCTGTCGATCCGCCTGCCGGCCGACGCGGTGCGCCAGCGCCTTCCCGACGACCTGTCGCTGGCCGCCGAGAACTCGCCCCTGGCCTGCGTGGTGGCCGGGCCGTCCGAACGCATCTCGCAGTTCCAGGCGCAACTGGAGGGCGAGGGTGTCGCCTGCCGTGCCCTGCGCACCTCGCACGCGTTCCACTCCGCGATGATGGAGCCGGTGGTGGAGCCCTTCCGCGCGGCGGTTGCCGCCGTGCGCCTGAATCCGCCCACGCAGCGCATCGTCTCCACCGTTACCGGCACCTGGCTCGATGCCGACAGCGCGACGTCGCCCGATTACTGGGCGCGGCACCTGCGCCAAGCGGTGCGCTTCTCGCCGGCCTTGCAGACGCTGCTCGACGATCCCGCGCGCGTGCTGCTGGAAGTCGGTCCGCGCGGCACGCTGACGGCGCTGGCGCGCCAGCAGCCGGCGGTGCAGAAGCAGCGCATCGCCACCGTCGCCTCGCTGGCCGACCAGCCCGACAGCGAGCGCCGCGACGTGCTCGCCGCCGCCGGCCGGCTGTGGAGCAGCGGCGTGGCGATCGATCCGGCCGGCTTCGACCGCCGTGCGATCCGCCATCGCCTGCGGCTGCCGACCTATCCGTTCGAGCGACAACGTTATTGGGTGGAGGCCGTCCCTGCGGCCGCGTCCAACGTCATCCCGCATCCGGCCGTCGCGGCCACCGCACGAACCCCGACCGTACTGGAGACCGTCATGCCGCAGTCCACGCCCGTCGCCGCCCCGTCCGCCGCCCCCGCGGCCGCCACCGGCCGTCGCGAGCGCCTGATCGGGCAACTGCGCGGCCTGTTCGAGAACGTCGCCGGTTTCGACATGGCCGACGCCGACGTCGACACGAACTTCATCGAACTCGGCCTGGACAGCCTGATGCTGACCCAGGTTGCCGTGCAGCTGCAGAAGACCTTCGAAGTGCCGGTGAACTTCCGCCAGCTCATGGGCGACTGCGCCAGCCTGGACCGTCTGGCCGGCATGCTGGACGAGACGATGCCCGCCGAGGCCGAACCCGCACCCGTCCCGGTTGCCGCGCCGGTCGCGGCGGCGCCGGCGCCCGTCATGCAGACCATCGCCGCGCCCATGGCGATGCCCGCGCTCGATGCCGGCAACGACTTCACGCGCCAGGTCATCGCGCAGCAGATGCAACTGATGGCACAGCAGCTGGCGCTGTTGTCCGGTGGCGTTGCCGTGGCCACCGTACCGGCGGCCCTTGCCGCCGCACCCGCGCCGGCTCCGCAGCCGGTGGCAGCGGCGCCCGCGCCCGCACCCGTGCCGAAGCCGACGGCACCGAAGGCCGACGGCGAGGAAGACACCGGCGCCGTGCAGCAGAAGTACGACGTCAAGAAGGCGTTCGGCGCCATCGCCCGGATCGACAACAACAACGACCTGGACCTGAGCCCGCAGCAGCAGAAGAAGCTGGGCGCCTTCCTCGACCGCTACATCGCGCGCACCCGCAAGTCGAAGGAATACACGCAGGCCAACCGCGACCGGCTGGCCGACCCGCGCGTGGTCAACGGGTTCCGTCCGCTGACCAAGGAGATCGTCTACCAGATCGTGGTGGAGCGGTCGAAGGGCTCGCGCGTGTTCGACATCGACGGCAACGAGTACATCGATGCGCTCAACGGTTTCGGCATGAGCCTGTTCGGCTGGCAGCCGGACTTCGTGCTCGATGCGGTTCGCGAGCAGCTCGACAAGGGCTACGAGATCGGTCCGCAGCATCCGCTGGCCGGCGAAGTGGCGGAGCTGGTGTGCGAGCTCACCGGTCACGACCGCGCCGCGCTGTGCAACACCGGCTCCGAAGCCGTGCTGGGCGCCCTGCGCGTGGCGCGCACCGTGACCGCGCGCAGCACGGTGGTGCTGTTCACCGGGTCCTACCACGGCATCGTCGATGAAGTGATCGTGCGCGGAACCAAATCGCTGCGCGCGGTGCCCGCCGCGCCGGGCATCCTGCGCAACACCGCCGAGAACGTGCTGGTGCTCGACTACGGCACGCCGGAAGCGATGGAGATCATCAAGTCGCGTGCGAAGGAGATCGCCGCGGTCATCGTCGAGCCGGTGCAGAGCCGTCGTCTGGACTTCCGTCCGGTGGAGTTCCTCAAGGAGCTGCGCCAGGTGACGCAGGACAACGGCGCGCTGCTGATCTTCGACGAAGTGGTCACCGGCTTCCGATCCAACCCGGGCGGCGTGCAGGCGATCTTCGGCATCAAGGCCGACCTGGCGACGTACGGCAAGGTCGTCGGTGGCGGTTTCCCCATCGGCGTGATCGCCGGCAAGCGCGAGTACATGGACGCGCTGGACGGCGGCCACTGGCAGTACGGCGACGATTCGGTGCCGACGGTGGGCGTGACCTATTTCGCCGGCACGTTCGTGCGGCACCCGCTGGCGCTGGTCGCGGCCAAGGCCGTGCTGCAGCACTTCAAGCAGGACGGCGGCGAATTGCAGAAGCGCCTCAACGCGAAGGCCGAAGCGTTGGCCGCGGACATCAACGCCTACTGCGCCGATGTCGGTGCGCCGGTGTCGGTGAAACAGTACGCCTCGGCGTGGAAGACGCACTGGCCCGAGAACCACCCGTTGCAGGACCTGCTGTTCGCGGCCATGCGCGTGCGTGGCATCCACATCCTCGACAACTTCCCGTGCTTCCTCACCACCGCGCACAGCGACGAGGACATCGCACGCATCGCCACGGCCTTCAAGGAGTCCGTGGCCGAGTTGCAGGACATGGAACTCCTGCCGCGCCGCGCGGCCACGCCGAAGACGGTGATGGACGCTGCCAGGCCGGTCGTTCCGGGCGCGCGGCTGGGCCGCGAACCCGACGGCACGCCGGCGTGGTTCGTGCCCAATCCGGAGCAGCCCGGGAAGTACATGAAGGTGAGCGCATGAATGCTGCCGTTATGGGCGATGCCGCACTGGACAAGGCGAACGGCGCCCACGCCACGGTCGATTACGATCCCTTCGCCGACGGGCCGCTGTCGCGTGTCGCGCCGACCACCGAGCCGCAGCGCGAGGTGTGGCTGGCCGACCGCCTGGGCGAGGATGCATCGCTGGCGTACAACGAGTCGATCTCGCTGGATTTCCGCGGCGCTCTCGATGTGCCGGCCCTGCACGATGCACTGCGCGCCCTGGTGGCGCGCCACGACATCCTGCGCGCCAACTTCGGCCCGGATGGCCGCACGCTGTGCGTGGGCGACACGCGCGAGATCGCGCTGCCGCTGATCGACCTTTCCGCACTGGACGAGGCCGCAAGCGCTGCGCGCATCGCCGAACACGCGCGCAGCGTGGTGGAGGTTCCGTTCGACCTCGACCACGGCGCACTGCTGCGCAGCGACCTGATCCGTCTGTCTGCCGACCGGCACCAGCTGGTGCTCACCGCGCACCACATCGTCTGCGATGGCTGGTCGTGGTGGGTGATCGTGCGCGAACTCGGCGCGCTGTACACGCAAGCGCTGGGGCAGACCGCGGAACCACTGCCTGCCGCCGAGTCCTTCGCCGACTACGCGCTGGCCGAGGCCGAACACCCGCACGGCGCAACCTACCGCGCCGACGAGGCGTACTGGCTGCAGCGTTTCGCCGACGGCGGCCCCATCCTCGACCTGCCCACCGACCGGCCGCGTCCCACGCGTCGCACGTTCCCATCGGTGCGCGAGGACCATCTGCTCGACAACGAGCTGGTCGCCGCCATCCGCCGCCTCGGCGCGCGCCAGGGCGCCAGCCTGTTCGCCACGCTTCTGGCCGGCTTTGCCGGTGTGCTTTCGCGCCTGACTTCGCAGAACGATGTGGTCATCGGCATTCCGGCCGCGGGCCAGTCGATCGACGGCCATGATCATCTCGTCGGCCACTGCGTGAACCTGCTGCCGCTGCGTTTCGAGCTGGACCAGGCGCAGCCGTTCGAGCAGGCGCTCGCGCAGGCGCAGTCCACGCTGCTCGATTCCATCGAGCACCAGCGCTACACCTTCGGCACGCTGCTGAAGAAGCTGTCGCTGCAGCGCGATCCCGCGCGCCTGCCGTTGTGCAGCGTGATGTTCAACATCGACCAGGCGATGGACCAGGAAAGCACCGGCTTCCACGGCCTGGGTATGCGCCTGATCACCAACCCGCGCAGCTACGAGAACTTCGAGCTGTTCGTCAACGCGGTGCAGGTGCAGGGTGGCATGCGCCTGGAGTGCCAGTACAACACCGACCTGTTCGACAACGCGACGATCCGCCGCTGGATGGCCGCGTACGAAACCTTGCTGCGCGCCGCGGTCGCGCGACCGGACCTCGCCTTCGGACGGCTGTCCGTGGTGTCCGAGGCCGCGCGCGGCGAGCTGCAGGCGCTGCAGCCGGCGGCCACGCCGTTCGACCGCGAGTGCCGCATGCACGAGTCGTTCGAACGGCAGTGCGACCGCACACCGGATCGGATCGCGCTGGAATTCGACGGTCAGTCCGTGCGCTACGACGAACTGGAAGACCGCGCCAACCGCATCGCGCACCTGTTGCGCGCGCGCGGTGTGCATCGCGGCACGCTGGTCGGCCTGGTGCTGGACCGCGGTGTGGACATGCTCGCCGGCTTGCTGGGCGTGCTGAAGGCCGGCGCCGGTTACGTGCCGCTGGATCCCAATTTTCCCGCCGAGCGCCTGGCCTACATGGCCGGCGATGCGGGCCTGGCCGCGCTGCTGACGACCACGAAGCACGCCGGTCATTTCGATCTGCGCGGACGCCCCGTGCTGGCGCTGGACACGCTGCACGACGAGTTGGCCGCGCTGCCGGCTTCGCGCATCGGGCGTGACGAAGGCGCGGCGCAGCCGGAGTCGGTTGCGTACGTCATCTACACCTCCGGCTCCACCGGTCGGCCGAAGGGCGTGCAGGTACCGCACCGTGCCGTCAGCAACTTCCTGGGCAGCATGGCGAAGGAGCCGGGTCTGGGCGCGGACGACCGTCTCGTCGCAGTGACCACGCTGTCGTTCGACATCGCCGTGCTGGAACTGCTTCTGCCGCTCAGCGTGGGCGCGCGCGTGGTGCTGGCCGATCGCGTCACCGCCGCCGACGGCGTCGCGTTGAAGGCATTGATCGCCAACAGCGGCGCGACCGTGATGCAGGCCACGCCGGCCTCGTGGCGGCTGCTGCTCGACGCCGACTGGAAGGGCGATGCCTCGTTCAAGATCCTCTGCGGCGGTGAAGCGCTGCCGCAGGACCTGGCCGCACAGTTGCTGCAGCGCTGCGGTTCGCTGTGGAACGTATACGGCCCGACCGAAACGACGGTGTGGTCCACGTGCTCGCGCGTGGTGGCGCCGGCCAACGGCGCGATCGACATCCATATCGGCCGTCCCACCGACAACACACAGGTGTGGATCCTCGACCCCCGCGGCGAGTTGTGCCCGCTTGGCGTACCGGGCGAGATCTGGATCGGCGGCGATGGTGTGACGCTGGGCTACCTCAACCGTCCGGAGCTCACGTCCGAACGCTTCGTCGAAGATCCGTTCTCCACCGCGCCCGGTGCGCTGCTGTACCGAACCGGCGACCGCGGACGCTGGCGCGCCGAAGGCGTGCTGGAACACCAGGGGCGCCTGGATTTCCAGGTGAAGGTGCGCGGTTACCGCATCGAGCTGGGCGAGATCGAAGCCCTTCTGGCCGCGCATCCACAAGTCGCGCGCGCGGTCGTGGTCGCGCGCGAGGATCGCCCGGGTGACGTGCGGCTGGTGGCGTACGTGGTCGGCGACGGCGCCTCCGCGCTGGAAGAGTCGGCGCTTGCGTCCTATCTAAAGGGATCGCTGCCGGACTACATGATTCCGCAGCACATCCTGTTCCTCGATGCCATTCCGCTGTTGCCCAACGGCAAGATCGACCGCAAGTCGCTGCCGGCGCCGGACCTGACCGTGAAGCTGTCGGGCGAACGAGTGGCCCCGCGCAACGCGCTGGAGCGCACCATCGCCGAAGCCATGGCGCAGGTGCTGGGCGTGGCGGAAGTGGGCGTGGACGATGACTTCTTCTCGCTGGGCGGACATTCGTTGCTGGCCGCGCAGCTGACCTCGCGGATCAACAAGGAACTGGGCATCGCGCTGTCGCTGCGTGCATTGTTCGACGGCCCCACCGTCGCCAAGCTCGCGCGCATGGTGCAGGGCATCGATGGCGAGGCAGCGCCCAAGCGCGAGCCCATCAAGCCATTGGCCGATCGCACGCGCGGCCCGATGTCGGTGATGCAGGAGCGCCTGTATCTGCTCGAGCAGTTCAACCCCGGTCAGATCACCTACAACACGCCCAGCGCGCATCGCCTGCGCGGTCCGCTGCAGCTGGATGCATTCCAGGCCGCGATCGACGCGATGATCCAGCGCCAGAGCGTGCTGCGCACGACCATCGGGCTGGTGGACGGCGAACCGATGCAGATCGTGCACGACGTCGTCGATGTGGACATCACCGACGTGGTGGATGTGAGCCAGCTGCCCAAGGACGAACGCGAAGCCGAAGTCTCGCGTCGCATGGACGCGTTGATCCAGACCCCGTTCGAACTGGACCGTGCGCCGCTGATCCGCTCGCGCCTGTTCCGCCTGGGGCCGGAAGAACACGTGTGGTTCTTCATGACCCACCACCTGATCTGGGACGGCTGGTCGTTCGATCTGATGTACACCGACATGGCCGAGCTGTACGCCGCGCAGCTGGAAGGGCGCGAAGCGAAGCTGCCGGAACTGACGGTGACCTACGCGGATTACTCGGCCTGGCACCACCAGTGGCTGCAGGGACCGGAGTATGCGAAGCAGCTGGCGTTCTGGCGCGAGCGACTGGGCGGCGCGGGGCAGGGCGTGGAAGCGTTGCCCACCGACATGCCGCGTCGCCCCGGCATGTCCGGGCGCGGCGTCACGCACCGCATCGTCGTGGCGAACGAGGTGACCAACGCCCTGCACGACACGGCACGGAAGGTCGACGCGACGCTCTACATGGTGCTGCTCACCGCGTACTACGCGCTGATCAGCCGGACTTCCGGCCTGCGCGAGCTGATCCTCGGCACGCCGGTACGCGGTCGCAACACCGCGGAGGTCGAGAACCTGATGGGTTACTTCACCAGCCTGCTGCCCCTGCGCATGGACATCGATCCGTCGATGAGCTTCGCGCAGGCGGTGAAGAAGGTGAAGGACGTCGTGCTGGACAGCTTCGCCCATCCCGACATCCGCCTGGAAGATCTGGTGCGCGAGCTGAGCGTGCGCAGCCGCGAAGGCGGTGCCGTACTCTATCACGCGCTGTTCTCGTTCCAGGACATCCGCCAGCGCGTGTGCACCTGGGGTTCGCTCACCCACGAGCGTTACCCGGTGTTCCAGACCGCCTCGACGCAGGACCTGGGCCTGTGGTTCGTCGAACAGGACACCGGTCTGTCGGGCGGCTTCATCTACAACGCCGACATCTTCCTCGACGACACCGCCGCGCTGCTGCGCGACCGCTACGTCGCCGTGCTGAAGGCGCTGGGCAGCGATCCCTCGCGCACGCTGGAGGAGATCACCCGCTTCGACGACGGCCAGCCGTTGCAGTTCGGTCGCGCGATCGAACCAGCGCCGGTGGCGGAACCTGTTGCCGTCCCGCGCGCCGACGATGCGCTGGGCGACGAACTCGATCCGCTGGGCATGCAGCTGCTGGAAATCTGGCGCGATCTGCTGCGCAAGCCGGAGATCGGCCCGGACGATGATTTCTTCTCGCTGGGCGGGCATTCGTTGCAGGCGGTGCAGATGTTCCACCGTTTCAACCGCGAGACCGGCGTGAACCTGCCGCTGGCGACGCTGCTCACCGCGCGCTCGGTGCGCGCACTGGCGTACGAATACCACCGCGCCGGCGCCGATGCGGACTCGCAGGACGATACCGCGCGGCCCGATCCGTGGGCGCCGCTGGTGCCGATCCGCCCGCAGGGCGACCAGCTTCCGCTGTTCCTCGTGCATGCCGTGGGCGGCAACGTACTCAATTACCGACCGCTCGCCGACGCGATGCCCGAAGGCATTCCGGTGTACGGCCTGCAGGCCCTGGGCCTGGACGGCCGCACCGCGCCGCTGGACCGCGTGGAGAAGATGGCCGAACGCTACGTGCACGAGATCCGGCAGGTGCAGCCGCACGGTCCATACCATCTGGCGGGCGGTTCGATGGGCGGCATCATCGCCTTCGAGATGGCGCAGCAGTTGCTGGCGGCCGGCGAAACGGTCGGCATGCTCGGCCTGGTGGACACCTCCGCGGAGTTCGGAATCCGTTATCGCGATGAAGCACAGCGCGGCCTGTCCGCGCGCGTGCAGCGGTTGCACCGTCGCATGCAGGGACAGTCGCTGGGCGAACGCCTGGCTACGATCGGCGGTGTCGTCAACGGACGCCTGCAGGCACGGCAGATGCGCCAGCAGGCGCAGCAGGCGCGCGAGAGCGGCGAGGCCCTGCCGCACAACGTGCGTTACGCCGAGCTGGAAGCCACGCACATGCGCGCGTACGTGAAGTACGTCGTGCAGCCGTATGCCGGTGCGCTGGTCCTGTTCCGCGCGAGCGAACAGCCGACGGAGCTGCGCAACAAGCCAGCACTGGGCTGGGAACGCATGGTCGACGACGTCGAGGTGGTGTCGATCCCGGGCGACCATCGCGCGATGATCGAATCGCCGGCGCTGGTCACCACGCTGAGCGCGGCGATTCTGCGCGCGCAGGGTCATGGCGGTGGCGTTACGCCGCAAAACGGTGACGAAGCTGCCGCATGCGTGGCGGTGGAGAACGACGACCCGCGTGCGACCTACCTGCGCGCCCTCTGGAAAGAGTTGCTCGGCGTGGACGTGGACGCGAACGACAACTTCTTCGACATCGGCGGAAACTCGATGCTCGCGGTGCAGATGTCCAGCCGGGTCCTGAAGGAGGCTGGCGTACGCATCCAGCTGATGCGGCTGGCTTCGCAGAGCCTGGCGCAGATCGCGTCGGATCTTCCTGTCTCTTTCGGCCGCGAGGAGAAATCCGGCGGTGTTGGCGCGCGGATGGCGCGGCAGATGAAGCGTCTGCTGCGCACACCAGGGACGGTGGAATGAGCGCGCCGTTCTTCTTCGGAGAGGCCGGGCGCAGTCTGTTTGGCCTGCTGCACGAAACCGACGGCCGGCCGCGGATCGAAGGAGCGCACGGGCTGGTCCTGTGCGCGCCGCTGTTGCAGGAAGGCACGCGCAGCCACCGCGCGTTGTGGTCGCTGGCGCAGGCGGTGGGTGCCCAGGGCATCCCCACGCTCACCTTTGACTGGTACGGCACGGGCGATTCCGCTGGCGAGGACCTCGAGCTGAGCCTGTCGGGCCTGCAGTCGGACCTGGACGCAGCGGCGAAGGAGCTCACGCGCCGTTCCGGCGCCACCACGCTGCAATGGCTGGCCCTGCGCAGCGCGGCCATCCCGATGCTGGCGTACCTGTCGTCGCGCGCGGCGCCAGTGGACGTGGTGCTGTGGGACCCGCAACTGGATGGCCGTCGCCTGGTCGACCAGTGGCGCGAACAGCATCGCCAGCAGCTGCTCGAAAGCGGCCGCTACGTGCATGCACGTCACGAGCCGGATGCGGATGACCTGCTCGGCTTCCGCGTGGACGAGGCGTTCCTTGCGCAACTGCGCCACGCCGCTCCGACGCGCTGGCGTCTGCCCGCCGGTAGCCGCGTGCGCATGGCGGTGTGGGAGATGGACGAGACCCTGGACCGTTTCGCGCAGGCGCAGCGGGAGGCCGGCGTCGCGGTGGAGGCGGTGCTGCTGGACGAAGGCGAGCGGCCCGAATGGGACGTTCCCGCGCGCTTCGGAGCCCAGGTGTTTCCGCGCCGCGCCGTCGCACAGCTGGCGCAGCGCATGACCGCACAGGTGCCCTGGTGAACCTGCAGATCGACAACCTTCGCGCATTGGCGGAAGTGGCCGATGTCACTCCCGAATTTGCGCCGCAGGAAAGCGTGCATCGCTTCGGCGATGGTCTCGTCGGCGTGGTGACGCGTCCGTCGCGCGCGTGTTCGAAGGTGGGCGTGCTGTTGCTCAACGCCGGCCTCACGCGCCACACGGGGCCGTTCCGCCTGCATGTGGATCTCGCGCGCACGCTGGCCGCGCGGGGCTTCCCGGTGTTGCGTTTCGACCAGGCAGGCCTCGGCGACAGCGATGCGCCGGTGCGCACCACCGGCGACCGTCGCCAGCACGAGATCGAAGCCGCGATGCGCTTGTTGGCCGAGCAGACCGGGGCGATGCGCTTCGTGTTGTGCGGACTGTGTTCCGGTGCGGACGACGCATTCCACGTCGCCGCGGTGCATCCGCGCGTGAGCGGCGCGATCCTGCTGGACGGCGTGGCGTTCCCGACGCCGGGCTTCTGGCTGCGACACGTGCTGCCGCGCCTGCTCAATGCCGGAAAGGTGCTGCGTTACATCGCCTCGCGTCGCAACGCCGGACCCGCGCTGGCCGATTTCCGCGACTGGCCGGCGAAGGCGGACGCACGACGCATGCTGTCGGGCATGGTCGACCGCGGCACGCGCCTGCTGTTCGTGTTCACGGGCGGTGCGTACCACTACTTCAACCATCGCGACCAGCTGGCCGCCGGCCTGGGCCGCGCGGCGCGTGCGCCGCAGGTCGCGCTGGAGTACTGGCGCGAGTACGACCACACCTTCTACCTGCGCAAGCATCGTCGCGTGCTGATCGCACGTATCGAGGCCTGGATGCGTTCGGAATTCGGCCCGTCGGAGTCGAACTGATCCCATGAGCGATCCATCGGCCGGCATCGGCAGGCACTACCTGCGCTACTCCACCGCCAACATCCTGGTGTTGCTGGCAGGACTGGTGTCGTTCCCGCTGCTCACGCGCCTGCTGGACAACACGCAGTACGGCATCCTCGGGTACTACGAGACCTGGGTGCTGATGGCCGTCGCGGTGGCCAAGCTGGGTGCGCAGCATTCCATCCAGCGCTTCTACCCGCACGGCGGCGACGAAGAGCGCATGCACGCCTTCGCCACCAATCTGTTCTACCTGCCGATGCTCGGCTCGATGGTGCTGTGGGCGTTCGTCGGCGCGGTGGCGATCGTGCAGGGCTACGCCACCGGCACAGGTCACTCGCCGGTGTTCTGGATGGCGCTGGTGATGACGCCGCTGCTGGTCTACTCCAGCCTGGTGGAAACCGTGCTGCGCGTGACGGAGCAGTCGCGCATGGTGATGTTCACGCGCGTGGCCTCGCGCTGGCTGCAGCTGGCGCTGATGCTGGGCGCGGTGGTGGCGATCCAGCATTCGGCAACCGCCGCGTACGGCGGTCGCCTGCTGGCGGTGGTCGCGGGCATGCTGTTCTACCTGGCGTGGGCGCATCGGCACCTGCGTTTCGCGCGCAAGTCGGTGGACGCGGCGGCGATCCGTCAGTCCTTTGCCTACGGCATGCCGCTGGTGGCGACGGAGATCCTCGCGGTCGCGCTGGTGTCCATCGACCGCATCATGCTCAAGGGCCTGTCGGGCGATTTCGCCATCGTCGGCATCTACAGCGTCGGCGCGGCGCTGGCGATGCAGGTGCACATGTTCATGAACCTCACGGTGTTCGAGTCGTTCACGCCCACGGCCAACCGTGTGTACGTGACCGAGGGCGCCGCCGCCGTTCGCGCGCTCAAGCGCACCATGCTGGTGCCGATGACCTACGCGGCCATCGGTGTTGCCTTGCTGCTGTGGTGCCTGGGCACGGACCTCATCATCGCGCTCAGCGGTTCCGGAAAGGCCGCGTCGGGACCGGTGTTCGAGCTGATGGGCGCGCAGAACGCCATTCTGCCGGTGCTGCTGGTGTGCGGCTTCGGACTGGTGCTGGAGCGGCGTACCAAGACCGTGATGCTGCTGATGTGCGGCGCGGTGGCCATCAACGCGCTGCTCAACTGGCTGTGGATTCCGTCGTACGGCGTGATGGGCGCGGCCTACGCGACGCTGGTGAGTTCGCTGGCATCGAGCACCGCTGCCTGCCTGTTGGTCAATCCTGCGCTGCGGCAGTTTCCCGACGGACGAACGCTGGCCACCGCATTCGCGGCGGCCGCGCTGGGCATCGCAGGCGAATGGATCACGATCCGGCTGCAGCTGCGGCCGGGCTGGCAGCGCATGCTCATCGGCGGCATGCTGATCGGCGGTCCGTACCTGCTCGCGCTGCTCGCCCTCGACGCACGCCTGCGCGCGTTCATCCGTCCGAAGCTGAAGGCCGTCGAACAGCGACTCGGCGCCGGCGTGGCGGGCTGAAAGGGTTTAGCCGCTGTTCCTTCTCCCCTTGCGGGAGAAGGTGCCCCGAAGGGGCGGAAGAGGGGACGGCGAAGCGACATGCTTCGATGCGCTGCGGGCGTACACCTCTCCCGACGCGCGTTGCGCGTCGACCTCTCCCAAGGGGAGAGGCGGGGCTCAGTCCGCCTTCGCCACCGGTGGCAGCACCACCGAGTAAGCCAGCGATGTGATCTTCCATCCCGATTCCGTCCTCACCATCAGCCAGCACTCCTTGCCCCAGTTGGTGGCGCGCCCGTTGGAGAGGAACCGGTAGTCGAACGTGACCGTCGCCACGTCGCCGTCGGAGTCGATGCGGACGTTGGAGAAGGTTTCCTCGCTCGTGTTGCTGCTGGCGACGATGCCGTCGATGAAGGCCACCGGGTTGTTCCCCGACTTGAAACGGGCCTTGATGGCTTCCGGTCGTTTGGCCTGCACCTGGGCCAGGCTGCGATCCTCCAGCACGCTCTGCCAGGGAACGTCGTTCTGGACGAACAGGTCGAGGAAGCGCGTCCGGTCCTTCTGGATGATCGCCGTGCGGAACGATTCGATCACCGCGCGGATGCCGGCTTCGTCCGGGGCGGCATGGGCGGCGGGTGCGGCAAAGGCCAGTGCGAACGCCAGCACGGTCGCATTAAGCGACTGCATCTTCAGCATGGGAAATCCGTCGTGGGGGATGCGCAGGTATGCGCGTCGATGGGACGGATTTAACGCATCGCGCGAGTGTCTGGCAAGCGGGAACGCCGCGTCATCACGCCTTTGCTTCGAGCCGGCGCGCACGCTGCTTCCGCACCGCGGCGGCCAGGCCAGCGGTGAGGAGCGATGCGACGGCGAGCGAGCCGATCATCCAGGCGGAAGAGCGTTCCGGTGCGAGCGCGCTCGATGCCTCGTGCGGTGTGGCTGGAGCGGTTCCGGACGTCACCGGTTGCGCGGCGTCGGACGATGGCGTCGCGGCGGGCGATGCCGTCTTCGCGCCCTGATACTCGATCGCTCCGATGTCCGCCGCCGCTCCCATGGGCCGCGCGTGGCGGTGGAAGTCGGAGGTGACGCTGGTCGGCTGGCGCGCCTGGTCGATGAGCGGGCTGCCGGGCTTGGGCTCGGGATCGAAATCGGCCAGATCGATGTGTGCGATCTGGGGATTGCGTCCGCACACGTTGCCGGGCGGACACTGGTCGTCCTTCACGTTCCAGAAGGCGTTGCCGGCGAAGGTGACGACCGCTTCGCTTTCATCGGCATAGTGGCCGCAGCTGCGACGGTCGCCATCGCTGGCGGTGACGTCCGTCTGCCCGATCAGCGCGTTGTTGAGGATGTCAACGCGCGAAGTCGCGTTGCCGCCGGCGGTGAGGATGAGGCAGTCGCCTTCGCCGGTGATGGTGTTGTGGCGGATCGTCGCGGTCTGCTTCGGTCCCACGCCCACGGAGAGCGCGTTGCCGTAGGCGCGGCACATGTCGCCGTCGCTCATGTCGAACTTGCCGTGGAAGTACGCGCACTGGCCCACGATCACCGAGTTCTCGATCAGCGCGTTGCCCGCTGTCTTGACCTGGTTGCCTGCGTTGGCGGCGGCGTAGACGCGGCGGACGACCACGGTGGCGGTCTTCGATTCGTCGGTGTAGAGCAGGTCCAGTCCATCGGAGGTGTTGTGGTGGATGCGCGAATCCTCCACCAGCCAGCGGCCGTTGGTCTTGCCGGTGCCAAGGCCGTCGCCGTAGCCGCCTTCTTCCTGCGCCCAGCAGGCGTAGGGCTCGCCGGTCTGCCAGCGTTCGGCGCAGCCGTTCCACGCGATTTCCACGTTGCGGAAGACGATGTCGCCTTCGTTGGAACTCTCGCCTTCGCCCACGTCGCCGTCCCATCCGGCCCAGCCGTTGTTGGCGATGCGCACCCGTTCGATGGTCCAGTCGGTCAGGCCGCCGGCCATGATGCCGCGCCCGGACAGGCCGTGGACGTTGAGATCGTGCAGCCACACGTCCTTCGAGTTCTTCGCGCCGATGCCGATGGACGCCCATTGCCCGAACGGTGCGCTGTCGCGTTCGCAGCGCACGTTGTCGTCCGCGTGGAATTCGACGCAGTCGCTCTCGTCGGTGATCTCCAGGCAACCGACTTCGACATGGTCGGCATCCTGCAGGTTGAGCACGAGTTCGGAGCGTTCGGTGCCCCACAGTTTCGGCGGCGCCTTGCAGCCGCTGTCGTGGCCGGCGCCGAGGATGCGTGTGCGCGCGTCGGCCTTGCCGCTGGGCGGTGAGCCTAGGTAACAGTCGTAGAGTGAGCTGCGGTCGCAGCGCAGGCTGTTCTGCGACAGACCCGGCGAACCCCAGCCGATCATGTATTCGCCCGGCCCGATGATCAGCGTGTCTCCGCCATCGATGCGCGGGCGGTCGTTGGCGGGCAGTGCGTAGTTGGGGTGCGACCAGGCGCAGTCGAGCTTGCTGCCGCTGCCCGGATAGGGCGCATCGGCGCGGCCGTTGCACTGCTCGTCGTTGCCACCGTCGGTGCGCACGTAGTACGTGGTGGCCGATGCGTCGGAGGATGCCGACAGCGCCGCGGGCGCAAGCACGCACCAGGACAGCAACGCGAAGAGGACGGGGCGAAGGCGCGGATGGGCGGACATGGCGATTCCCGGACGGGGGAGGGAGCGGGCGCGCGTGCCCGATACCGTGAAGAACGCGTTGCGCGCTGCGCGCCGGCCTTGTGGTGCGGAACGGCCCGTTCATGCAAGACTGCGCCGGCCATGCACCACCTCCTGCTCTCGCCGATGACCTGGGGCCTGTTGTGGCTGGCCATCGTGTGGCTTGCATGGCGGCGCGCCGGAACCGCATGGCGCGCGGTGCTCGCCACGCTGGGCATCGCCATCCTGGTGCTCTGCACGCCGCTGGGCGCGAACGCACTGATCCGCTGGGTCGAAGGGCAGGTGCCTGCCGCATCGCGATGCAGCGCCGGTACGGGCGCGGATGCCGATGCGCCCATCGTGGTACTCGCGGGCGGGCTGGAGGACGAACCCCGCGCCACCGACGACTACATCGCGCTGACGCCGGCCAGTTGGCGGCGCCTGCGCGGCGGCGTGGAGCTGTGGCGTCGCCATCCCGCGCCGATGGTGATCGCGGGCGGCGGGCCGTTCGTCATCAAGGAAGCCACCGTGCTGGCGCGGCTCGCGCAGGACTGGGGCGTGCCGGCAGCGGACCTGCGCACGGAAACCGCATCGACGAACACCTGGGAGAGCGCGGCTGCACTGCACGACACGCTTCCGGCGCGCGTTCGCGTGGTGAGTTCGGCCACGCACCTTCCGCGCGCACTGCTGGCCTTCCGTGCGACGGGCTTCCAGGCGTGCGGGTGGGCGAGCGACTCGGCGTATGTCGCGCCGGGCAGCGTCGGCTACTTCCTGCCGCAACTGTCGGCGATGCAGAAAACGCGGCTGGCGTTGTACGAAACCGCCGGAACGCTCAGCTATCGCTGGCGCGCGCGTCGCACCGACTAGGCTGACACCAGCCCGGTGGCGGCCGCGGCATCGCGCGTGCGGGCGCCGATCAATGGCTCATAGCAACGCAGAAGCTTCGCGCCGATCGCGTCCCAGCCGTACTCGGCCTGCGCCAGGCGCCGCGCGGCTTCACCCATCCGGACGATACGTTCGGGCGAATCGAGCAGGGCCAGCGTCGCCTGCGCGAAGGACTCCGCATCGTCGGCGAACACGGCGCTGTCGCCATGGCGCAGGGCGATGCCTTCGCTGCCCACCTGCGTGGTCACGATGGCCTTGCCCAGCGCCATCGCTTCCAGCACTTTCAGGCGGGTGCCACTGCCGGCACGCAGGGGGACGACGTAGACGGAGGCCTCGTGCACATGCGGGCGCAGGTCGTCCACGAAGCCGGCCAGCGTGACCTGCGCGGCGACGTTCCCGGGCACGCTGAAGCCGTCGGCCTTGCCGACCAGCTCGAAGCGCGTGCGCGGGCGTTGCGCGAGGATGCGCGGGAACACCTCGCGCAGGAACCATTCCACGCCATCGCGGTTCGGAAACCAGCCCATCTGCCCGACGAAGACCAGCCGGTCCGGGTCCGGCGATTGCGTCGCGGGGCGGTTGCCATCGAGGTCCACTCCGTTGGCGATGACGTGCACGGGGCGTTCGGGCGCAAGTTCACGCAACGCCTGCGCGTCGATCTCCGAACAGGCCAGCACCGCGTCGGCACGCTGGCAGGCCTGGCGTTCGAACGCCTGCAGGCGCGACACCTGCGTGGACAGGAACGCGCGGTGCAGCGGTCGCGTTTCGATCTGCGCGCGTCGCGCCAGCAACGCATGCTCGACATTGTGTGCGTTGAACGTGACGGGCACGCCGGCCGGTACGCAGTCGGCATGCGCCATCAAGGGCAGCATGTCGAAGTGGACCAGGTCGGCATCGCAGGCGAGTTCGGTCAGTCGTGCGCGCAGGCGGCGGCTGTCGTACTTCGCCGCCAGGAACGGCGTGCGCGTCAGCGTGCCGCGCAACAGTGCGCCGATGAGCGCGGCGTGGCTGTGTTCGCAGTCGATCGGGAATGTCTCCACGCGATGCATCGCTTCGTGGAGCGGGCCGGCTTCGTGGCTCAGGTCGTCGCGGCGCTGGAAACTCAGCAGCGTCACCTCGTGCCGGGAGGCGAGTGCGCGCAGCAGGTGCCATGCACGCAGCTGGTGGCCTTCGCGGGGCGGGAAGGGCAGGCGGCTGGTGAGCGCGAGGATGCGCGCCATCAGTGCTTCTTCCACAGACGCGAGGGATCCATCGCCAGCGAGGCGGGAAGCGACAGCAGCGCCGCGAAGTTCAATATGACGAAACTGCTGGCGGCCGGCAGCAGTGGCATGCGTGCGGCCACCCGTGGCAGCGCCAGCCCGGCCAGTGCACCGCCGTAGGCCAGCAGTTGTGCGAAGAACAGGAGCCGGTACAGCGCGCCATCGGCGAAGGCCGAGGCCGCCAGTGCGACCAGCAGCGCCCAGGGCACCAGCAAGCGCAGGAACTTGTGCGAGAACCACGCGAAGAACGCCGGGTTGCGCAGCGGGTTCAGCAGCGCCGGCATGCGGGCGATGAGTTGCCAGTTGCCGGCCAGCGTTCGCAGCTTGCGCTGGAATTCCTCGTCGATGCTGGCGCTGGCGCGGTCGATCGCAATGGCCTCGCGCGCCATCCACACCTGGTGCCCGGAGAACACCGACTGCAATGGCATCCACATGTCGTCGAGCACCGTGCCGGGTGGCATCGGCCGGAAAAACGCGCTGCGCATGGCGTGGATGGAACCGCTCACGCCGTGCAGCCAGCCCAGCCGCGCCTCGTCCGCGCGCAGGCGTTTCTCCATGCGCCAGTACAGGCCCACGCCCTCACTGCTGCCCGTCGCCGCGCCAATCACCAGCTCGCCGCTGACCGAGCCCACCGACGGATCGGCGAACGGTGCGACCAGCGAACGCAACGTGCCGGGCGCGAAGCGCTGGCGTACGTCGGTGAACGCCACCAGTGCGGTGTCGACGTGGCGCATCGCGGCGTTGATCGCCATGGCCTTGCCGACGTTGACGGGCAGGGCCAGCACGCGCACGCGTTCGTCGTCGATGGCCGCGGCCTGTGCGGTGCCGTCGCGGCTACCGTCGCTGACCACCAGCACCTGCAGGCGATCGATGGGGTAGTCCTGGTCGAGAACATCGCGCACGCGTGCGGCGATGCGGGCCTCCTCGTCGAAGGCCGCGATCACCACGGTGAGTGCGGCGCCGGTGTCGGCTTCGTGCGGGACCTGTCCGTAACGGCGCGCCAGCGCGGCCACCAGCAACGGGTAGCCCGCGTAGGCGTATGCGACCAGCGCGATGCAGAACCAGAAGACGACTTCCGCAGTCATAGCAGGCGCTCGCGCAGGCGCTGGTAGCCGTCGTTGCCCAGCATGCGCTTGGGCATCTGCAGCGCGGCATGGCGCGCTTTCATCCAGCGTGGCGGAAGGCCACGCCATTGCACCAGCGCGGCGAAATCGTCGAGCGTCAGGGTTCGCGTGATCGGCAACCGTTGCAGGAAGGCATCGCGTCGCGGGCGCCGGTTGGGGCCGGGCACGGAGCCCAGCAGGTGGCGATAGCCCAGGCGCTGCGCGGCCAGCAGTTCGCGTTCGCCGCCGCGGCCACCGGGCAATGCGAGCGCGTCGACGGGGCGTCCGCAGATCGCCTGCAGGCGCGCGCGGCTGTCGTCCAGCTCGGCCATCAGCGCGGCGGTGTGCAGGTCCTGCAGGAAGGCATGGGTGCGTCCGTGCGAACCGATGCCCATGCCGGCCGCCGCGAGGCGGCGGATGTCGTCCGGTGCGAGCATGCCCAGCTGGCCGATGAAGTCGGTGGTGATGAAGAACTCCGCGCGCAGCCCGCGTTCGGCCAGCAGCGGCAGCGCGACGTCGACGTTGGACACGTCGCCGTCGTCGAAGCTGATGATGACGTGGCGTTCGTCGACGTGGTGCGCGCCCGCCATCGCCTCGTCCAGCAGGACGCTGCGTTGGCGGTGTTCGACCAGCCAGTCCAGTTGCCGCGCGAACATCTCCGGATGCACGCTGTAGACGGCATCGAAGCGCCCGCGTGAAGCGGCATCGCGGTGCAGGCCGTGGTACATCAGGATCGGCAGCATGGTCAGGCCATCCGAAGGCTGCGAAGCCAGCCGAGCAGGCCGCTGGTCTCGCTGAAGAACAAGGCTTTGGACAACCGCCCGGAAGGCGCGCGGAAGCGGTCTTCGTGCACGTTGAAGCGCAGCAGGCGGTACGGATCGGCGCCGGGGCGGTTCACGCCCTCGATCGACGTGGTGGCGGTTTCGAAACCGGCTTCGCGCACCAGGCGCACGTCGCGTTCGCCGAAATCGGTCGCACCGCCGTTGGGATAGGCGAAGTGACGCGGTGGCGCGCCCAGTTCGGCGGCGATGCTCGCGCGCGACAGGCCGATCTCCTCGCTCGCGGATGCTTCGTCCAGGCGACTGAGGATGGCGTGGCTGCACGTGTGGCCGCCGATCTCGATGCCGTTGGCGGCCAGGCGCCGCACCTCGCCCCATTCCAGCATTTCGCGGTGATCGTGCGGCAGCGGGCGCGGACGCGTCTGCTCGCAGACGTGATCGATCCACGCTTCCAGTTCCGCTGGCTCCAGCTTCTTCAGGCGCGGCGGCAGCAGCGTGTACAGACGATGGCGGTCGTCGGCCAGGGCGAGATCGAAATGGCCCAGCCCCAGTCCACCCAGGTCGAGCGCATCCCGGCTGCGAGATTCCACCGCGTGCGCCAGCCGGTACGCCCAGATCGGCTCGCCGCCCACGTGTCCGGTGGCGACGTACACCACCGCCGGAACCTCGCCGAGCTGCGCATCGATCAGGCCGAGGTTGTCGCGATAGCCGTCGTCGAAGGTGAGTGCGTAGGACACGCGCTGGTCAGCGCCGGGCGACAACCCGCGCAGACCATCGTCCAGCCCGACCAGCGCCTCGCGCCCGCGCAACCAGGCGATCATCTGGCGCAGTTGCCCGCGCGAGAGACTGAGCGGGTAGGGATCGGGTTCGTCGCGCAGGCGGTGCAGCATCAGGATCACCAGCCCCGCGCCACTGAGCTTGCGGTAGGCCCAGTCCGCACCGCTGTAATGGGTGCCCAGTGCCACGAGATAGCGCAGCCAGGCGCGCAGTTCGGCGGTCATCGGCCCATCTCCTCGGGCGGCAGGTGGCGGGATTTCGCCACCAGGGCGACATAGGCCCAGAAGTAGGCGACTACCGGGTAATACGTAAAACGGTCGCCGAACAGGTTGCTGATGATCATCGACACCCATGCGCCCATCAGCCCGAGCGCGAGGGCGTATGCCCAGGTGCCGGAACGCGAATGCGCCACCTGCCGCATCGCGGTGCGCAGCACCGACAGCAGGATGCCCACCAGCACGATCGCGCCGAGGATGCCGCCTTCGCTGAGCATGCGGATGTAGAGGTTGTGGGTGTCGCGACCGTAGGGATTGATCTCGCGGTGGTGGAAGGTGTGGTACCCCGTACCGACGATCGGATTGCGCAGGAAGTTGGACCAGGCGATCTTCCAGTACTCGATGCGCAGCTCCGTGCTCTCGTCGCGCTTGCCTTCCTCCACGGTCGTGCTGTCGAAGCGCTCCACCACCGACTTGGGCAGCACGGCCGGCAGCACGATCACGGCCAGCATCAGCGGAAGGATCAGCTTCAGTCGCCCGCGCCACACCAGCACCACCGTGACCAGGCCCAGGATCAGACTGATGTAGGCCGTGCGCGAGTACGCATAGAGCACGCCCAGCACCATGCAGGCGATGCCGCCGATCAGCATCAGCCGCCAGAAGCGCGACAGCCGGCACGCCAGCAGCATCGCGAACAGCACCACTGCGACCGTGACGCAGAACGCGGCGAACTCGTTTGCGCCGAGCAGGGCGAACGTGCCGCTGATGCGCAGGTCGTCGGAGTAATGCGTGCTGGCGACGCTGTAGTGCTGGTTCCACACCACCTTGGCGATGTACGGAAGCGGCACCAGCGTTGCCAGCACGACCAGTCGGACGCCCTGCCAGTCGCGCACGCTCATCTGCACCACGTACACCACGAACAGGCCGACCAGGTGGTCCTTGAGCTGGTTGAAGTGGTTGGTGGGGTCGTCGACGAAGTGGAAGCCGATCAGCATCGACAGCAGCATGTAGCCCGCGTAGAGCCCCACCCACGTGTTCACGCCTTCGCCGGGCGCCAGCTTGCCGCCCTGCGCCATCGCCGTGAACAGCGAGACCAGGAACATCACGTTGAGGAAATTGAAACCCCCGCCGATGTTGGGCAGGTAGCCGGCGGTGATGTTCTGCAGCGGCAGCAGGATGAGGAACAGGTACAGCGCCCAGTTGCGCGGTGCGCGCGCGGCGACCACGCGGGTGGGCGCGGCGGCGTTGCCCCGGACCGCGACCGTCGTGCCGGCGCGCGCAGCGGGCATGGCTCCGCGCAACGCCCGCGATGCGAGCGGGAAGCGTGAATCTGCGTCAGGACGCGCGCCGGGCATGGGCCCTCTCCCGCAGCGAGTCGTACAGTTCGAGATAGGCGCGGACCATCGTCTGCGAGGAATGATGTTCGAGCACGTGGCGACGCGCGGCGGCGTCGCGCCGCACCGGCAGGGTGCACGCTTCGTCCAGTGCGGCCTCCAGCGCGGCCGCATCGCCCGGAGGCAGCAGGCGACCATGGTCGGCATGCGCCAGCAGCCGCGGGATGTCGCCCACCGCGCTGGCGATGACCGGCACTTCGCAGGCCATCGCCTCCAGCACCACCAGCGGCATGCCTTCGGTCAGCGACGGCAGCACCAGTGCGTGCGCGAGCGTGTACACCGCAGGCATGTCGTGGCGGCATCCGAGCAGCCGCACCTGGCTTCCCAGCGACAGTTGTTCCGCCAGCGCCTGGAGTTCCTCGCGCTGTGGGCCGTCGCCGACCAGCAGCAGCACGGCATCGGGATGACGCGCGGCCACGGGGGCGAAGGCGCGCAGCAGCATCGGCAGGTTCTTCTCGCTGGACAGTCGCGCGACGGCGGCGAAGATCCGCGACGACGGCGCAAGGCCCAGTTGTTCGCGCAAGATCCGCGCGCCGTCCTCATCGCGTTCCGGGCAGTCGATGCCGTTGGCGAGATGATGGATGCGCGAACGCGGAATCCCCACGCGCACGAGGCGACCGACCTGTTCCTCGGCGACGACAACGAGTGCGTCGAAGCGCCGCAGAAGGGCCAGTTCCAGGCGCGTGTACAGGCGCAGCGAAGTCGATTCCTCCACCCAGCCGTGCAGCGTCGCGACCAGTGGTGCGGGTCTGCGGCGCGTGGCGAGCCACGCGTAGAAGGCGCTCTTGTAGTCGTGCACGTGCACCACCGGCTCGCGCGCCGCGCCGATCTGTGCAACCAGGGCGGAAACCGTCGCGGCGTCCACGCGCCCGCGACACGGCAGCAGCACGGCGTCCTGGCCGGTGGCCGAGGCGGTATCGTGCAGCGCCTGCTCCTGCATTCGGTAGTTGTTGATGCTCAACAGCCGCGCGCGTGCGCCCTGTCGCGGAATGCCGCGATTGAGTGCGAGCACCACGCGGTCGGCGCCGTAAAGGCCCGCGCTGGAGCGCACCTGCAGCACGAAGGGGCGCGGCGTGTTCACAGCCGGTCCAGCAGGCGCCGGTAGAGCTGGTCGAAGGCCTGCACCATGTTGTCCAGAGAGAACTCGCGCTCGATGCGCGCGCGCGCGGCCATGCCCATGCGGCGGCGCGCGTGGGCGGACTGTGCGAGCCATTGCAGCGAGGCCGCGAGCGAGATCGGGTCGAGCGGCGGAACCAGCAGGCCCGTCGTCTCGTGCTGCACCAGGTGCAGGTTGCCGCCCACCGCGGTGGCCACGACCGGCAGGCCGCAGGCCATCGCTTCCAGGATGGCGTTGGACATCCCTTCGCTGGACGAGGGCAGCACCAGCACGTCCAGTGCCGGCAGCAGGGCATCCACGTCGTCGCGCGAGGCCAGCAGGCTGACCGCGTCCTGCACGCCATGCGAGGCGATCCGTTCGCGGAGCTGCGGCAGCAGAGGCCCATCGCCGACCAGCACCAGACGCGCCTGTGGCAGCGTGCGGTGCACCTGCGCGAAGGCGTCGATGAGGTCGACGTGCCGCTTCACCGGCTGCAGGCGCGCGACGCAGCCGAAGACGATGGCATCGTCGTCCAGGCCGAGTTCGCGACGGCTGTCCAGGCGCCGCTGCAGCGGTGCGGGTGCGTAGCGACGCGTGTCCACGCCATTGGGGATCCACGTCATGCGCAGCGGATCCAGGTGTTCGCATTCGGCCAGGCCGCTCAGGATCTGGCGCGCCGGCGCCACCACGGCATCGAAACGGCCGTTGAGTCGGCGGAACAGATGCTGCAGGCGCTGGCTTTTCTTGAAGCCCATGTCGCGGCGGTTGGAGATGTGCACCGTTCCGGCCTGCCGCGGCAGAAGCGCGTTGAGGATGTCCGCCTTCTCGTGTTGCGACTGCACCACGTCGAAACGTTCGCGACGCAGCATGAGGCCGAGCTGACGCCAGGCGTGCAGGCCGCTGCGGTCGTACACCGCATGCACGGGCAGGGAGATCAGTCGCAGATTGGGGCGCGTCAGCAGCTCATGGCCGTGGTTGCCCGGCATGCGCTGCTCGTGCAGTTGCACCAGCGTGATCCGATAGCTGTCCGTCGCCAGCCGCGAAGCCAGGTTCTGGAGGAACCGTTCGCTGCCGCCGGGCGCGAGCACCGGCGTGTCGGTGAGCAGCAGCAGGCGGATGCGCCGGTCGGCGACCGCCGTGGCCACGGGCTCAGCGGGTATAGCGAACGCTGAGGATGACGGCATTCTCGTCATAGCTCGCTTCAGGCACGTTGCTGTTGCGTTCCTGGTGGCGCAGGTCGAAACCCATGCTCCAGTGCCGGGTGAAGACCTTCACGACGCCCGCGTAGATGGAAAAATCGTCGTCGTCGCGATCGAAGCTGTC
The DNA here is from genome assembly GCF_030053425.1 of Lysobacter stagni. Classification (NCBI taxonomy): domain Bacteria; kingdom Pseudomonadati; phylum Pseudomonadota; class Gammaproteobacteria; order Lysobacterales; family Lysobacteraceae; genus Lysobacter; species Lysobacter stagni. Next base: position 3,390,261 of record NZ_JASGBI010000001.1, on the reverse strand, counting down.
GAAGGTCCGGTAGCTGGCGGACAGCGATCCGGTGAGGAACAACGTGGGCTGGATCGCCCAGCTCACGCCGATGCCGATGCCGTAGCTGCCTTCGCTCTGCGCGGTGGGGTCGACGTAGTCGTTGTCCTCGTAGAACGGACGCACGCTGGCGTCGAACCGCTCGCCGTTGAAGCGATAGCCGATGTCCACGCGCCGCTGGCGGTACAGGTCCGGGCCGATGGTGACGTCGCCGGGATCGACCGTCGGCGCGCCACCGGGCGCGGTGGGGCCGACGCTCGGATCGGCGACGTCGGCCATCAGTTCCTGTGCCGCGTCGGAGAACTGGTAGTAGACGCCCATGTCCAGCGTGCTGCGCGAGGTGGGTCGCCACGTGAACACGGTGCGGAACAGCGGTGCGTCGTCCTTGGTGTTGAAATCAGTCAGCTCGACCCACGAATAGCCGGCGCGCACCTCGAGGTTGATGTTGGCCAGATTGCGGTTCCAGGTTACGTAGGTGTCCAGACGCCGGTAGTCCGCGCCGAGCGTGTCCAGGCTGACCTGGTCGTACCGCACTTCGCTGCCTTCGACCGTGGCGGCGATGCGCGTGGTCGCGCTGGGCTCCTGCCACAGGGTGAAGGCGGCGTTGTAGCGGTCGCCGTTGAAGTCGTCGGTTTCCTCGGCCCAGTAGTTGTTGTAGCGCAGGTCGATGCGCGTGCGCGTGGCCGCGCCGGGGCGCAGGTTGAACTGCATGCCGGCGACGAAGATGTTGACCTGCTGCTGGTTGTCCGGCGCGTTGGCGGCCAGAACGTCGATCGGCTCGTAGTTGGCGTAGTCCTCGAGGATGAACTTGAGGCGGTCCTGCCAGGTGTTCCAGTTGAAGGTGCCCACCAGCGACGCGCGGATATCGTCGTCGAAGAGCGGCCCGGTGTAGTACAGGTATTCCACGCCACCGCGCGCGGTCAGCGTGGTGTCGCGACCGGTTTCGACCAGATCGAAGGCGACATCGGTCGCCAGCGTGCTTTCTTCCTGCGGGTTGGTTTCGGTGAGCGCGATGTTGTCGCTGTGCTCCACGCGCCCGCCGATCGAATAGTTCAACTGCGCAGCGCCCGCGCCGGCGGGAAGCGCCGCCAACAGGGCGATGCAGAGCGCGGATCGGCGGGCCCCGCCCGCGACCTTCCTGAGTCTTCCGCTGGCCATCAAACACTCCCCCGGTCAAACGCCTTCATTGAAGACGACGCCGGCGAACTTGCCCGGGTCGAAGTTCGCCGCCGCCTGTGCGATCGAGGCGGCCGTGTCGCGTCCGTAGCCGGCGACGAGGATCACCACGTCGGCGATGTCGGCCAGGATGCGTGCGTCCGGCGTGCCCCGCACCGGCGGCCCGTCCAGGAACACATAGCAGTTGGGATGGCGGCTGCGGATGGAATCCAGCAGCAGGCGCATGCGTACCGACGAGAAGTACTCGGCGCCGATCTCGCGTGTCCTGCCGGCGGGAATCAGGCGAAGGCCGTTGACGCCGGTGTCGTAGATCACGTCCGACAGATCGCCCTCGGGATTCTCCAGGTACTCGACCAGGCCGCCGGCTTCGGTGTCGATCTGCATCGTGGCGTGCTGCGAAGGATGGCGCAGGTCGCAATCCACGAGCAGCGCGCTCTTGGTTTCGTCGAAGGCCATGGCCGTGGCGAGGTTGCGCGCGACGAAGCTGCCGCCGCTGCCGGTACTGACCGGCGCGACCAGCGCGACGAACGTGCCGCCTTCCATCGCCGAGAGCAGCCGCGTGCGAAGTTCGCGGAAGGCATCGACTTCCGGCCGCGACACGGCGCCGCGGTGGATGATCGCGCGGTCTTCCAGCTGGCTGGGCGAGAGTGCCGTCGCGCCCGCGGCACGTGTGATGGCGTGTTTCTCGTCGCGGGCGTCGTCGATGTCGGAAACTGGATTCGGCACTGCGCTCATGGGTTGCTCACCAGCTTGAGGACGAGGGCCAGACCGTAGGTCAGGGGCACCACCAGGAAGATCATCGCGGCGATCACGAAGCGGCGGGTTCCCTGGCGACGCGACGGTGCGGTCTGGTAGCGCGGCACCGTGCCCAGCACGGGCAGCGCGGCGGCGGTTTCGATCTGGTACGGCGAGCGCACGCGCGGGTCCAACCGCACGAAGCCGAACAGCAGCACCAGCGGTGCCAGCGCGGCGGCGCCCAGTCCGGCGCTGGCCACGTGCACCAGGCGCAGGCCGACGCCGCGCAGCGGGAAGCTCGCCGGCTCCTGCACGCGGAAGCTCAGGCCGCGCTGTTCGGAATCCAGGCTCATCGACACGCGCGCGTTCTCGCGGCGCTTGAGCAGGTCCTGGTAGAGGTCGCGGTTGACTTCGTAGTCGCGCGAGAGCTCGGCCAGCGTGCTTTCGGAGGCGGCGATGTGCCGGCTGCGCGCCAGTTCCTGGTCGAGCAGCGTCTGGCTGGTGTTGATGCGAGAGGTCACCGCGGCCGCCTGCCGGCGGTTCTCGGAAAGCTTGCTCTTGAGTTCGCCGTAGAGCGGATTGAACGAAGCCACGCCGCCCAGCGCGGTGGCGTTGCCGCCGGGCGCTGCGGTGGAACCCGAACCGGACATCGACGCGCCGGACTTGATCGCGGCCTGGCGCGCGTCTTCGCGACGCACTTCCTCTTCGAGGTCGCGGATCTGGTGCTGCACGCGGACCACGTCAGGATGCTGCTCGGTGTAGTTCATCAACAGACGGTCGTGCTCGGATTCCAGCTCGGCCATGCGGGCCAGCAGCTGGCCGGCACGGGTCTGCACCACGTTGATCTCGTTCTCGCCATTGATCTGCCCCTGCAGCGCACCGCCCTGGGATTCCAGGTCCATCAGTTCCATGCGAGAGGTGTCGACCATGCGACGCAGTTCGCCGATGCGCGAGTTCACATCGCCGTCGATGCCCGGACGCGCGTCCGGGTTGGACTTGCGGTAGGCCTCCAGCTTGGATTCGGCGTCGGTGAGTTTCTGGTGATAGGCGCGCACCTGCGAATCGATGAAGTCGTAGGCATCGCGGCTTTCGCGCTCCTTGGTCGCCAGGCTTTCCTGGATGATCAGCTCGGCGAAGCGCTTGGTGACGGCGTGCGCGCGCACCGCGTCGGTGTCGACGTAGGACACGCGGATCAGGTTGTCGCGCGGGTTGGAGATGACCGTCCGGCTGATGATCTGTTCGATCAGCTGGTCCTGCTGCAGCGGAGTCGGCTTCTTGGCCATCCAGCCGCCGGTTTCCAGGATCTCGGTCATCACCTTGCGGCTGAAGGCGACCTCGCGCGTGATCGCCGCGCGGTTGGCCACGCTGGTCGGCACGGCGCGGCCTTCCATCAGCGGTTTGATGATGTTGCTTTCCTCGACCAGGATCGTCGTCTGCGAGTTGTATTTCTTCGGCAGCACCAGACCGAACGCCAGCGCGGCCAGCGCGATGGCGGTGAAGACGGTGGCCAGCATCACCGGACGGCGACGCCATTCCTCGAATGCGACCGGCACCATCGCGACGATGGCCGAGGGGCGCGTCTCCGGGACCACCAGGTCCATCGACGCGCCGTTCACAGCGTGCGTTCCGGAACGGTGATGACGTCCCCGGGCGCGACCTTGAAGTTGGTCGTCAGGTCGCCGTCCTCGAGGATGTGGTCCAGACGCACGGCGTAGCTGCGCGTTCCGTCACCGGTCTTGCGATAGAGGTCCGACTTCGCCGGCGCGGCGAACTCGGTCACGCCGCCGGCGGCGAGCACGGCATCGAGCACCGTCATGCCCTGGCGGAAGGGAATCGAGATGGGTTGCCGCACGGCGCCGGTGACGCGCACGCGCGACAGGTACTCGTGGCTGCGCAGGTCGGTGAGGATCACCGCCACCTGCGGGTCGCGCACGAACACGGCCAGCTTGGTCTGGATTTCCTTGGCGACCTCGCCCGGCGTGCGTCCGCCGGCCGAGACGTCGCCGACCAGCGGCACCGAGATCTTGCCGTCCGGGCGCACGGGCACCGTGATGCCCAGCTCCGGGTTGCGCCAGACCGAGACCTGGACGATGTCGTCGATGCCGATCTGGTAGGCATCCACCAGATTTTCCGATTCGGCTGGCGGCGGCGCCTTGACCGAACTACCCGAGGAAGCGCAGGCACACAGGACCAGCATCAGACCGATGATTGTGAAGAGACGGAACACTCGCATGATCGACAACCCCCTTGCGTTCGATATCCATCAACGCCACGAAGGCCGCGATCCGGCCACGCACGAGGCCCGCGACAGCCGTTCGCGTCGCCGATGGACGGCGCTGCCGGAAATGGCCCCCCATTGCGTTGGAAACAGTCAGGACACCGGCACGGAGTCGGGTCCGGGGAGCAGCCTGCGCAGCGGAGCAGGGTGCATCTGCGAAGCGGTGCGTCGTCCGGCGTCCGCGACGCGTCGTCCTGTCAGGGCCGGGGCCTCATGCGAATCCTTGTCTGCGGTGGAGCGGGCTACATCGGCAGCCACACGTGCGTCCAGCTGGCCGAGCGCGGTCACCAGGTGGTGATCGCCGACAGCGGCGTGAACAGCTCGCCGCAGGTCGTGCCGCGACTGAAGCGGTTGATGGGAACACCGGTGTCATTGCATCGCATCGACATGCGCGACCGGCATGCGCTCGCGAGCCTGTTCGCCGCGCACCGTTTCGACGCGGTGCTGCACTTCGCCGCACTCAAGGCCGTGGGCGATTCCTGCCGGCGGCCGCTGGAGTATTTCGACAACAACATCAGCGGCACCATCGTCCTGCTGCAGGCGATGCAGGACGCGGGCGTACGCCGACTGGTGTTCAGCTCTTCGGCCACCGTGTACGGCGAGCCCGAAAGCGTGCCGGTGCGCGAGGATGCCGGCCTGCAGGTCATGAACCCCTACGGCCGCACCAAGCTGGTCGCCGAGCAGTTGATCGGCGACCTGTGCACGGCCGATCCATCCTTCCGAGCGGCCAACCTGCGCTACTTCAATCCGGTGGGCGCACACACGTCCGGGTTGATCGGCGAGGACCCGTGCGGCGAGCCGACCAACCTGATGCCGTACATCTGCCAGGTCGCGGTCGGACAGCGTGAATGCCTGCGCGTGTTCGGCAACGACTACCCCACCGTCGACGGCACGGGCGTGCGCGATTACATCCATGTGGTGGATCTCGCCCGGGCGCACGTGGACGCGCTGGAATGCATGGTGCGCGAGGACCGCAGCCTCACCGTCAACCTCGGCACCGGCCACGGTGTCAGCGTGCTGGAGCTGGTGCACGCCTTCGAGCGCGCCAGTGGACGGCACATTCCGTACGAGATCGTCGATCGCCGTCCCGGCGACGCCGCGGCGGTTTTCGCCGATCCGACGCTGGCACGGAACCTGCTGGGCTGGCGCGCGGAGCTCGACGTCGACGCGATGTGCCGCGACGCGTGGCGTTGGCAGTCGATGAATCCCGATGGCTATCGCACCACGCCGCGACGCGTGGCGGCACCTCGCGTGCGTCGTGCGCGGACGGATGGGGCCCGGGTGGCCGACGCCTACTGAGGGATCTGCGTTCATCCGCGCGCCGCGCTCGCGCCGCGGCAGCGTCACGCCGTCAGGGCGACCCGCTGGCCGCAGTGGCGTCCACCGCATCGCGTGCGCGTGGCTCATCGCCGGAGGCCAGCGCCTGCGGCAGGCCGTCGCGCAGTTGCGCGGGCTTGCCGATCGAGTTCCACACCGGTTCCCGGCCGAAGCGCACGAAGTAGGTGGACAGGAACCTGGGCGGGCTTTCGGGCAGCGTGGCGTAGAGCGTGGGCTCGAAGCCGGCGTCCTGTGCGGGCAGGCGGTATCCCATCGCATCCAGCAGCGTGGGATAGACGTTGAAATGGCTGGCGCGGTCCTGGTTGCGTCGCGCTGCTTCGCGCAGGCGCGATGCCATGTGCGGATTGCGCGTCATTGCGGCCAGCGGGACGCGGCCTTCGCCGGCCGACGCCGGACCGATGGTGCAGTGGGTCTGCGCGCCGGGGCTGCCGTCCTCGTGGAAATTCTGGCCATGGTCGGCGGTGTAGACGATGAGCGCGTCGTCCAGCGACGCCCCGGCCATCGCTTCACGGAAGAATGAGCGTGTGTTCCAGGCCAGGCAGTTGCGATAGCTGTTGACCTGGCGCCAGCGTTGCTCGGCGTTCTCCGCCTGCCGGAAGCCGGCGTTGTCGGGGTCGACTTCATTGGAGAAGTAGGTGCGCTCCATCGTCGGCGCATAGAGCGTGGCCTCGGCCGGGTACTTGCCCTCGTAGGGGAAGTGGCAACCCATCTTGTTGACGAAGATGAAGCTGGGGCGTTCGCGCGCCAGCATGCGTTTGAGCAGGCGGCCGGCTTCCACATCGCGGTGCTCGGGCGCGAAGCCGTCGCCGACCTGCACGAACTCGTCGATCTCGGCCAGTTCGTGCTCGTCCATGAAGTTCTGCAGCTTGCCACCCTGCCGCTGCGCGTCCAGATAGATGGTGCGATACCCCGCCTGCGCCGCGTAGCGCCAGAACGAGGGATTCACCTGCAGATCGCGCAGGTAGCTGTCGCGCGTGACGCCGTAGCGCAGGCTGGCATTCGAAGTGGACGAACAGTTGGCGGACGAGGCGGCCACGCCGAAATTGAACAGTGCGCTGCCCAGCGGCTGCAGCCCGGTCTCGACGCCGTCGTCGACGTTGAGGTCCACGTAGTCGCCGCGCACGCTCTCGTCCATCACCATCACGATGTGGCGCAGCGGCCGCCGCCCCGGATGCGCCAGCGCGACGTCCTCGCGCTCCGGCCTGGCTGGGGCCAGCACCTTTTCCAGTCCCAGCACGGTTGCGAATGCGGCGGTGTTGAACTGCCCGGGGAACCCGTTGGAGCCTTCGCCGCCACGCAGGTAGAGGATGCCGGCGATCACCGCCACCGGCAGCAGCGGTGCCAGCCCGGCGTGGCGCAGCAGCCAGTGGCGCCACGTCGGCGACGCCGGCGCCCTGAGCCACGGCGGCAGGTTCATCGCCACCACCCCCAGCAACGACCACGCTGCCGCTTCGATCAGTTCCGCATCGTGGAAGCCGGCCAGGTTGCCGACAAATCCGATCAGGCCCAGCAGCTGTTCGAATTCGGTCAGCCCCAGATAGCTCGAGGTGATCAGCGCGTGTGAAAGCGTGAAGGTGTTGCCGAGGAAGAAGATCGCGCTCCACACGACACGCGCGAACGGGCGCGCATGGAACGCGAGTACCAGCATCGACAGCACGCACAGCAGCCAGACCGCGGCGAACACCGCCAGGCCGGGTTGCAGCCCGATATGGGCCACGCGCTCGGCAAGCATGCGGTTGGTTCCGAGCAGATAGAGGGCCAGAAGAACCAGCTTGACGACGATCCACACCGTCGGTGCCTTGACCACGCCACTGCCCATGCGATCGAGCCCCCCGTTGGTACGCGCTCCCCGCCAGGGCGGGACCACTTGTCAGCCCGGCTGCGCTGGCCGGGATGCGGACCGATGTGTCCGTTTGATGACGGAAACCGATCCTTAGTTGTGGGGAACGCAGATCGGCGACGGCTCAGGTCGCCCGGGTGACGAACGGTCGCGCGTTCAGTCCAGCAGGTGCGAGACCACGGCCTGCGGTTGCTTCATCCAGGCGTAGTGGTCGGCGCGGGTGCCCAGGGTCGCGGCATCGAGCACATCGATGCGGGGGCTGGAACGTCGCAGCTTCGACAGCAGGAACCGCAGCGACGATTCGGGGCCGAGCCAGTCCTGCGCCAGCGCCACCGCGCGCACGTCCACCGCCAGGGCCGCCATGGCGGCTTCCAGGTCGACATCGATGCCGGCGCCGGCGTAGCGGCCGCTCAGGCCGGTGAGGCTCCAGTCCCGGATCACGCCACGGGCTTCCTGCCCGCCGAAGCCGATGCGGCGACCGGGCAGGGCGCCGTGACGGTCGGCCAGCCAGGCGAGAAAGCGGTAGGCGAACGGGAGCCACCATTTCGACTTCGCGGGGAACGCACGCCAGTACGGCGCACCGCTGCCGACCAGCCACAAGGCCGTGGCCGACTCCGGCGACAGACCGAGGCGGCAGCAGGCCAACTGGCCGCCCAGGCTGTGGCCGCCCAGCGTGCGCGGCACACCGGGCGCATGGTGCGCGACCAGCGCTTCGCTGGCCGGCAGATCCTGCGTGAGCAGTTCGCGATACCCCCAGTCCACGTCGCGGCTGGCGCGCACCTGGCTGGATCCGGCGCCGCGCCATTCATGAAGGAACACGGCCACGCCGTGCTGCGCCAGCGCGTCGGCGAACGGAACGTAATGCTTCGCGGAGATGCCCATGGCCGGCAGCCACAACAGGCTCGAACGCGGTGCGTCGGGCACGCGCGCCAGCAACTGGTATCGATGGCCGTCCTCGGTTTGCGCGTCGATCTCCAGCGATCGCACCGTGCGCGGCGGAGCATCATCCATGGGGTGCGGCTCCAAAGTGGTCGAGCACCAGCACGTCGCCGCGGCCCGGGCGATATCCCTTGCGCAGGGCCGCGTGGACATAGTCGGCGGCCGCGTCGCAGCTGCCGCGCAGATCGCGGCCGAGGCACAGATTGGCCGCCACGGCCGAGGCCAGCGTGCAGCCGGTACCGTGTGCGTCCAGTGACAGGCGCGGATGGGCGATCGCGTGCACGGCGCTGCCGTCGGCGAACAGATCGACCACTTCATTGCGTGGCGATGCATCCACCGGCAAGTGCCCGCCCTTGAGCAGCACCGCACCCGCGCCGAGGCCGAGCAGCGTGCCGATGGCTTCGTGCATGGCGTCGATGTCGACGATCGCGCGACCGATGAGCAGCTCCGCTTCCGGCAGGTTGGGCGTGATCAGCGTCGCCATCGGAATCAGGCGCGTGCGCAGAGCATCGAGCGCGCTGGTTTCCAGCAGGCGCGCGCCGGAGGTGGACACCATCACCGGATCGAGCACCACGTGCGCGGGACGGTGGTGTTCCAGCGCATCGGCAACGGCGTGGATGACCTCCGCGTTGGCGAGCATGCCCAGCTTCACCGCGCCGATGGCGAAGTCGTCGAAGCAGGCGTCGATCTGCGCGCGCAGGAAGGCCGTGTCCGGCACGTGCACCGCGGTCACGCCGCGCGTGTGCTGCGCGGTCAGCGCGGCGATCGCGCTCAGACCGTGCACACGGTGCGCGGCAAAGGTCTTGAGGTCGGCCTGGATGCCGGCACCGCCGCCGGAATCGGAACCGGCGATGGTCAGCGCGCAGGGAGGCAGGGAAGCATCGTTCATGGCGACAGTGTGCCTGCCGGACCGCGGCGATGGCGATAGATCGCGTAGGCCACGCCGGTGATGCCGGTCAGTGCGGCCGGCAGGTACAGCGTGCGATAGGAGAACGTGGGGAACAGCAATCCGCCGACCACGCCGCCCGCGAGGAAGCCGCCGATGATGGCCAGGCAAAGCCACAGGCGTCGTGGTTCGGCTGGCACACCGCGCAGACGGTGGCCGAGGAACATGCCCAGGTCGGTGAACATGCCCGTGAGGTGCGAGGTGCGCACCAGCGTGCCGCTGTAGGTGGCGGTCATCGCATTCTGCAGGCCGATGGCGACTGCCGCGAGCGCGGCCCCGGCGATCTGCCGGTGTTCGAACAGCGGCACCGCGGCGAACAGCAGCATCGACTCGATGGCCAGCGCCACGCCGTAGCGCCGCCCCAGCCGCAGCGTGCTGTCCTGGATGATCAGCCCGCTGAGCATCGCGCCACCGACGAAGGACAGCACGATGACGAGCAGATGCGTTTCCGAACGCGTGTCGCCGCGCGCGATGGCCGCGCCGAGCAGACTGGTGGTGCCGGTGAGGTGGGTGATCGCCTGGTGCTCGAAACCCAGGTAGCCGACCACGTTCACCATGCCGGCGATCATGGCCAGGCTGGCCGCGCCGAGCCAGACCCAGGTGGGCAGTCGGGTGATCATGGGTGCGGCGCCTTGCCGTGACGGTGGATCACATTGTGCGGTGGACGGCGAGGAGCCGGGCACTCCACATGGGTGTTTTCCCGAGGGCGCGAACCCCTGATCGGGAACGCGCCATCGGGACGACAGGCGAAGCGCGCCTCAGAGCACCTCGGACGCGTAATCCGCCAGACGCGAGCGCTCGCCGCGGCGCAGCGTGATGTGCGCGCTGTGCTCCCAGTTCTTGAAGCGGTCCACCGCGTAGGTCAGGCCGGACGTGGTCTCGGTGAGGTAGGGCGTGTCGATCTGCTCCACGTTGCCCAGGCATACGATCTTCGTGCCGGGGCCGGCGCGGGTGATCAGCGTCTTCATCTGCTTGGGCGTGAGGTTCTGCGCTTCGTCCAGGATCAGCCAGCGGCTGAGGAACGTGCGGCCGCGCATGAAGTTGAGCGAGCGGATCTTGATGCGGCTGGCCAGCAGGTCGTTGGTGGCCGCGCGTCCCCAGCTGCCGCCGTCCTGGTTGTGCGTGAGCACTTCCAGGTTGTCGGTCAGCGCGCCCATCCACGGCGTCATCTTTTCCTCTTCGGTGCCGGGCAGGAAACCGATGTCCTCGCCGACGCTCACCGTCGCGCGGGTCATGATGATCTCGCGGTAGCGCTGCTGGTCCATCGTCTGCGCCAGGCCCGCGGCCAGCGCCAGCAGCGTCTTGCCGGTGCCGGCGGTGCCGAGCAGCGTGACGAAGTCGATCTCCGGGTCCATCAGCGCGTTGAGCGCGAAATTCTGTTCGCGGTTGCGCGCGGCGATGCCCCACACCGCGTGCTGGTGATGGCGGTAATCGTCCACGATCTGCAGCACGACCTTGTTGTCGGTCAGGCGCGCCACCTTCATTTCCGACTCGTCGTCGCCGGGCAGGTAGAGGAACTGGTTCGGGTGCCAGTCGTCGTCCTCGTGACGGGTGATCTCGTAGAAGGTGCGACCCTTCTCCGTCCACGACTTGAGGTCCTTGCCGTAGCGCTGCCAGAAGTCTTCCGGCAGCGCGGTCGCGCCGGTGTAGAGCAGGCTGAAGTCGTCGAGCGCGCGGTCGTTCTCGTAGTCCTCCGACACGATGCCCGCGATCGATGCCTTGATGCGAAGGTTGATGTCCTTGGAGATGAACACCACCGGCACGTCCGGCTCGGCTTCCTTCAGTGCGAGGATCGAACCCAGGATGTGGTTGTCCGGGATGACCGCGCCGAAGCGCTTGCCCGAGTCGAAGTCGCGCGTCTGGAAGCGCAGGCGACCGATGCTCTGCGCGCCGCGCAGCTGTAGGCCCTGCGGCCGGTTGAGCGGGATGCCGGTGGAGATCTTGTCGGTGCCTTCGGCCTCGATGAGTTCGTTGAGGAACCGGCTGACCTGGCGTGCGTTGCGGCTGGCTTCGGAGTTGCCTTTCTTGGCGTTGTCGAGCTCCTCGATGACCTGCATCGGCAGGAAGACATCGTGCTCCTCGAATTTGAACAGCGCGGTCGGGTCGTGCATGAGGACATTGGTGTCGAGCACGTAGATCCGCTTGCTTCTGGTCATCGAACACTCCGATGCGGGTTGGACCTGGGAGACAGCGTGGAATTGCCGGGATTGCGATGCGACGTTGCAAGAATCGCGCCGCGCGCCCATGGCGACGCTGCCGTGGCCCGCGGGGCGGGACGGCAGGGCGAGGGGGGCGCGGAGAGGGTCACTGCGTTGCGTGTTCCTTGAGCGCGTCGAGGACGGCCTGTGCATGGCCGGGCACCTTGACCGGGCGCCATGACTGGGCGATGACGCCCTTGGGATCGATGAGGAAGGTGCTGCGCTCCACGCCGATGTATTCGCGGCCGTAGAGCTTCTTGGGCTTGATCACGCCGAAGGCATTGCACAGCGCTTCGTCGGCGTCGCTGACCAGGTCGAACTTGAACCCCTGCTTGGCGCAGAAGTTCTGGTGGGACTTGATGGGATCGCGCGAGACGCCCAGCACGGTGGCGCCGAGTTTGCCGAACTTCGGCAGCAGAGCGTTGAAGTCGATGCCTTCGGTGGTGCAGCCGGGCGTGCTGTCCTTCGGATAGAAGTACAGCACCAGCCACTGGCCGGCGAAATCCTTGAGCGAGGCGGTTTCGCCGCTGGACAGCGCCAGGGGCAGGGTCAGGACGTTCTTCGGAATGCGGTCGCCGGTGTCGAGCATCGTGCTTCTTCGTTCGCTCCAGGCCGGCCTGCGCCTACGTTGCCGCGTGCCGGCGCATTTCGTCAATCAGAACTTCATGGGGTCCATGATCGCGTCGAGGTTGAGGTGGTCGCAGAACTCCAGGAAGTCGTCGCGCAGGGCCGCGATGTGCATGCTGGAGGGCACGCCGATGGTGATCTGGGCCGAGAACATCTCCGCGCCGGTCTGCATGGCGCGGTAGCGCGAGCTGTGCAGGCTCTCGATGGTGATGCCCTGGCGGTCGAAGAAGTCGGCCAGCTGGAACAGGATGCCGGGCTTGTCGGCGGCCACCACTTCGACCACGTAGGGCAGCAGGTTGGACTGCGCCTGCTTGGCTCCGGTGCGGTACCACACCAGTTTCAGGCCTTCCTCGCGCTCCAGGCGGGTCAGCATCGCCTCCAGCTTGGCCACCGAGTCCCAGGAGCCCATCGCCAGAGCGGTGACCGACACATCGCGACCGACCGTGGCCAGGCGCGCGTCGACGAGGTTGCAGCCCGAATCGGCGATGCGCCGCGTCACCGAAAGCAGCGGCGACTCCGGATGCGTCGTATAGGCGTTGATCAGGAGGTGGTTTTCGTTCGGCGACGGCCGGGAAGCGGGATCGGTCAAGGCGGCGCCTGTCCTGGTGAGCCGGGGCTCGGATACTGAATGGTCGCCCGTGAGGGGGCTGTGCTGGAGGGCAGCATACTTGCCCGCGCTTTCGGGCCGCAAGTAACATCCTCGGGGCGATCATGGCGCCATCGGCCCCGAATCGACGGCCTGCGCGCTTTGCGCCGGCCCTTCTGAAAACGCGGAATCGGACACCATCACCTTGCGACTTTCCGGCAGCATCACCGCGCTGGCGACGCCGTTCACGGCGACCGGCGAAATTGACTTCGACGCGTGGCATCGCCTGCTCGACGCGCAGCTCGACGGCGGCACGCAGGCCATCGTGGTGGCCGGTTCCACGGGCGAGGCAGCGGCGCTGTTCGACGCGGAGTTCGATGCGCTGTTGCGCAGTGCGGTGGAGCGCATCGCCGGACGCATCCCGGTGCTGGCCGGCACCGGCCTGTCCAACACCGCCAAGACCATCGAACAGACGCGCCGCGCGGCGGCACTGGGCGCGGATGCCGCGCTGATCGTGACGCCGCCGTACGTGCGTCCCACGCAAGCCGGGCTGATCGCGCATTACCGCGCCATCGCCGACGACGGCGCGCTGCCGGTCGTCCTCTACAACGTGCCCGGCCGCACCGGTGGCGACCTGCTGCCGGAGACCGTCGCCGAGCTCGCGCCGCACCCGCGCATCGTCGGCATCAAGGAAGCGCGCAGCGAACCCGACCGCATGGCGGCGCTGCTGCAGTTGAAGAGCGACGGTTTCGCGATCCTCAGCGGCGACGATCCGACCGCGTGCCGCGCGATGGTGGCCGGCGCCGATGGCGTGATCTCGGTGGCGTCCAACGTGCTGCCGCGTGCGTTCCGCCGACTGGCCGACCTTGCCCGCGGTGGCCAGCGCGACGCAGCTGTCGCGCTGGACGCGCGCATGCAGGCCGCGTACGACTTCCTCGGTGTGGAACCCAATCCGATCCCGGTCAAGGCGCTGCTGACGCGACAGGGCATCGGCCACGGGCTGCGCCTGCCGCTGCTGCCACTGTCGGCAGCCCATACCGGCAGCGTTGCGCCCATCGCCGCGCTGATCGACGAACTTGAACTGGAAAGCCGCGAATCGCTCGTGGCCTGAACCCTGCAGGAGATCTACATGCGTTCCAACGTTTCGATGACCCGCGTTCTCGTGGCCAGCGTGCTGCTGGCCGGGATCGCGCTCGGCTCCGGCTGCAGCTGGTTCCGCAAGACCGACAAGCTCTATTCGCAGAGCCCGGAGACGCGCCCGCTGGAAGTGCCGCCGGATCTCGACCTGCCGCGCACCGACACCGCGGTGAACGTGCCCTCGCAGGCAGCCACCAATGCGGTCGCGTCGGGCCAGGCGTCGGGCGGCTTCACCCTGCCGACCGCGCGCGACGACGCGTTCGCCAAGGTCGGCGAGGCGCTCGCGGCGGTGCAGGGCGTGAACATCGCCAACCGCGCGCAGGCGCTGGGCGTGTACGACGTGAACTATGAAGGCGCCAACTTCCTGGTGCGCGTGGCGGGTACCGAGCAGGGCTCGTATGTGTCGGCGGTCGATCCGCGCGGCCTGCCGGCCACCGGCGATGCCCCGAAGAAGCTGATCGACGCGCTCCGCACCGCGCTGGCCGTCCAGTAAGCACGGGGTTCCCCGAACGCGAAACGGGCGCCGAAGGGCGCCCGTTTTCGTTGCGATCCATTCCGGCGGGAAAGCGCCGGAGCAGGGTGCTCAGCGTTCCAGCACGTCGATCTTGCCCGGCTTGCCTTCCCACTCCTTGGCGTCGGGCAGCGGGTCCTTGCGCGTGGTGATGACCGGCCACGCCTTGGAAAGCTCGGCGTTGAGCGCGACGAACGCCTCCTGCCCGGCCGGGACGTCGTCCTCGGGGTAGATGGCGTTGATGGGGCACTCGGGCTCGCACAGGGTGCAGTCGATGCACTCGTCCGGGTCGATCACCAGGAAGTTCGGCCCCTCGTGGAAACAGTCGACCGGGCACACCTCGACACAGTCGGTGTACTTGCACTTGATGCAGTTCTCGGTGACGACGAAGGGCATGGCGATGATTCCGTGGTAAAGAGGCGCGCGGGATGCCCGCGGGCATCTGCCTAGTTTAGCGATTCGCCGCCACCGGTCCCAATCCGATCGTGGCGGGCCGATCGCGAAGGCTCGGTCCGCTGGCCCGCCGGGCGGGCGCTGGAACGAAAAAGCCCGCGCATCGCTGCGCGGGCTTCGGAATCTGGTACTCCCAACGGGATTCGAACCCGTGTTACTGCCTTGAGAGGGCGGTGTCCTAGGCCTCTAGACGATGGGAGCTTGGGGCGGTGAAAACCCGCGCTGGCTCTCAACACAACGCGGCTTGCTAGTATATGCGCTGCTGTTGCCGGCGGCAACGGCCTTCTTGTCTCCAAGGACCGCGGCGACGCCCGCTCGATGCAACCCAACATACAAACCCATCTGCAGATCATTCCGCGCGACCAGCACAACGTCTCGCGGCGCGACATCAGCCCCAACGCCCTGCGCGTTCTGTACCGGCTGCGCGAAGGCGGCTTCACGGCCTGCCTGGTCGGCGGAGCCGTGCGTGACTTGCTGATCGGCGGCCATCCCAAGGATTTCGACGTGGCCACCGACGCCACGCCGGAAGAGGTCAGGGCGCTGTTCCGCAATTGCCGCCTGATCGGTCGCCGCTTCCGCCTGGCCCACGTGGTCTACGGCCGCGAGATCATCGAGGTCGCGACGTTCCGCTCCAACAGCGACGACGGCAGCGGCGACCGTGAGACGCACGAGGGCGGCCGCCTGCTGCGCGACAACGTCTACGGCACCATCGAGGAAGACGCGGTGCGCCGCGACTTCACCGCCAACGCGCTGTATTACGCGATCGAGGATTTCTCGGTACGCGATTACGTCGGCGGTTACGAGGACGTGCGCAACCGCCTCATGCGACTGATCGGCGATCCGGAAACCCGTTATCGCGAGGATCCCGTGCGCATGCTGCGTGCGGTGCGCCTGGCGGCGAAGCTGGACTTCGAGATCGAGGCCGCCACCGCCGCGCCGATTCCGCAGCTTGCGCCCCTGCTGCGCGAAGCGGCGCCGGCACGCCTGTTCGAGGAATGCCTGAAGCTGTTCCTTTCGGGTCATGCGGTGGCCAGTTTCCAGGGCCTGGAACGCCATGGCCTGCTCGGTGCACTGCTGCCGGAAACCGCGGCGGCGCTGAAGTCCAATCGCAGCGGCGCGCTGCGTCGCATGCTGCTGGAAGGCCTGAAGGGCACCGATGCGCGTGTGGCCAACGATGAGCCGGTCTCGCCCGCGTTCCTGTTCGCGCTGCTCTTGTGGCCGGCGTACTGCCGCGCGCTGGCCTCGCTGCAGGCGCAGGGCGTGCACATCGCCGAGGCGCAACGCCGTGCCGCCGACCGCGTCACCGTGCACCAGCTGGAAGCGATCGCGCTGCCGCGCCGGTTCTCGTTGCCGATGCAGGAAATCTGGCTGCTGCAGCCGCGCTTCTCGCAACGCCAGCGCAAGCGCGTGTTCCGTCTGCTCGCGCATCCGCGTTTCCGTGCGGCGTTCGATTTCCTCACGCTGCGGTTGTCCGCCTCGGACGAGCACGCCGAGGACGTCGCGTTCTGGCGCGAGGCGCAGGAGAAGCCGGGCGACGCGCTCTCCGCGCAACTCGATGCCCAGCGCCAGAGCGAGGACGGAGCGGACGAGGGCGATGCACCGCGCAAGCGCCGCCGTCGCCGTCGCAAGACCGCCTCCGGCGGCGAATGAGGGAATCCACCGCCAGCCAGGTCGCATTCGTCGGCCTGGGCAGCAACGTCGGCGACGGCATCGCCACGTTGCATGCGGCGCTCGCGGCGCTTGACTCCCTTACGCATACCCGCCTGCTGCGTGCTTCCCGCCTGTATCGCACGACGGCCTGGGGCGTGACGTCGCAGCCGGATTTCATCAACGCCGTGGCGATGCTGCACACGCAACGCACGCCGCGCGAGCTGCTGTCGGACATGCTCGAGATCGAGCGCCTTGCCGGTCGCGACCGGCGTGCCGATGGCAGCGACCGCTGGGGCCCGCGCACCCTCGACCTGGACCTGCTGCTGTACGGGGACGAGGTGGTGGACGAACCGGGCCTGCACGTCCCGCACCCGCACCTGCACGAGCGCGCCTTCGTGCTGGTGCCGCTGGCGGAGATCGCGCCCGAGGCACGTATTCCCGGCATCGGCACCGTGCGGGACGCCATGGCCGGGATGGCGAGCGCGGAGCTCGAGGGGGTAACGTATGCGCAACCCCACGACCGCGCCTGAGCGTTCGCGCCAGCGCTGACCTCCATGTACAGCGGAACTCCCCAAGACAAGCCCTGGACCGTCCCGGCCCTGGCCGACGCCAAGCGCGATGGCCGCAAGCTGGTGATGCTCACCTGCTACGACGCCGGCTTCGCGCGCATGATGGACGCCGCGGGCATCGACCTGGTGCTCATCGGCGACTCGCTCGGCATGGTGGTGCAGGGGCACGACAGCACCTTGCCGGTCACCACGGCCGACATCGCCTATCACACTGCGTGCGTTGCACGCGGGCTCGACAAGGCGCTGCTGATCGCCGACCTGCCGTTCCAGGCCGACGCCACGCCCGAGCGTGCGCTGGATGCCTCCACGCGACTGCTCCAGGCTGGCGCGGCGATGGTCAAGCTGGAAGGTGCGGGACACAAATGCGAGGTGATCCGCTTCCTCGTCGAGCGCGAAATCCCCGTCTGCGCGCACCTGGGCCTGACGCCGCAGTCGGTGCTGCGCCTGGGCGGTTACAAGGTGCAGGGACGCGACGAAGCGGCCGCCGCGCGCCTTCGCGAGGATGCCAAAGCGGTGCAGGAGGCCGGCGCGTCGCTGCTGGTGCTCGAATGCGTGCCCACGCCGGTCGCGGCCGCCATCACGAAGGACCTGCGCATTCCCACCATCGGCATCGGCGCCGGTCCGCAATGCGACGGCCAGGTGCTGGTGCTGCACGACCTGCTGGGCGTGAATTCCGGCCATCGCCGCCCGCGCTTCGTGAAGGATTTCCTGGCCCAGGGCGGCTCCATCGCGGGGGCGTTCGAGGCCTATGCGACGGCCGTGCGCGAGGGCAGCTTCCCCGGCGCCGAACACTCCTACGCCTGAAACGTACGACACACCTTCCGATGATCGAGATCCTGACCGACCTGGCCGCCCTGCGCGCGCGCGTTTCGCAATGGCGACGCGAAGGGCTGACGGTGGCCTTCGTGCCGACCATGGGCAACCTGCACGACGGGCACTTCTCGCTCGTGCGGCTGGCGCG
Source organism: Lysobacter stagni (assembly GCF_030053425.1). Classification (NCBI taxonomy): domain Bacteria; kingdom Pseudomonadati; phylum Pseudomonadota; class Gammaproteobacteria; order Lysobacterales; family Lysobacteraceae; genus Lysobacter; species Lysobacter stagni. Next base: position 3,372,299 of record NZ_JASGBI010000001.1, on the reverse strand, counting down.
CAGCCACGCTGACCGCGTGGTCGCCAGCGTGTTCGTCAACCCGACCCAGTTCGGTCCGAACGAGGACTTCGGCCAGTATCCGCGCACCCCCGACGCCGATGCGCGCGGGCTGGAGGCCGCCGGTTGCGACGCGATGTGGCTGCCGTCGGTCGAGACGATGTACCCCTACGGCGTGGACGCCACCGTCCGCGTCCAGGTGCCGGGCGTGACCACCACGCTGGAAGGCGCCCACCGCCCCGGGCATTTCGATGGCGTGGCCACCGTGGTTTCGCGACTGTTCCTGCAGGTGCAGCCGGACGTGGCGGTGTTCGGTCGCAAGGATTACCAGCAGCTGGCCGTCATCCGGTACATGGTCCGCGACATGGCGTTTCCGATCGAGATCGTCGGCGCCGACATCGTCCGCGAGGCCAACGGCCTGGCCATGAGTTCGCGCAACCAGTACCTCTCGGCAGACGAGCGCGCGCACGCCGCCCGCATCCGCCAGTGCCTGCTGGCGATGGCGGCGGCCGTCCGTTCCGGGCAGCCGCGCGCGGAAGTCGAACAACAGGCCGCCGAACGCCTGGCGGCGGACAGCTTCGCGCCCGATTACGCAGTCGTCCGCCGGCCGGACCTCACCGAGCCCGGCGATGGCGAGCGCGGTCCGCGGGTCGCCCTGATCGCGGCCCGGCTGGGTCGGACCCGCCTGATCGACAACTTCGAGTTCGACGCCTGAACGAAGGCCGGGACGCCGGTCAGCGCAATGGCCTGAACCGTTCCACGGCTGGTGCCAATAGGCCGGACCGGGTGATGTTGCGCTGCGCCATGCGCTGCTAGACTTTGCCTATCACACGTCCGCAGCCCGCGGCCGGAGCCGAACACCATGCAACTGAACGTCCTCAAGGCCAAGATCCACCGCGCCACCGTCACCCATGCCGAGCTGCATTACGAAGGCTCGTGCGCCATCGACGGTCGCCTGCTCGACATCTCGGGCATCCGCGAGTACGAGCAGATCCACATCTACAACGTCAACAACGGCCAGCGCTTCGTCACCTACGCCATCCGCGGCGAAGAGGGCAGCGGCGTGATCTCGGTCAACGGCGCCGCCGCACACTGCGCGCAGCCGGGCGACCTGGTCATCATCTGCGCCTACGGCGTGTGCGACGAGGCCGAGGCCGCGAAGTACAAGCCGACCCTGGTCTACGTCGACCGCCACAACGCGCTGACGCATACCAACCGCTCGATGCCGGCCCAGGCAGCCTGATCGACGCATGACGACCGACGCCCGTCTGAGCCATCTTCGCGCCCAGGCAGGGCGCGTCGTCCAGAACCCGCTGCAGAAGCTGATCGCCGACGACCCGGCGCGCGCCCAGGATTTCGTCCTGCGCGTGGGCCCGGTCTACGCCAATTTCGCCCGCCAGCATTACGACCGCGAAGCGCTCGCGGCGCTGTTCGACACCGCAGAGCGTGCCGGCGCCCCTGCACGGGTGAAGGCGCTGTTCGACGGCGAGAAGATCAACCTCACCGAAGGTCGCTCCGTACTGCACACCGCGCTGCGCGGCGATGTGTCCGACGCGCCCGTCGCGAAGCAGGCGCACGCGCAGGCCCTCGAAGCGCGCCAGCGCATGCGTGCGCTGATCGATGCGCTGTCGGCCACCGACATCACCGACATCGTCAGCGTGGGCATCGGCGGTTCCGATCTCGGCCCGCGCCTGGCGGTGGATGCACTGAGCGGCCCGAAGCCCGGCCGTTTCCGCGTGCATTTCCTCAGCAACGTCGACGGCCACGCCGCGCAGCGCGTGCTGGCGGGGCTCGATCCCGCGCGCACGGCGGCGGTGCTGATCTCCAAGACCTTCGGCACGCAGGAAACGCTGCTCAACGGCACGATCCTGCGCGACTGGCTCGGCGGCACGTCGCGCCTGTACGCGGTGTCGGCAAACGTGCAGCGCGCCGCCGACACCTTCCAGATTCCGCCCGAGCGCATCCTGCCGATGTGGGACTGGGTGGGCGGACGTTATTCGCTGTGGTCGGCGGTCGGTTTCCCGATCGCGCTGGCCATCGGCATGGACGCCTTCGAGCAGATGCTCGAAGGCGCCTCCGAGATGGACGCGCACGTGCTGCGCACGCCGCTGGAGCGCAACCTCGCCGCTTGGCACGCGATGACCAGCGTGTGGAACCGCAACGGGCTGGGATACGCGACGCAGGCCGTGCACGCGTACGACGAACGCCTGAAGCTGTTGTCCAACTACCTGCAGCAGCTGGTGATGGAAAGCCTGGGCAAGTCCGTGCGCACCGACGGTTCGCCGGTGGGCGTGGAGACCGTCCCTGTGTGGTGGGGCGGTGCAGGCACCGACACGCAGCACAGCTTCTTCCAGGCGCTGCACCAGGGCACCTCGATCGTGCCGTCGGATTTCATCGGCGTGGTGCGCAGCGATTCGCCGTATGCCGACAACCACCGGGCGTTGCAGGCCAACCTGCTTGCGCAGACCGAAGCCTTCGCCAACGGCCAGGCCAGCGAGGATCCGCATCGCGCGTACGCCGGCAACCGCCCCAGCACGACGATCCTTCTCGACGCACTGACGCCGCACGCCTTCGGCGCGCTGCTGGCGCTGTACGAGCACAGCGTTTACCTGCAGTCGGTGGTGTGGGGCATCAATGCCTTCGACCAGTTCGGCGTCGAGCTGGGCAAGCAGGTTGCCAGTCGCCTGCTGCCAGCGCTGGCGGGCGAGGCGCAGGCGGACGATCCGGTCACGCGCGAGCTGCTGCAGCGCCTGCGCTGATTGCAGGTGGCAAGAGCGGGTTAATCTGCGCTGCGGGTCAGGCGATGCCATGCCGCCGCAGCGCCCACTCGATGTGCTCGCGCACCATCGGGCTTGCCGAGTCGCGGCGCGAACGCAGCGCATCGATGACCGCTGGCGTGGAAGGCGCATTGCCCAGCGCGACGGCGATGTTGCGCAGCCAGCGCTCATGGCCGCTACGACGGATCGCCGATCCTTCCGTGCGCTGCAGGAATTCCTCCTCGCTCCACGCGAACAGGTCGACCAGCGTCGCCTTGTCCAGGTCGTTGCGCGTGCGGAAATCGGGTTCGTCGGTGCGCTGGGCGAACTTGTTCCAGGGGCACACCAGCTGGCAGTCGTCGCAGCCGAAGATGCGGTTGCCGATGGGGGCGCGCAGGTCCTCGGGAATGACGCCCTCATGCTCGATGGTGAGGTAGGAAATGCAGCGCCGCGCATCCAGGCGATAGGGCGCGACGATCGCCTGCGTCGGGCAGATGTCGATGCAGCGCCGGCAGGTGCCGCAATGCGCGCTGGCCGGTGGATCGACCGGCAGCGGCAGGTCGACGTAGATCTCGCCGAGGAAGAAGAACGAACCGCCATCCTTGTCGATCAGGCAGGTGTGCTTGCCGATCCATCCCAGCCCGGCGTTGCGGGCGAGCGCGCGTTCCAGCACCGGCGCGGAGTCGACGAACACGCGATGCCCGAACGCCCCGAAGTCCTCGGCGATGCGGTCGGCGAGCCGCTGCAGTCGCTGGCGCATGAGCTTGTGGTAGTCCCGGCCCAGCGCGTAGCGCGCGACGTAGGCGCGCTCCGCGTCGTCGAGCGTGGCCCAGGCTTCGTCGCCGTCGCGTCCGTAATCCAGCCCGACCGAGATGACGCGGATCGTGCCTGGATGCAGTTCCTGCGGACGTGCGCGAAGTTCGCCATGGCGCGCCATCCAGTCCATCGAGCCGTACAGGCCCTGCGCCAGCCAATCGCGCAGATGCGCTTCGTCCTGGCCCAGTTCGATGCCGGCGATGCCGCAGCGCTGGAAGCCGAACTCGCGGGCGAGCTCGCGCACGCGGTGTGCCAGCGCGATGGGGTCGGCTGTGGCTTCGAACGGCGGAGGTGCGGCGGGTTTCACGGTCCTGCAAGTATAGAATCGTGCGATGTCCTTCGACGTCATCCCGTTTGCCGGAGCGCTCCACGACACGGCCTCGTTGCGCCGGATCGAGGCGGCGGCCGCGCGCTCGCTGGGCGATTCGCACGAGCTGATGCGCCGCGCCGGCCAGTCGGCATGGCGGGAACTGCTGGCCGTGTGGCCGCAGGCGCAGCGCGTGGTCGTGGTATGCGGTCCAGGCAACAACGGCGGTGACGGTTACGTGCTCGCGCAGCACGCGCAACAGGCCGGGCGCGACGTGCAGGTCGTCCGTCTGCCCGGAGATGCACCGCGTGGCGATCTGGCGCGTCGCGCCGCCGAGGCGTACACCGGGCGCGTGGTCGAGTTCGCGCAGTCGCTGCCGGCATGCGACGTCATCGTCGATGCGCTGTTCGGCATCGGTTTCTCGCGTGCGCCGGACGATGCGACGCGCGCGCTGATCGAGGCAGTCAATGCGCATCCGGCGCCGGTGCTGGCGCTGGATGTGCCCAGTGGCGTCGATGCCGATCGCGGCAGCGTTCCGGGCGCTGCGGTCGACGCGGCGCGCACCGTCGAGTTCATCGCTTCCAAGTCGGGGCTTCGCACCGGTGCGGCACTGGATCATGTTGGCACGCTGACACTGGCAACACTGCAGTTGGGCGTCGACGTGTTCGATGGAATCGCGCCGCAGGCCGAACGCATCGCACCGGTCGATCTGCCACGCTGGCTCGCGCCGCGTCGTCGCGACAGCCACAAGGGCAGCAACGGGCGTGTGCTGTGCATCGGCGGCGAGCACGGTAGCGGTGGTGCAATCATGTTGTGCGCGCAGGCCGCGCTGCGCAGCGGAGCGGGGCTGGTGGAAGTCGCCACGCGCGAACGCCACATCGCGCCGTTGCTGTCGCGCCTGCCCGAGGCGATGGCGCATGAGGTGGGCGATGCACGCGCGCTGCACGATGCGCTGGACCGCGCCGACGCGATTGCCGTCGGGCCAGGACTGGGTCAGCAGGACTGGGGGTTGCATCTCTACGAGCGAGCAGTGGCGAGCGCGAAACCGCTGCTGCTGGATGCCGATGCGCTCAACCTGCTTGCGATCAGGCCTTTCGCACTGCCGGCCGATGCGGTGATCACGCCGCATCCTGGCGAGGCGGCGCGGCTGCTCGGCATCACAACGGCTCAGGTGCAACAGGATCGCTTCGCCGCCGCGCGTGCATTGAGCGAGCGCTACGCGTGCGTGGTCGTGCTGAAAGGCGCGGGCACCGTCGTTGCGGCTGCGCACGAGACACCGCGTGTTGTCGCAGCCGGAAACCCGGGCATGGCGGTCGGCGGCATGGGCGACGTGCTCAGCGGCGTGATCGCGGCGTTGCGTGCGCAGGGAATGAATGCGTTCGATGCCGCCAGTTGCGGTGCGCTGCTGCACGCAGCCGCGGGCGATGCTGCCGCGCACGAAGGCGGTGAACGCGGATTGTTGCCATCCGATCTGATGCCATGGCTGCGTCATTTCGCCAACCGGGATCCATACGTTCCGGAGCCGATGCGATGAGTGAACGCTGGTTGCCCGATGCCGATTCGACCGATGCACTCGGCGCTGCGTTGGCGCACACGCGCCCTGCGAATGCCGTGGTGCATCTGCATGGCGATCTGGGCGCGGGAAAGTCCACGCTCGCACGTGCACTGTTGCGCGCGCTTGGCGTGCAGGGCGCGATTCGCAGTCCAACCTACACGCTCGTCGAACGCTATCCGCTCTCCGACGGTGGTGAAGCGTGGCATCTGGACCTGTATCGGATTGCCGACGCGGGCGAACTGGAATTCCTCGGGTTGGACGGCGCGGAAGTGCGGCTGTGGCTGGTGGAATGGCCGGAGCGTGGCACCGGCCATCTGCCTGCGCCGGACCTGACGGTGGAGCTGGCGATGCGCGGGGCAGGGCGCGCGGCACGGCTGGTCCCGGGCTCCCAAACCGGCCGCGAGTGGTTGGATCGGCTCACCGTAAGCCACGGGGTTGCGGCCGACTCCTGAACGGATTCGCAGGAAAGCTCGGCAGGTCCCGGATTCGTAAGGAAAAAGTGCTTGCAAATGTCGCGGGCCGGTGCTTGACTACCGCCCATGCGCGTCAATGCCGCTACCGTCCAGAAGTGTCTGCTCGGCCTTGCGCTGCTTGCCGCGCTGGCGTGGAATCTCGCGCACGCCAGTGAAATCAAGGGCTTGGAACTTCGCGAAGGCGCCACTGGCACGCGCGCCGAGATCGCCCTGGACCGCGACGCCGACTTCAGGGTCATCCACCTCAAGGGCCCGGACCGGCTGGTCATCGACCTTCCCGCCTCCAGCCTGGCGCGCGGGTTCAACCTTCCCGCCGGCGGCGTGGGCGTGGTGAAGTCCGTGCGCACCGGCGCGCCGACGCCCGGCACGGCGCGCATCGTGTTCGACCTGGCCCAGCCGGTCGCCGTGCTGAAGCCGCGCATCGAACAGGGCGGTACGGGGCCGCGCCTTGTCCTGGAATGGCCCGGTGACGGTGCCGGCAGCAGCATTCCGGCCGCGACCGTGGCCGCCCAGCCGCCGGCTGCGACGCCAACCGCGAACGACCTTCCCTCGTCTTCGACCCCGTCGACCGCCACGGCGCCCGCGGTCGATCCGGCCGCCGCTTCCTCGGCCGCCACCACCCGGTTGATCACCGAGATTGTTGCCCGCAATGGCGCGGGCGCGACGGCGGCTGCGCCGTCGGCCCCGGCCTCTGTGCCGGCGCCGGGAGTGGCGACGACCACGAACAGCACACCTGTGGCGCCGGTCATCGGTCCCGCCGTGGGGGCTGCCACCACGGCGCCCCAGCTTGCGACCGCGACGCCGAAACCGCCGGTGGCCACGACCATCGCTACCGGCGTGCCCACGCGCATCGCCACCGGCCAGCCCACGCCGATGCCGGGCGCCGCCGCCTCCGCGGCCGCTGCGGTCGAGTCCGACAACGGCCCGGCCGCCGCGCAGGCGCCGGTCAAGACCATGAAGGACGTGATGCGTGGACGCGGCATGCGCCCGCTCATCATCGCCATCGACGCCGGCCATGGCGGGCAGGACCCGGGCGCGCTCGGCCCCAGCGGCAAGCGCGAGAAGGACGTGACGCTGGCCATCGCCCGCGAACTGGCGCGCCAGGTGAACGCGACGCCGGGCCTGAAGGCCTATCTCACGCGCGATACCGACGTCTTCATTCCGCTGCCGCGCCGTGCCCAGCTGGCGCGTCAGGGCAAGGCGGACATGTTCATCTCGATCCACGCCGACGCCGCCGAGAACCGCGCGGCCAAGGGGTCGTCGGTGTACGTGCTGTCGCTGAAGGGCGCCTCGTCGCAGCGCGCCCGCTGGCTGGCCGACAAGGAAAACGCGTCCGACCTGATCGGCGGCGTGCGCCTTGAGCAGACCAGCAACACGCTGGCCTCGGTGCTGCTGGATCTCACCCAGAGCGGGCACATGAAGGCGTCCGAAGACGCGGCCAACCAGGTCCTGGACGGCCTCAAGCGTGTCGGCGCGAACCACAAGCCGAACATCGAACGCGCCAACTTCGCCGTGCTGCGCACCTCGGACATGCCGGCGATGCTGGTCGAGACGGCCTTCATCTCCAATCCGGACGAAGAGCGTCGCCTCACCGATCCGGCTCACCAGCGCAACCTGGCGCGTGCCGTGCTCGACGGCATCAACACGTACTTCACCCGCCAGCCGCCTCCCGGCACGCTCTACGCGGCACGTGCCGACGCGCAGTTCGCGACGTCCGACGCAGGCACCGGCGGCAGCCTTTAACGCGCGATCCAGCCTCGCGCGCGGCGATCGCGCCGGCCACGCCGGCGCCGGGTCGGCTATCATCCTCGCCATTCCTTCGACGACGCCCCGCGTGTCGCCCAGGCCGTGACGATCCGCCAGCTTCCCGACACCCTCATCAACCAGATCGCCGCCGGCGAGGTCATCGAACGCCCCGCGTCGGTGGTCAAGGAGCTCGTCGAGAACGCGCTCGACGCCGGCGCACGCCGCATCGACATCGATCTGGAAGAGGGCGGCGTCCGGCTCATCCGCATCCGCGACGACGGCAAGGGCATCGACGCCGGCGAATTGCCGCTGGCCGTATCGCGCCATGCCACCAGCAAGATCGCCTCGCTCGACGACCTGGAAGGCGTTGCCACGCTCGGCTTCCGCGGCGAGGCCTTGCCGTCGATCGCCTCCGTCAGCCGTTTCGCGCTCACTTCGCGCCGCCAGGGCACCGAACAGGCAGCCAGCCTCGACGTGGACGGCGGGCGCGTCGGCGACGTGATGCCGCGCCCGCACCCGCAGGGCACCACGGTCGAAGTGCGCGACCTGTTCTTCAACGTGCCGGCGCGCCGCAAGTTCCTCAAGGCCGAGCGCACCGAGCTGGGCCACATCGAAGAATGGCTGCGCCAGCTCGCGCTCGCGCGACCGGACGTGGAGCTGCGTGTTTCCCACAACGGCAAGCCGTCGCGCCGGTGGAAAGGCGAGGGCGACCTGCTTTCGGAAGTGCGCCTGCACGAAGCACTGGGCGAGGAGTTCGCGCGCAACGTGCTGCGCATCGACCACGCAGGCGCGGGCCTGCGCCTGCACGGCTGGATCGCCCAGCCCGCCTACAACCGTGCCAGCGCCGACCAGCAGTACCTGTACGTCAACGGCCGCGCCGTGCGCGATCGCAGCATCTCGCACGCCATCAAGCAGGCGTACGCCGATGTGCTGTTCCATGGGCGCCAGCCGGCGTACGTGCTGTTCCTGGAACTCGATCCGCGCCGGGTGGACGTCAACGTGCATCCGGCCAAGCACGAAGTGCGTTTCCGCGATGCGCGCCTGATCCACGATTTCGTGTACCGGACGCTGCAGGATGCGCTGGCGCACACGCGCGCCGGCGCAATCGCTGGCGTGGCCGCCGCGCCGGAAGCGCAAGGCGCGACTGCCGCCTGGCCACCGCCGTCGTATGCGCAGTTCGACCGGACCTCGCAGGCGCCGCTGCCGATGCAGGTGGCCGAGGCGCGCGCAGGCTACGCAGCGTTGTATGCGGCGCCGTCGACGGCGGATGTCGCGATGGCGCCGATGCCCTCCCACGTGCCGCTGCCCGCGACCGGCGACGCCACGCTGCCGCCGCTGGGTTACGCCATCGCGCAGCTGCACGGCATCTACATCCTGGCCGAGACCGCCGAAGGCCTGATCGTCGTCGACATGCACGCCGCGCACGAGCGCATCGGTTACGAGAAGCTCAAGCACGCGCACGACGGCGAAGGCCTTCGCACGCAGCCCCTGCTGGTGCCGGCATCGGTTGCCGTGTCGGAGCGCGAGGCCGAGGTCGCCGAGCGCGAGGCCGACACCCTGGCCGCGCTGGGGTTCGAAGTCACCCGCAGCGGCCCGCAGTCGCTGACGCTGCGCAGCGTGCCGGCCTTGCTTGCGCACGGCGATGTCGAGGCGCTGCTGCGCGACGTGCTGGCCGATCTGCGCGAACACGGGCAGTCCCGGCGAGTGGCCGCCGCGCGCGATGAGCTGCTGGCCACGATGGCCTGCCATGGCGCGGTGCGTGCCAACCGCCGCCTCACGCTGCCGGAAATGAATGCCCTGTTGCGCGAGATGGAGGCGACGGAGCGCTCCGGACAGTGCAATCATGGCCGTCCAACCTGGGCGCGTTTCACGCTGCCCGACATCGACCGCTGGTTCCTGCGAGGACGTTGAATGACTGCAGTTGCGAAGGGGGCGTTGATGCTGGCCGTGCTGTTTGCGGCGACGGCATGCGGCAAGCAGGGCGGCGATGCCGCCAGCGATGAACAGGCGAAGGCAGCGCAGGCGGCCTTCACGCAGGAGCTGGCGCTGTTCCGCCAGCAGCGCGTGGCCGCGCTCACCAAGCCCGATGGCTGGACCAGCCTGGTCGGCCTGCACTGGATCGACCCGGGCGCGCACTACATCGGCAGCTCGACCGGCAACGGCATCCAGCTGACAGTGGGGCCGGCGCACTTCGGCATGGTCGAGCTGAGCAACGGCCGCCTGCGCTTCGTGCCGGAGAAAGGCGTGGCGATGACGCTGGACGGCGCGCCGCTGACCGGTGAGACGATCCTGCGCGCCGACGACGCACCGGCGGGCCCGAGCGTGATCCAGTTCGACGAAGGCAAGGGCATCGCCACTGTCATCAAGCGCGGCCCGCGTTACGCATTGCGCGTGAAGCACGCCGATGCGCCCACGCGCACCGGCTTCCGCGGCCTGGAGTACTGGCCCGCGAGCACCGACTGGCGCGTGCAGGGCCGCTTCGTTGCGCATCCGCCGGGCAAGACGCTGGAGATCGCCAACATCATCGGCACCACCGATGCGGTGCCCAATCCGGGCGTGATCGAGTTCGAACGCGACGGCAAGACCTTCCGCATCGAGGCGCTGGACGAAGGCGAGGAGACGCTGTTCCTCGTGTTCGCCGACCGCACCAGCGGGCACGGGAGCTATCCGGCCGGCCGCTTCCTCGACATCGCCAAGCCGGGCGCGGGCGATCATGTCGTGCTCGACTTCAACCAGACCTACAACCCGCCGTGCGCGTTCACGCCGTTCGCGACGTGCCCGCTGCCGCCGCCGGAAAACCGCCTCGACCTGGCCATCCAGGCCGGCGAGAAGACCTACGCCCACGCCACCCCCTGACCCCTACGGAACTTCGCTCACGATGCGCCGCCTGAAACTCCTCTGCCTGTCGTTGTTCGCGGTCGCCGGATTGATGTCCGTCGCGGTGGCGGTCGAACAGGCACGTTCGCCGGCAGCGCCCGTCACTGCGTCACCTGCACCAGCGTCGGCCAAGGCGCCGCCGGTGCCGCTGCTGTGGAAGGTGTCCGACGGCGACAACGCGGTGTACCTGCTGGGTTCGTTCCACCTGCTCAAGCAGGACGACTACCCGGTATCGCCGGACATCGAGCAGGCGCTGGCGGCGTCGGACAAGGTGGTCTTCGAAGTGCCGCCGGAAGAGATGCTGGATCCGGCGATGGCGCAGAAGTTCCTCGCGGCGGCCGGCTACGCGGATGGCCGCACGCTGAGCCAGGTGCTGCCGGCGGCGCTGCGCGAGAAGTTCAACCGCATCCTGGCCCAGCGCGGCGCCTCGATCGCGCAGTTCGAAAGTTACGAGCCGTGGTTCGTAAACCTGTCGCTGCTGATGGGCGTCTCGCAGCAGATGGGCTTCCGATCCGACCAGGGGCTGGACCAGTACCTGATGCAGCAGGCCGCGGCGAAGGGCAAGGCGACCGGCGGGCTGGAATCGATCGACCTGCAACTGAAGGTGCTCGATTCCACGCCGATGAACGAGCAGGTCATGGCGCTGAAGGAATTCCTCGACAAGCCCAGCGACATGCCCGGCATGCTCAGCGACCTGCACGGCGCCTGGCGCGATGGCGACCTGGCGCGCCTGGACTCGCTCACGCGCGAGGACATGCGCGAGAAGACGCCACAGACGTACCGGATCATCAACGTCGAACGCAACGACGCCTGGGTGCCGCAGATCCAGCAGATGCTGGACGGCGCCAGCAAGGGCGACACGCTGGTGGTGGTCGGCGCACTGCACCTGCTGGGCGATGACGGCGTGGTCGAGAAGCTGCGCGCGAAGGGCTACACGGTGCAACGCGTCTGCTCTGCCTGCGCACCCGTGAGCGACGCGAGCGTTCCGGCGAAGTGAGATGTGCCGGGGCGCTACACGCGCCTGCAAACGGTCAGGAACCGACAGTCTTCCGCACCAGGGCCACGAACTCCGGATCCGGACGCGTGCCGACCTGTTCCGTCCGGCCCAGGATGCGGCCGTCCGCGTCGAGCAGGATCAGCGCGCTGGTGTGGTTGAACTCACCGTCCTCAAGCTGCCTGAAGCGGATGCCGAGCAGGCCTGCGACGTCGCGCACCGAATCGGTGGGCGGCGCAGCGAGGGTCCAGCGCGCCGTGTCCAGCTTGCGCTTGGCGACGACGGAGGCGAGTGCGGCCGGCGTGTCGCGTTTCGGGTCCATGCTCACCAGCAGGATGCCGAGGCGGTTGCGTTGTGCGGGCGTCAGTTGCGCCTCGATCGCCTTGCCGGAATCGACGATCAGCGGACAGATGTACTGGCAGGACGTGTAGAACATCGCCACCAGTTGTGGCTTGCCGCGCCGCGTGCGCCAGTCGCGGGCCTGTCCTGCCTGGTCGGTGAGCTGCAGGGGAAGCTGGTAGACGGAATCGGCCGGCAGCGCGGTGCCCGTTGCAGGTGCGGCAAAGGCCTCGTCCGTTGCGGAAATCGCCACGCCTGCCAGCATCGCGATCCCGAGTGTCACAGTCGCAAGTCGTTTCATGGTGAATCCCTCGCGCAGCGGAACCCGAGGTTGGCCGTGGCATCCGCGCCATTGAGCGAGGACAGCATGGCCACGCGCATCAGCACCGCGTAGTTCTCGACATCGCTCATCGACAGCGCGCCGGCGCCGCAGAATTTCAGTTTGTCCGGATCGCCCTGGTTGCGATTGTCGTCCGAGACCAGCAGGGCCGAGTAATCCTCCGTCCACTCCCACACCAGGCCGTGCAGGTCCTGCACGCCCCACGCATTGGGCGCCTGCAGGCCGGCACGCGCCAGCGCCTTGTTCGACGGGCGCGAATACCAGGCGAGGATGCGTTCGCGCCATGCCGGATCCGAGCGCGCATCGCGCCGGGTTTCGTCGGCGGCGGAAGCGAACTCCCATTCCGACCAGGTCGGCAGGCGCGCATTGCGTGCCTTGCAATACGCATTCGCCGCGAACCAGCTCACCCATACCACCGGTTGCTCGGGCAGTGCATTGGGGCCCAGTGTGGCCGGGCCCTGCCAATGCTGCAGATAGCGCTCTTCCGCGAAGACGCGCGCGACGTTGTCGCGGCGCCATTGTGGATTCGCGCGCACGAACGCCAGGAAGTCGCCATTGGTGACGGGGCGGCGCTGCAGGTCGAAGGGCGCCACACGCGTCCCGTTCTTCACGTCCTCGTACTTGAGCACCGAGCGGAACGAACCGCCGGTCAGATGCGCGAAGCCGGTGTCGGCCGCGGCCAGTACGCCGCCCGTGCAGAGCAGGAACATCGCCGCGGAGATGCTCCTGCGCATGGCTCAATGCCCCGCGGAGGCCGTCTCCGGCTGCGCCTTGCGAATCGCCGCTGCGTCCGCGCTGGTCACGTGGCCGCCCGGATTGCCCCAGCTGTTGAGCACGAAGGTCGCGATGTTGGCGACTTCGTCGTCGGTCAGCTGGCTCATCGGCGGCATGTTGGAGTTGTAGTCCTTGCCGTTGACCTTCACCGCCCCGACCAGACCGTGCAGGATGATTTCCGGCACGCGCTTGGGGTTGGCTGCGATGAAATCGGACTTCGCCAACGGCGGGAACACGCCTTCCAGGCCCTGGCCTTCCGGCTGGTGGCAGGTCGAGCAGGTGCCGGCGAACAGTTCCTTGCCGGCGGCGATCTGCTGTTCGATCGAGAGCTCACCGGTGCTGGCGGACGCGGCCGCGGCAGCGACGGCCTGCAGGCTGGGCTGCGCACGATCGCCCAGGTACATCGCATCGACTTCCTTGCCCGAGTAGATGGCGCGGTTCTCCGGCCCGTCCGCCTTGAGGATCGCCAGCGCGCCCTTGTTGAAGGCGCGGAAGATCGAATGGTCGACCAGGACGTAACTGCCCGGGACCTCCAGGCGGAATTCCATCATCGCCGCGCCGCCGGCGGGGATCAGTGTGGTCTGCACGTTCTCGTTGTACTTGGTTCCGCCTTCGAACCAGACCTTGTCGAAGATCTCGCCGATCACGTGGAAGCTGGAGACCAGATTGGGTCCGCCGTTGCCGACATACAGTCGGACGGTCTCGCCCACCTTCGCCGGCAAGGCCTTGTCGCCTGTCAGCGCGCCTTCGGCGCCGTTGAACAGCACGTAGGTGGGGTTCTCGTCGATCGCTGCTTCCATGTTGAAGGGCTGGTGGCCCTTCTCGCGGAACTTGCCGACGGTGTAGAAGTCGCCCTGCATCACGTAGTACTCGCGGTCGACCTTCGACAGGCCTTCGGGAGGTTCGACCAGGATCAGGCCGTACATGCCGTTGGCGACGTGCATGCCCACCGGTGCGGTTGCACAGTGATAGACATACAGGCCGGCATTGAGTGCCTTGAAGCTGAAGCGCGAGACGTGGCCTGGAGCGGTGAAACTGGACGCCGCGCCGCCGCCCGGACCGGTGACGCCGTGCAGGTCGATGTTGTGGGGCATCTTGCTGTCGGGCATGTTGCGCAGGTGGAAGACGACGGTGTCGCCCTGGCGCACGCGGATGAAGCTTCCCGGAACCGTGCCGCCGAAGGTCCAGAACGTGTAGGTGACGCCTTCGGAAATCGGCATCTCCTTTTCGATCACGTCCAGTTGCACGATGACGCGTGCAGGCGCCTTGCGCCCGGTCGGCGGCGGCACCATGGGCGGACTGGTCAGCACGGCGTTGACGTCCGGCCCCTGCGGCGGCCCAAGGTCGCCCTTGGCCGAGCCGCCGGTATCGCTGGAAGTGGCGGCGACGGGTCGATCGTCGCTCTTCTTCTCACACGCGCCAAGCAGGAGCAGGAGTGTCGCAGCCATCGCTGCGGACCGCGTCGCGAATCTCATGGAATGCCCCTTTGTGAGCGCTGGGCTGGCACCGGACCACCGTGCAACGAGACTGCCGGTGGCCGGCTGGATGCTCGTCCGCTTCCGGTTATGACAGCGTGAAGTTCCGCACGCTCGATCCTTCGACGGGCGCTTCGCCGTCGCGCGTCTTCACGCTGATGATGAAGCAGCCGTGCGACCTACGTGGCCGCGCCCACCATCACGATGCAATCCACCGGGCACGCCGGCACGCACAGCTCGCAACCGGTGCACAACGGTTCGATCACGGTGTGCATGTGCTTCGATCCGCCGATGATCGCGTCCACCGGGCACGCCTGGATGCACTTGGTGCAGCCGATGCAGTCGGCCTCCACGATCAGCGCGACGATCGGTGGCTTGTGTTCGCCGCGCGTGCGGTCGTAAGGCCTGGGCGGCACATCGAGCAATCGCGCCAGCGCACGTGCACCCTCATCACCGCCGGGCGGGCAGTGGTCGACGCCGGCCTCGCCACGTGCCATCGCTTCCGCGTAGGGACGGCAGCCGGCATAGCCGCACTGCCCGCATTGCGTTTGCGGGAGCAGGCGGTCGAGGCGTTCGGTCAGATCCGCGATTCGGGATTCGGGATTCGGGATTCGCGAAGGCATGGCATCTGATCTCGCGTGGGCGACCCTGATGGCATCGCTGTGACGAATCTCCAATCCCGAATCCCGGATAGCGGCGCTTAGCGCACCGGCATGCCCGGCTGCACGCCGGTGTCGGCGTCGAGCAGGTGCAGCGAACCGCCGTCGAAGCCGGCCGAGAGGATCATGCCTTCGCTCAGGCCGAACCGC
The DNA here is from genome assembly GCF_030053425.1 of Lysobacter stagni. Lineage (NCBI taxonomy): Bacteria > Pseudomonadati > Pseudomonadota > Gammaproteobacteria > Lysobacterales > Lysobacteraceae > Lysobacter > Lysobacter stagni. Next base: position 3,357,041 of record NZ_JASGBI010000001.1, on the reverse strand, counting down.
ATCTTGCGCGGTGCAAGGTTGGCGATGAACACCACGCTGCGACCGATCAGCTTTTCCGGCTCGCCGTAGGAGCCGCGGATGCCGGAGAAGATCTGTCGCGTGCCCAGCTCGCCGGCGTCGAGTTCGAAGCGCAGCAGCTTGTCGGAGCCTTCCACGAACTCGCACGCCACCACCTTGCCCACGCGAAGGTCGAGTTTCGCGAAGTCGTCGATGCCGATGAACTGCGCGGCATCGCCCGTGGCAGGCGCAGGCGCGGCGGCGGGCTTGGTAACGGGCTTGGCTTCGGCCTTGACGGCGGATTCGGTCTTGGGGGCTTCGGACTTCAGCGAGTCCTTCGAGGCTTCGATCATGGTGTCGATGTGCTTGGGGTCGATGCGGGTGAACAGCGGCGTGTAGGCCGCGATGCGGTGCGAGAGGAGCGGTGCGTCGAGGTCGTGCCAGTTGGAAACCGGTGCCGCGAGGAACGCTTCGGCCTGCGCGCTCACGCGCGGCAACACCGGCTTCAGCGCGGCGTTGAGCACCCGGAACAGATTCAGGCCCTGCGTGCACACGGCCTGCAGCTGCGCTTCGGCGCCTTCCTGCTTGGCCAGCACCCAGGGCTTGTGCTCGTCGATGTACTTGTTGGCTTCGTCCGCCAGCGCCATGGTCAGGCGCAGCGCGGTGGCGGCCTCGTTGCGTGCATAGGCTTCGGCGATGGGGCGCAGCTGCGCGACGAAATGCGCGTACGTCGCCGAGTCCGGCAGCGCGTCGGCGAGGCGGCCGTCGAAGCGCTTCTCGATGAAGCCCGCGCAGCGGCTGGCGAGGTTGACGAACTTGCCCACCAGGTCCGAGTTCACGCGTGCGACGAAATCGGCCAGGTTGAGGTCGAGGTCGTCCACGCCGCCGGTGGTCTTGGTCGCGTAGTAGTAACGCAGCGCTTCCGGGTCGAGCCCGGCATCGAGGTAGGTGCGCGCCATCACGAAGGTGCCGCGCGACTTGGACATCTTGGCGCCATCGACCGTCAGGTAGCCGTTGACGTGCAGTCGCGTCGGCGCGCGGAAACCCGCGCCGTGCAGCACTGCCGGCCAGAACAGACCGTGGAAGTTGACGATGTCCTTGCCGATGAAATGGTGCAGCTCGGCCTGGCTGTCGCGCGCCAGGTAGGACCAGAAGTCCAGGCCCTCGCGTTCGCACAATGCCTGGAAGCTGGACAGATAGCCGATCGGCGCATCCAGCCACACGTACAGGTACTTGCCCGGGTGGCCGGGAATCTGGAACCCGAAATACGGCGCATCGCGCGAGATGTCCCAGGCGCGCAGGCCGCCTTCGGCGTCCAGCCATTCCTGCAGCTTGGCCTTCACGCCGGGCAGGGCGACGTCGCCGGCAAGCCATTCGCGCAGGAAGCCGGAGAACTGGCCGACCTCGAAGAAGAAGTGCTCCGACTCGCGCAGTTCCGGCGTGGCGCCGCTGATGACCGAGCGCGGTTCCTTCAGCTCGGTCGGCGAGTAGGTGGCGCCGCAGTTCTCGCAGTTGTCGCCGTACTGGTCCGGCGTGCCGCAGTTGGGGCAGATGCCTTTCACGTAACGGTCCGGCAGGAACATGCCCTTCACGGGGTCGTACAGCTGCGCGACCGAGCGGCGCGCGATGTGGCCGTTGTTGTCGAGCTTGGCGTAGATCGCCTCGGTCAGGATGCGATTGCGCTCGGAGTTGGTGGAATCGTAGTGATCGAAGGCGACGCCGAAATCGGCGAAGTCGCGTTCGTGGCTGATCTGGATGCCGGCGATGAAGGCTTCCGGCGTGGTGCCGGCCTTCTCGGCGGCCAGCATGATCGGCGTGCCGTGGGTGTCGTCGGCGCAGACGTACCAGGCCTTGTGGCCGGACATTCGCTGCGCACGGCACCAGATGTCGGCCTGGGTGTAGCCCACCAGATGGCCGAGGTGCAGGGGCCCGTTGGCGTAGGGCAGGGCGCAGGAAACGACGAACTCGCGGGACATGGGGGGCCGGAATGCGAAGAGAACGGGCGATTATCGCATGGCGCCTTCGTTCATCCGCCCGGCGTGGCCACGCTCAAACGAAGACGCCCCGGTCGGGCCGGGGCGTCGGGATCCAGCGGGATCGTTGCCTCAGCGGCGGACCCACACCTGGTTGCGGCCGAGCATCGAGAAGCCGATGTAGCCGCGCACTTCGAGCTTCTTGCCGCCTTCGATCGGCGTCACGCGCACCGAGTAGACCTTGCCCGAGGCCGGATCGAGGATCTTGCCGCCTTCCCAGCTCTCGCCGTCCTGGCGGATGCCCCACAGGATCACCATGCCCTTGACCGGCTTGTCCTTGCGGTCGCCGGAACACTTGTCGCAGACCGGGTTCGGGCCGCGATCGGACTGAAGGATCTCGTTGACGCGGCCGGCGAGGCTGCCGTCCTTGGCCTGGTAGATCTCCACCACCGACTTGGGCTTGTCCGTCTTGTCGTCGATCGTCGTCCAGGTGCCGACGGGCGTGTTCTGCGCGAACGACACCATCGGCAGGGCCAGCAACAGCAGGGCAAGCAACTTCGTACGCATGTGTCCCCTCCCAGGGATTGGTTGCGCTCTGTTATACCGCATCCGTTCCCGTATGGATGGGGCCGGCTGCTTGACCTGCATCAGCCGTCGCGGAAGGGCGGACCACGTAACATGGCGCCCGTACCGTTCCCCCATCGCAAGGTCGTTGTCGTGAGTGATTCCCTGCAAGCCCGTATCGCCGCGTTGTCCCTGCCGGACGTGAACCTCAGCCTGGCCGACGCCGGCGTCCGCATCCGCGCGGTCGTGGCCGATGGCCGTGCCGTCGTCGAGCTCACCCCCGGCTTCCCCTGCGCCACGCTGCGGACCTGGCTGGAGACGGAAGTGGCCCAGGCCGTCCAGGCAGAAGGCCTCACGCTGGCGCGGCTGGAGCTTCACCCGCGGATCGTCTCGCACGCGGTGCAACCGACTCTCACGCCGCTGCCGAAGGTGCGCAACCTCATCGCCGTGGCCTCGGGCAAGGGCGGAGTGGGCAAGTCGACCACCGCGGTGAACCTCGCGCTGGCACTCGCGGCCGACGGCGCACGCGTGGGCGTCCTGGATGCCGACATCTACGGCCCCAGCGTGCCGACCATGCTCGGCCTTTCGGGCCGCCCCGACAGCCCCGACGGCAAGACCATCGAACCGATGCACGCCCACGGCGTGGAGGCGATGTCGATCGGTCTGCTGGTCGAACAGGACACGCCGATGATCTGGCGCGGCCCGATGGCGACCTCCGCGCTCACCCAGTTGCTGGGCGAAACGCGCTGGGGCGCGGGCGACGAAGGCCTGGATTACCTGGTCGTCGACCTGCCGCCGGGCACGGGCGACATCCAGCTGACCCTGGCGCAGAAGATCCCCGTCGCGGGCGCGGTCATCGTCACCACGCCGCAGGACGTGGCCACGCTGGACGCGCGCAAGGCCTTGAAGATGTTCGAGAAGGTGCACGTTCCGGTGCTGGGCCTGGTCGAGAACATGGCCGTGCATGTGTGTTCCAACTGCGGCCATGCCGAGCACGTGTTCGGCGAAGGCGGCGGCCAGCGCATGGCCGCGCAGTACGGCGTGCCCCTGCTGGGCAGCCTGCCGCTGGAGATCGGCATCCGCGAGCAGGGCGACGCCGGGGTGCCCATCGTGGCCGCCGCGCCCGACAGCGCGGCCGCGCGTGCGTACCGGGCCACGGCCCGGCGCATGGCGATCGAGCTGGCGCGGCGCCCGCGCGTGGCCACGCCGTTGTCCGCCTCGCTGCTGTGAACGCGCCGCGGTGAGCCGCACCGGGTCCGCCCGGCCGCCGCAAGCCTCTACAATCGACCTTCCCGCACCCAAGGCCCTTCCTGCCGCATGAGCATCAAGTCCGATCGTTGGATCCGTCGCATGGCCGAACAGCACGGCATGATCGAGCCGTTCGAGCCGGGTCAGGTCAAGACCGCCGCCGACGGCCACCGCATCGTCAGCTACGGCACCTCCAGCTACGGCTACGACGTGCGCTGCTCGCGCGAGTTCAAGGTCTTCACCAACATCAACTCCACCATCGTCGATCCGAAGCACTTCGACAGCGGCAGCTTCGTCGACATCGAAAGCGATGTGTGCATCATCCCGCCCAATTCCTTCGCACTGGCGCGCACGGTGGAGTACTTCCGCATCCCGCGCGACACGCTGGTGGTGTGCCTGGGCAAGAGCACCTACGCGCGCTGCGGCATCATCGTCAACGTGACGCCGCTGGAGCCGGAGTGGGAAGGCCACGTCACGCTGGAGTTCAGCAACACCACGCCGCTGCCGGCGCGCATCTACGCCAATGAAGGCGTGGCGCAGATGCTGTTCTTCCAGTCCGACGAAGTCTGCGAGACCTCGTACAAGGACCGTGGCGGCAAGTACCAGGGGCAAACGGGCGTCACGCTGCCGCGGACCTGACCGCACCCCCTCGTGTCCGGTTGCCCGCTCGATTGCGCGTGCGCCGGTCGCGACTTCGAAATTGTCTGATGGGAGCCGATGCATCACGGTCGCCACAATCGGCCGGGTGCAATCGCGCATACGAAGGAGCGGAACCATGAACAAGACGACGCCGTGCATCGTCGCGCTGGCCTGTGCACTGGGCCTGGCCGGCGCGGCCCACGCCGGCAAGCTCGCCGACCTGCTCGGCAACCAGAACCTGCAGAAGGCCGGTTCCCAGGCGCTGCAGGGAATCAGCATCACCGATGCACAGGTCGCGCAGCTGGGCGCGGAGTCGGTGGCGAAGATGGACCGGGAAAACCCGGTCGCACCGGCCGACAACGCCTACGCCAAGCGCCTGGCCAGGCTCACCCAGGGCATGCAGCGTGAGGACGGGCTGGCGCTGAATTTCAAGGTTTACCTTGTAAAGGACATCAACGCCTTCGCCGCGCCTGATGGTTCGGTGCGCGTGTTCGCCGGCTTGATGGACGCGATGGGCGATGCCGAGCTCATGTCGGTGGTCGGTCACGAGATCGGGCACGTCAGGCACGGCCACAGCAAGGACCACTACCGCGCCGCCTACCTGGCCAGCGCCGCACGTACCGGCGCCACGGCGATGGGAGGAACCGTGGGTTCGCTGGCCGCTTCGGACGTCGGTGCGATCGGCGAAGCGGCGCTCAACGCGAAGTTCAGCCGCGCCAACGAGACGCAGGCGGACGAGTACGGCGTGGACTTCCTGCGCCGGCACAAGCTCGATCCGCAGGGCGCGGTGCGCGCGATGCAGGTGCTGTCCGAGAAGGGCGGCGCGAGCAAGACCGGGTTCTTCGACGATCATCCGTCTTCGCCGGAACGGATCAAGCACCTGCAGCAGTACATCGCCCGGAAGAAGTGATCCCGTCCGCCGTGGGCTGCGATGCAAGGCCGCCGCTGGGCGGCCTTTGCATTCGTATCAATCAGCGCCGCACGTACGTCACGAAGAACCCCTGCAGGTCGCCGTTCTCGGTGTAGCCGACAACGCTGACGACGTCGTAGCCGTTCGCGTTGAACGCACGGTGCGACTGGTTGAGCTCGTCCGCCGAGCCGCTCTTGCGGGCGCCCAGGTCGACGTCGACGTAGATGCTGACGGTCCGCTGGCCTTCGCTGGCCACGGCCGCCGCCTTCTTGTCGTAATGCGATTGCGATGCCGCCATGGCGACGGCGGGTACGAGCAAGGCCGCAACGAGTGCGGCGGCGAAAATCCTGCGCATGTGGAATCCCCTGTTGATGCGTTTGTTCAGTGCGTGGCGCCCGCGGCGATGCGGGCGTCGCGTTCGACGGTCAATGCAACGGCCACTGCCAGGCGCAGCCCGTCGCTGACCACCGACGGAGGCAGGCTGGGCGCACCCGGATGCAGCGCGGCCTGCGCGGGAGCATACGGAATGTGGACGAATCCGCCCCGGACGGCCGGCACATTCCGCAGCGCGTGCATCAGCCCGTAGAAGACGTGGTTGCAGACGTAGGTGCCGGCCGTCTGCGAGATCTCCGCGGGAATGCCCGCCGCACGCAGCGCGGCCAGCATGGCCTTGATCGGAAGGCCGGTGAAGTACGCGGCGGGGCCGTCCTGCGCGATCGGTTCGTCCACCGGTTGCGCGCCCGTGTTGTCGGGGATGCGCGCGTCGTCCACGTTGATGGCCACGCGCTCCAGCGAGATCTGCGCGCGTCCGCCCGCCTGGCCGACGCAGATCACCAGCGATGGCGCGAGTTCGTGGATCGCCTGACGCAGCGCGACCAGCGACGCGCCGAACTCCACCGGCAGCCACCGCGCGACGATGCGATGGCCTTCGATCGTTTCCCCGTCGAGCGCCTGCACCGCGTCCCAGCTGGGATTGCAGGTCTCGCCGCCGAAGGGCGCGAAACCGGTGAGCAGCACGGTGCGGTTCGGCATCTCGCTCATCGGAAGGCCAGCCAGTACATCAGCACCAGGTTCACCAGCAGCAGCGGTATGGCCGTCGGCAGCTGCGCGCGGATCACTGCGTTGGGATCGTCCAGCTCCAGCAGTGCCGCCGGAACGAGATTGAAGTTCGCCGCCATGGGCGTCATCAGCGTGCCGCAGTAGCCGGTGAGCATGCCGAGTGAGCCGAGGATCGCGGGGGCCGCGCCGTGCTGCTGGATCAGCAACGGCAATCCGATGCCGGCGGTCATTACCGGAAACGCGGCGAACGCGTTGCCCATGATCATGGTGAACACCACCATGCCCAGCCCGTAGGCGAGCACGCAGGCCAGCCGGTTGTCGGCGGGGATCACAGCCGACACCAGCGATGCCACCGCTTCGCCCACGCCGCTGGCGGCAAACACGCCGCCCAGGGTCGCCAGCACCAGAGGCAACAGCGCGGCCCAGCCCATGGTGTCGAGCAGGCGACGCCCTTCGCCCAGTGCCACGACCGGCCGCTCGCGTGTGACCAGTACCGCGGCGAACGTCGCCAGCACGCAGGCCAGCGCCAGCCCGATGAGCGTGATGCTGCCTTCGCCGAACACCGGTGCGCCGCCAATTGCGAGCTTCGGCCCGAACAGCACGATCGCGACCGTCACCAGCGGAATCAGCAACGCCGGCCAGAACAGCCGATGCCCCAGGCGTTGCGCGGAGGCAAGGCGCTGCGCCTCCGGCGCTTCGTCGATGTGCTCGCGGCGCATGCGCGTGGCGAGCAGTGCGAGGGCGATCACGGCGACGCCGGCCAGTTGCGAGGGCAGGGCGTGCCCGGCCTTGGATGCATCGAGGATGGGTTTGCCTGCGGCGAAGAGTGCCGCCAGCAAACCCCAGAACGCCGCATGCGCGAACCGGCGATCACGCAGGTTGCGCCATCCTGCGTACAGCAGGAACAGCGCCATCAGCCAGTAGAAGTGCTCAATCGACAGCATCGGCACGCTCCGGGTCGGTGCCGGCGATCGCCGACGCGGTGCGACGATCGAGCCGTCGCTGGAACACGACGATGCGCACCGCATGGATCACGAACGCCGCGATGGCGGTGGGAAGGGCCCACAGCGCGATCTGCAGCGGTTCCAGCACGATGCCGTGCTGCGCGTAGAAGCCCTGGATCAGCAGCACCGCGCCGAAGGCAAGGAATACGTCTTCGCCAAAGAAGCGACCGACGTTGTCGGTGGCAGCCGCCAGTGCATGCACTTTCTGCCGGTCCTCGCGCGACACCTCGCCATGCGGCCTGGCTGCGGCCGACTCCGCCATCGGCGCCAGCAGCGGGCGCACCGTCTGCGCGTGTCCGGCGATGTCGATCAGGCCGAGCATGCTCAGCCCCTGCCGCACGGCCAGGTACCCGGCCAGCAGTCGCGTCAGCGTCAGCCCGCGCCACTGCGCGATCCAGCGCAGCGCGTGCTCGCGCAGGCCGGCACGTTCAAGCAGGCCAATCGTCGGCAGCGTCATCGCGAACATCAGCAGCGCGCGGTTGGATACGAAGCTCTCGCCCAGCAATGCCAGCAGCTCGCCAATCGACTTGCCCGCCAGCAACCCGCTGACGAGGCCCGCGCTGACCACCACGATCACCGGGTTGGCACGCAGGACGAAGCCGACCACGACCCAGGCGACGCCGAGCAGCGGCCAGTAGTTCATGGGATCGCTCATGCCGCGGTCACCGCTGCGATGGCGACGCCGTCGGCCAGCAACGCCTCGCGCACCGCACGCGCGAATGCGGCCGCGTCGGGGCGGTCGCCATGCAGGCACAGCGTGTCGGCGCGCAGTGGCACCACGCGCCCACCGTGGGCAACGACTTCGCCATGCAGGGCCAGTCGGCGCACCTGTGCGATGGCTTCGGCCAGCGATTCGATCACCGCCCCCGGCGTGCCGCGCGGCAGCAGACGGCCGCGCGCGTCGTAGCCGCGTTCGGCGAATACTTCATGCGCGACCGGCAGACCGTGCGCGGCAGCCGCGTCCGTGAGCGCCGAGCCGGACAGGCCGAACAACACCAGTGAAGGGTCGATCTGTGCGACGGTCGCGGCGATGGCGTCCGCGACGCCGTGGTCGTCGGCGGCGACGTTGTAGAGCGCGCCGTGCGGTTTGACGTGCGCCAGGCGGATGCCTTCCTCGCGCGCGATGGCGGACAGGCGCAGCACCTGTTCGCGCACCATGCGCGCGACCTCGTCGGGCGGCAGCGTCAACGCGCGCCGCCCGAAGTGTTCGCGGTCCTCGAACGACGGGTGCGCGCCGGCGGCGACGCCGTGCGCGCGACACAGGCGCAGGGTTGCACGCATCGTTTCCTCATCGCCTGCGTGTCCGCCGCAGGCGATGCTGGCCGAACTCACCAGCGGAAGGATGGCCGCATCGTCGCCGCAGCCTTCGCCCAGGTCGCAGTTGAAATCGATGCGCGCGTTCACGGCGTCCGTGGAGCGCGGCCTCAGCCGCGCTTGAACAGCATGCCCAGGCCGACCACGATCAGGATCGCCGGCCACCAGGTCATGAGCAGGCGGCCCAGGCTCATGTCCGTGTAGCCGAGGTTGTTGAGCAGGAACAGGGTGCCGATCACGACCAGCACCAGCGCGCCGACGATGTTGGATTTCATGTGTGTCCGTCTGGAGAGTGGAAAGGTTCAGACCGTGGCGGGGCGCGCATCGATCATCAGCGCGATTCTGGCGAGCCGCGCACGCGCTGCGCAAGCCAGTCGACGAGCGGTGGCCGCGTCGCAGGGCGCGAAGTGCAGCCACTGTCCCGGAATGCACTGCGCCAGGCGGGGCAGGTCGGCGGCGATGACATGGCCCAGCTTGGGGTAGCCGCCCACGGTCTGGGCGTCGGCCAGCAGCAGGATGGGCTGCCCGTCCGGAGGCAACTGGATCGTGCCGGGCGCGACCGGCTCGGACACGCCGTCGGCCGGTGGCGCGGGCAAGGCCTCGCCCTGCAGGCGCAGGCCCTGCCGGTTGCTGCTGTTGCTCACCTGCCACTTGCGCCGCGCAAGCGCTGACGCCGCGGGGTGCGCCGAGGGCAGGTAGCGGATCGGCGCATGCAGGGATTCGTCGTGCATCGGATCGATCCACCACGCCGGGGCGCGCGGCAACGCGCCGCTCGGAATGGGCGCATCGCCCAGTGGCAGCGTGTCGCCAGCGGTCAGCGCACGTCCCTCCAGTCCTCCGAAACCGCCGCGAAGGTCGGTGCTGCGACTGCCGAGCACTGTCGCCACCGCGATGCCTCCCGCAATCGCGAGCCACGCCCGCGCGCCGCCACGCACCGAACCCAGTTCGAGCGTGCCGGCCGGCAGGTCGACCGGACGCCCCATCGGGACCGCCGCCCCGTCGAATCGCGCCGACACCGCTGCGCCGAGCAGCGCGATGCGCACCGGCGTGTCGAACTGCAGCGTCGGGCCGCGCAGGGTCATCTCCAGAACGGCAGCGTCGGGCGCATTGCCAACCAGCCGGTTGGCCAGTGCGGCGGTGTCCGCATCCAGTGCGCCCGCATGCGCCACGCCCACATGGCGCCAACCGCTGCGACCGGCATCCTGCACGGTGGTCAGCAGGCCGGGCCGGATCACGTGCACTACGCGGGAAGGTCGCGGACCTTTCGCGACGGTCGGTGCCGGTGGCGCCTCGGCGGAATCCACCGCGACGAAGCGCACGCGATCGCCCGGCTGCAGGAGGCTGGGCGGATCCAGCGCGGGGTCGAAGAGGGGAAGGCTGGTGCGGCCCAGCAGGCGCCAACCGCCCGGGCTCTCGCGCGGGTAGATGCCGGTCTGCGCGCCACCGATGGCGACGCTGCCCGCCGCCACCCGCGCACGCGGCGTCGCCAGCCTGGGCAGGGCAAGCGGTGCCTCCAGGCCCGAGAGGTAGGGAAACCCGGGCGCGAAGCCGATCATCGCCACCGTGTAGTCGCCAGCGCTATGCCGTTCGACCAGCTGCTGCGACGACAGGCCAAGTTCGGCGGCGGCCGACTCGAGGTCGGGGCCCGATTCGCCGCCGTAGACCACCGGGATCTCGACGGTGCGGACGTCGCGCGCGTGCGCGGACCCGGCGTCGGCCTCGTCGTCCGCCAGCGCCTGCAGCGTTTCATGTACGCGCGCCGGGTCGAAGGCGGGATCGAAGAACACGCCCAGGCTGGCGAACGCGGGCACCAGGTCGCGCAGCCACGGCGCGCCGTGCGCCCGGATGCGCGCCGCCATCGCATGCACGCGTGCGTTGAGATCGGGATCCAGGCGCTCGCCGAAGCGCAGCAGCCAACCGTCGTCGGCCAGCGGTTCGATGTCGCAGGTGTCCCGCGCGGTCACCGCTTCAGCGCGTCCTGCAGCTGCCGGATGCGGGTGACGAGGGCTTCGGGCGTGTACGGCTGAGCGGTGGCCGTGCCCCAGACGGGACGCGGCCAGGCGATGTCGTCCTGGAAGCGCGCGATCACGTGCACGTGCAACTGCGAAACCACGTTGCCCAGCGCGGCCACGTTGAGCTTGTATGGATTGAACACCTCGCGCAGCGCGCGCGACGCGACGCCGATCTCCTGCACCAGCTTGGTCTGCTGCGCTTCGTCCAGGTCGATCAGTTCGATCGCCTCGGCGGCGCGCGGCACGAGGATCAGCCACGGGTGGTTGGCATCGTCCATCAGGCGCAACTCGCTCAACCCCAGGTGCGCGACCGGGTGCGTGTCCTGCGCCAGCTGCGGATGCAGCTGCCAGGGGCCGTGGGCGGCGTCGCGGTTCATCGCAGATTCTCCTCGAGGAAATCGAGCGTACGGCCCCAGGCGAGTTCCGCCGCGGCCGGGTCGTGGACGTGGTTGTCCACGTCGCGGTTGAACGCGTGTCCCGCGTCTGGATAGACGTGAATCGTGGCGTGGGACTGCTTCTGGCGATGCTGTTCGACCACCTCGGCGGGAATGCTGGCATCGGTCTGGCCGAAGTGGAACATCATCGGCGCGCGCAGCGTTTCATCCAGGAACGGCAGCGTGCGTGCGCCGTAGTACGACACCGCCGGCAGTCCCAGGCGGGTGTTGGCGAGGAAGGCGACGCTGCCGCCCCAGCAGAACCCCACCGCGCCCACGCGCAGGCCTTCGCGATGCAGTTCGTCCAACGCGGACGACACGATGTCCACCGCGCGGTCGAAGCCAAGTTCGTTGCGCAGCGCCACGCCACGCTGTGTGTCGGCCTCGCTGTAACCCAGCTCCAGGCCCGGTGCGACGGGGTCGTACAGCGCCGGTGCCAGGGCGACGAATCCCGCCGCCGCGAAGCGCTCGGCGACGGCGCGGATGTGCGCATTGGCGCCGAAGATCTCCTGCAGCACGATCACCGCGCCGTGCGACGGGCCACCCGGATCGGCGCGCCAGGCGCGGACAGGGCCGTGCGGAGTGTCCAGATCGATCCAGTGGGCCATGGTCTGTTCAGTTTGAATGGGGGATGGGGCAGGTCGATTCTAGCCCCGACGGTATAATCCGCAGCCCTCACGCGCGCCGATTGCCGTCCCGATGGATGGCCGGTGCGCCTGTTCCGCGTTCACGTCCCACAGCGATCCCTCCATGTCCCTTGCCAATCCAAAAGTCGGTTTCGTCAGCCTCGGTTGCCCGAAGGCGCTCGTCGATTCCGAACGCATCCTCACCCAGCTGCGCGTGGAGGGGTACGACATCGTCCAGACCTACGACGATGCCGACGTGGTGGTGGTCAACACCTGCGGTTTCATCGATTCGGCCGTGACCGAGTCGTTGGACGCCATCGGCGAGGCGATCGCGGAGAACGGCAAGGTCATCGTCACCGGCTGCCTGGGCAAGAAGCCCGAGCAGATCCGCCAGGCGCATCCGGGAGTGCTGTCCATCAGCGGCCCGCAGGACTACGGCAGCGTGATGACCGCCGTGCATGCGGCGCTGCCGCCGAAGCACGACCCCTTTCTGGACCTGGTGCCGGACACCGGCATCAAGCTCACGCCGAAGCATTACGCGTACCTGAAGATCTCCGAAGGCTGCAATCACCGCTGCAGCTTCTGCATCATTCCGTCGATGCGTGGCGACCTCGTGTCGCGTCCCGTCGACGACGTCCTGCGCGAAGCCGAGAAGCTCGCCATGGGCGGCGTGAAGGAGCTGCTGGTCATCTCGCAGGACACCTCCGCCTACGGCGTCGACGTGAAGTACGCCCCGCGCACCTGGCGCGGCCGCGAGTACGCCACGCGCATGAAGGCGCTGTGCGAAGGCCTGTCGGAACTGGGCATCTGGACGCGTCTGCACTACGTCTACCCGTATCCGCACGTGGACGACATCATTCCGCTGATGGCGGAAACCGGCGCCAATGGCATGCCGAAGCTGCTGCCGTACCTGGACATTCCGTTCCAGCACGCCAGCCCGCGCGTGCTCAAGCTGATGAAGCGCCCCGGCGCGGTCGACAAGACGCTGGAACGCGTCCAGCGCTGGCGTTCGATCGCACCGGACATCGCGATCCGCTCCACGTTCATCGTCGGTTTCCCGGGCGAAACGGAAGCCGAGTTCGAGGAGCTGCTCGACTTCCTCGACGAAGCGCAGCTGGACCGCGTGGGTGCGTTCGCCTATTCGCCGGTGGACGGCGCCACGGCCAACGCGCTGCCGGACGCCGTGCCGGAAGACGTGAAGCAGGAGCGCCTGGCGCGCTTCATGGAGCGCCAGGCGGACATCTCCGCGGCGAAGCTGGAAGCCAAGGTCGGCACGACGCAGCGCTGCCTGGTCGACGCGCTTGACGGTGAACTGGCCATCGCACGCTCGATGGCGGATGCGCCGGAGATCGACGGACTGGTTCAGATCCAGAACGGTTTCATGGCCGGGCTCAAGCCGGGTGAGTTCGTCGATGTGGAGATCATGGGAAGCGACGAGCATGATCTGTTTGGTGAGGTTGCGTTCGACGATTGAGGTGGTGGACGTGGCTGCGGTCGCTGCCTGACGGGTCATCCCGCGGCGGCGGGACACCACTGCCGTCATTCCCGCGAAGGCTGGACCAATGCCGTCATCCCGCGAAGGCTGGACCACTGCTGTCATTCCCGCGAAGGCGGGAATCCAACTTTCAGTCGCCACACTCGTGATACGTCGGGCACGTGGATAGTGCCGCCATGCGGCGACCCAGAAGACCCCGCCTTCGCGGGAATGACGGCAACCACTGCAAAGACAACGGCAACAGCAAAAGCAAAAGCTTCCGCCCGAAAACGGGCGGGTTACTTTTGTCTTGGCAAAAGTAACCAAAACCGCTGGCTCCCTCCGCGATCCGCCGCTGCGCGGCGGTTCCCTGCGCTCCTCGCCAGAAAAGGGTCGTCGCCCAAACTCGCGCCGCTTCGCGGCACTCAAACAGTGGGCGACTCTTCGCCCTTTTCCGGCTCCGGTGCTCGGCTCGCTCCGAAGTCGCAAAATCCACGACAACAGCAACAGCAACAGCAACAGCAACAGCGCTTCAGGTGAGTTGCGCGTTAGGCCGCGTCATACGCTCACCACCCACCACGTCACGCCCGCGCCGGCCAGCGCCATTCCCAGCAGTCCCGCGCCCACGTGCAGTGCGTAGCGGCGGTTGCCGCTGGCGAAGGCGAGGGCGGTCTTGGCGATGGTGCTGGACACCAGCAGGCCGACGATGCCCCATTGCGCATGCGGCAGGCTCAGTCCGCCGGTGGCGGACAACTGGCCGATGCTCGCCGCGGCCGCCTGCAGTTCGGCCAGGGCGACCAGCATCGCGGTGACCACCGCGCCTGCTTCGCCGAAGATCGTTTTCAGCCACGCCGACAGCACCAGTACGGCAGCGATGATCACCGCCAGCAATATGCCGTGGCTCAGCTTGAAGGCCCGCGCTTCGGGTTCGCGTGGTAGGTCGGGCGATTCGCCCTGTCGGCGCAGGCCGATCGCCGCGGCCAGTGCAAGCATGACGGCCGCCGCCGTCAGCGGCCATGCGCTGGCTAGCACCAGCGCGGGGGCCACCGCGAACAGCACGCCCACCAGCAACAGCAGCGAGGCGAGGTTCGCCAGCAGCGCAGCCGATGCGGCCGATGCCGTCAACGCCGCGTCGTCGCGCGTGCGCTGGCCGAAACCGGCGACGGCTGCGGTGGACGAGGCGAAGCCGGAGAAGAAGCCCGCCACCGGCAACCCCCAGCGCCCGCCCACCGTGCGCAGGGCGATGTGGCCGAGCATGCCCACCGCCATCACCAGCACGACCAGGCGCCAGAGCTTCGAGGGCACCAGCACGCCCCACGGGTCGACCGGTGTGTCGGGGAGCATCGGCAGGATCACCACCGCCGAGGCCAGCAGCAACAGACCGTCCTGCACTTCGCGTTCGCTGACGATGTCGCGGGCGAAACGCTGCAGCGGCTGTTTGGCGAACAGCAGTGCCGCGGCGATGACGCCCAGCCCGCCGGCAATGGATGCGTTGTGGTGCGCGTAGGCCGCGAGTGTCGCCGTGACCAGCAGCGCCATCTCGCCGGTGAGGCCCGGGTCGGTGTCGCGGGTACGAAGGTACGCCGCGAGTGCGAGCACGCCGACGGCCAGCACCACCGCGACCAGCACCAGCGGATCGAGTGTCGCCGCGACCGCCGCGGCGATGGCGACCATCGCGTGCGTGCGCACACCGGCGATGGTGGGTCCGCCGCCCAGATGATGGCGTTCGCGCACCACGCCGATCAGCAGGCCGATGGCGATGGCGGTGAGCAGCCCCTGCGCCTGGTTGTCCACGTCGGCTCCGTCGATACGCGTTGCGGCCACGCTACACCAGCCGCGTGCGGGTTGCCGTCAGCGCCAGTGCCAGATCATCGGGGTGCGCAGGATGCCGCGGTCGAGCTGCTCGGGCTGCACTTCGACGAATCCGAACCGGTCGTACACCGCCCGCGCGTGACGCGAGGCGTTCACGGTGACCGGCGCGGCCGGGTCGGCGTGCTCGCGCACCGATTCCCACAGGCGTCGCGCCACGCCCAGGCGCTGTGCCTCTTCGGCAACGAACAGGTGGTACAGGTGGGAAGGCAGGCGCAGTGCGGCCACACCGACGATGCGATCGCCGCGTTCGGCGACGACGTAGCGGTAGCCTTCCTGCAACCGCTCACGTGTTTTCTCCTCGGACATCGACTCCAGCAGCGCGGCGGCGCCTTCCTCACTGCAGTCCGGCACGATCCAGCGCCGTGCAAGGCCCCGCACCAGCACGCTGATTGCGGCCGCGTCGCCAGGCATCGCGGGACGCAGTGCGATGGGATCAGGCTGCATCGTCATAGGCGACGTCGACGATCACGAAACGTGCGGCGCCTCCCGGCAGCATGGCCTCGAACTCGTCGTCCAGGCGCTTTTTCAGCATCGCCCGCGCCAGCGGCGAGTCGATGCTGATCCAGCCGGCCTTCGCATCGGTCTCATCGGGACCGACGATGCGGTAGCGCTGGGTTTCGCCGCTGGTGATGTCCTCGATCTCGACACGCGCGCCGAAGAACACCGCTTCGGGATCGCTGGGCACGGTGTCCACCACGCGCAGGGCCGGCACGCGCTTGCTGAGGTAGCGCACGCGCCGGTCGATCTCGCCCAGCTGCTTCTTGCGGTAGGTGTACTCGGCATTCTCCGAGCGATCGCCCTCGGCCGCGGCGGCGGCCAGGGCCTTGACCACTTCCGGGCGCTGCACGCGCCACAGGTCGTCCAGCTCGGACTTGAGCCGGTCGTGGCCTGCGCGCGTGATCAGCGCGGTGCTCTTTTCAGGCGGTGGTCGCCAGCGACCCATGCGGTGCTCCGTTAATGCGTGCCGCACATCGTGGCGTATCCGGTGCGAAGCGCAATCATCGACGCACCGCGCGCGTCACGGCGTGGCGCGCTTGAGGTTGTACGGCAGGCTGCTTTCGATGGCCTTGCCTTCCAGGTCCAGCTGGCGGATCTCGTCCTGCGACAGGATCGCGAACAGGCGGTCGCGTTCGTCCTTGCTGTTGGGATCCAGGCGCAGTCGCTGGTCGTTCTCCTCGACCGTCCAGGTGCCGTCGCCATGGAGCTCGGGTGCGGTCCGCTCCTGGTAGCTCTCGGTGATCGTGTACGTGCCGTCCGTTGCAAGGACGATGCGCGTGTCGATGCCGGGGCAATCGGCACAGGGCAGGGTGCCGGTGAAAGTGCCGGCGAAGGCCTTCACGTCGAACGGCGCCCTCTGTGCGACGGGACCTGCATCGGCAGCGGGTGTGGTCGTGGCCGGCTCGACGGGCGGCGCGGCGGTCTCTGCCGGAGCCTTCGGCTTGCACGCGGACAGCGAGAGTGCACACAGCAGAGCACATGCGAGCGTCGCGGACATCGAACGGGATTCATGCATGACGAACTCCTTGCGTTGCGGGTCGGAGGATAGCCCCCGTGGTAAGGGCCCCCCGGGATGCTGCGCGAAGCGCAGGATCAGCGCTTACCGCCGAAAATGCTGCCAAGCAGTCCACGCACGATCTGCTGGCCGATGCGGTTGCCCACCGTGCGCGCGGTCTGCTTGGCCATGGTTTCCACCATGCCCTGGCGCCGTTTCGTGCCGAACACCGCGTCCTTCACGGACTGACTGAAGCCGCTGTCCTGCGCTTCATCCTGTTCGCGCGTGCGGGCCGGCGGCGCCTTGGCCTGCTGCGCGGCGGACTCGGCGCGCGTGGCGAGCATCTCAGCGGCCGATTCGCGGTCCACGCGCTGGTCGTACTTCTGGCCGACCGGACTGGTGCCGCGGACGTGGACGCGCTCGACCTCCGTGATCGCGCCCATGCGACAGCGCGGTGGCGCGACCAGCGTCTTCTCCACCGGCATCGGCACGCCCTTGTCCTGCAGGGTGGACACCAGCGCCTCGCCGGTGCCGAGCTGCGAGATGGTTTTCGCGACGTCCAGCGCCGGATTGGGCACGAACGTTTCCGCAGCGGTCTTCACCGCCTTCTGGTCGCGTGGCGTGAACGCGCGCAGCGCGTGCTGCACGCGGTTGCCGAGCTGGCCGAGGATCTCGTCGGGCACGTCGTCGGGGAACTGCGAGCAGAAGTACACGCCCACGCCCTTGGAGCGGATCAGACGCACCACCTGCTCCACGCGCTGCTGCAACGCGGGCGGTGCGTCGTCGAACAGCAGGTGGGCTTCGTCGAAGACGAACACCAGTTTCGGTTTGTCCAGGTCGCCCACTTCCGGCAGCGTCTCGAACAGTTCCGACAGCAGCCACAGCAGGAAGCTGGAATACAGGCGCGGCTTCAGCACCAGTTGTTCGGACGCGAGGATGTTGACCGTGCCGCGGCCGTCGGGCGTGGTGCGCATGAGGTCGGACAGTTCCAGCGCCGGCTCGCCGAAGAACATCTCGCCGCCTTCCTGTTCCAGCCGCAACAGCGAACGCTGGATGGCGCCGATGGACTGTGCGCTGACCAGGCCATAGCTGGTCGAGATGTCCTTGCGCTCGTCCGCCACCAGCCCCAGCAGGGCGCGCAGGTCTTCCAGGTCGAGCAGCAGCAGGCCGCGATCGTCGGCCAGCTTGAACACGATGTCGAGCACGCCGGACTGCGTGTCGTTGAGTTCGAGCACGCGCGAGAGCAGCGTCGGGCCCATCTCGCTCACCGTCGTGCGCACGGGATGGCCGAGCTTGCCGAAGAGGTCCCAGAACACGACCGGGTTGGCTTCGTGCGCGTAGCCGTCCATGCCGATCTCCGCCGCGCGCGCCTGCAACTTGTCGTTCGGCGTCCCCGCCACCGCAAGTCCCGCGACGTCGCCCTTCACGTCGGCCAGGAAGACCGGCACGCCCAGCCGCGAGAAGCCTTCGGCCAGTGTCATCAGCGTCACCGTCTTGCCGGTGCCCGTGGCGCCGGCGACCAGCCCGTGGCGGTTGCCGAACCGGGGCAGCAGGAAGACGTGCCCCTGCGTGTCGGGCAGCGAGGTGGGCGTGGTGACGGCTTTGCCGATCAGGATCGGGTCCATGGCGGACTCCAGGGGGAGGTGCGGCGATTGTGGACGAGCGCCGCGCCGCAGCGGAAGCGTGGCCGGTGGCGCATCGGAAGGAGGTTTTCTTGCATTTCCGGGCGAAGGGGTTGATCGCATTGTGATGGCAGCCCCGTTCATGCGACTTCACGGCGACAAGGCTTGCCGCGGCTCGAAGCACGCGGCTAACCTGCCGGCTGCCCCCGCTGTCCGTTGCCGTCCATGCCTGTACTTGCCCGTTCTTCCGTTGCGCTGCTGGCGCTCGGCCTGGCTGTCGTTTTCGCGCCCGATGCCCATGCCCTTTCCAAGCGTGACCAGGCCGCGGTCGATGCCCTCAACCAGCGCATGCAGGCGGCGGAGACGCGCTATCGCCAGGGGCTGGTCGCCATCGCCAACGCGGACCCGGCCGGACGCACCGAGGTCGATGCGTCGCTGGAGGACATGGAGGACGTGATGGCCGCCTGCGTGAAGCAGAAGGGCTGTTCGCCCACGACCATGCTCACCGCCTACAAGCGCCTGCTGAAGCAGAACGCCGATGTGGCCGCCGGCGACGAAGTGCCCGAGGACAACGACGACGAAGGCCCCGGCAGCGTCACCGCCGACGTGCCCGAGGCCGCGCGCGCCGCCGCGCTGCTCAGCGCCGACGGCCAGCAGTTCGTGAAGATGGTGCAGTACAACCCGGCCGTGCAGGCCGGCATCCGCCGCTGGCTGACCGACATGCGCCCGGCGCTGATCGACAGCTTCGAGAACTACCAGTACATGCGCCAGCTGATGTGGCCGCAGTTCCAGCGCGCCGGCCTGCCCGAAGCGTTGCTGTTCGGCGTGATGGCGAAGGAATCCAACGGGCGCGTGCATTCCACCTCCCGTGCCGGCGCGGCCGGGCCGATGCAGTTCATGTACAGCACCGGTCGTCGTTTCGGCCTGGGCGAGGACGGCACCGGCTTCGACACGCGCTACGACGCGCGTGCTTCCGCGCAGGCCGCGGCGGAGTACTTCAACGAGCGCCTGGGCCAGCTCAACCGCAGCATCGAGCTGTCGCTGGCGGCCTACAACGGCGGCGAGGGCCGTGCACAGCGGGTGTACGGCAGCACGGGCGGCCGCAACTTCTGGGACGAGTCGGTCTACAACCAGTTCCCGGCCGAAACCCGCGACTACGTGCCGATGGTGATCGCCGCGGCATGGCTGTTCCTGCATCCGAAGGAATACGGCCTGACCCTGCCGAAGGTCGATGCGCACCCGGCGATGCTGCGCCTGTCCAAGCCCAGTTCGATCTACGAACTGACCATCTGCCTGGGCAACGGCGGCACGCGCGAGGGGTTCATGCGCGCGCTGCGCAACCTCAACCCGCGTTACGAGGCCGACCGCTACCTGCCGACCGGCACGACGCTCAACGCGACCACGAAGATCGTCGGCCTGTATGGCCGCTACTGCGTGCAGGGCCAGCGCGCCGACCTGGCGCATACGCTGGTGATCAGCGATGCCAGTTCCGCGATCGTGCGCACCGGCCCGGTGACGCCGCTGCCGTCGGACGACGCCGTGTACGAGGCCGAGAGCGCCGGCACGGGCTCGGCGGGCGCACCGGCCCCGAGTGCGCCCAAGGCGCGCGCGAAGCCGTCGCGGCCGACGTCCTACACCGTCAAGCGCGGCGAGACGCTCACCGCCATCGCGCAGAAGTTCCAGTGCGATACCGGCGACCTGGCCCGCGCCAACAAGCTCAAGGCGCCGCGCTACTCCATCAAGCCGGGACAGAAGCTCAAGCTCAAGGGCTGCGAGGGATGAACCCGCGCACGGTCGGCGTCCTGCTGGCCGTGCTCTCCGTGACCGCGGCGCCGTTGCCGGCCGCACCGCCGCGGGCGGCGCAGGCCGAAATCTACGTATCGGCGCCCAAGGACATCTGCTTCCGCACCGCCGCCACCGAAAGCGGCTGGGGCGACTGCATCCGGCTGCGCGACGAGCTGGTGCTCCGCCCGGCGATCGGCAGCGGGTACGACGTCGGCCTGGAGACGGTCTGGACGAACGGACATTCGTGCTCGTTCCATGGCACCGGTCGACGCGAAGGGACGCGCCTGGTCGCCACCAGCTCCGGTCAGCCGCAGTGCCCGCTCGTGCTGGAGTTCCACGGCGGCTCGATCACCACCTCGTACCCCGGGCCCGGGTGCATTCCCGAGTCGTGCGGGGTGCGCGGCACCATCGACGGGGTCGTCCTGGAGCGCGTTCCGTGCTCGCCACCCGATGGCGTGCGATCGGCCAACGAGGACGTTCCCGAAGGGTGCACCCGACCGGCGACCCCCGCTCCGGCACCGGAAGGTTGAGTACAGCCCCCGGACGGAGGAAGCTACGCCGGTCGAAGGGGACGACAGGGGGTTGGCATGGCCTGGAACTGGTTCGCCGGACTCTTCCGGCGCGGTAATGGCGTGGCACCGGCGGACGCGCAGGCGTTCGACGAACTGGTGAACGAGCTTCGCGACTACATCGTGCGCGACCTGCGCGGCGGCTACGTGGCGCCGGACGCGATCGTCGAGGGCGCACTGGAAGTCGTCGACGCACAACCGCACGGGGAGGCGCTGTTGCGCACCCACGCGCAGCGCATCCTGGAGGACGAGATCTCGGCCTATCGCACCGATAGCGCCGCATGGCCCGCACTGACCGACCACGACCGCCTGGAGCAGGCGTTCGCGACACTGGAATCGCAGGGCGTGGTGTGCCGGCAGAACTTCACCTGCTGCGGTACCTGCGGCGTCGCCGAGATCGGCGAGGAGATGCGCGCCACCCGCGAGCGCGGCGGTGCCGTGCAGGGTTACGCCTTCTTCCACATGCAGGACACGGAAAGCGCCATCGACGGCCACGGCTTGTACCTCAATTACGGCGCGGTCGAGGAGGACGAGACGGCGGCGAAGTCGGTTGCGCGCAGCATCGTCGCTGCGATGTCCGCGGCGGGCCTTCCGGTGGAATGGGACGGCGACTGGGGCAAGCGCATCCGCGTGGGGTTGCAGTGGCAGCGGCGACTGGCGCTGTGACGGGCATGACGTCGCCCGCGCTGCGCGGTGCCATCGCGGTCAGCGCGCTGCTCGCCATCGCGGGTGCGTATGCATCGCACATGCCCTGGCTGCACTGGGTGTGCAAGCCGTTGACCACCCTGCTGATCGCGTCCATCGCGTGGCGCGCATCGACCTCGCTGCCGCGTTACCGCGTCTGGCTGATCGCCGGCCTGCTGCTGTCGACGCTGGGCGATGTGTTCCTGATGTTGCCGATGGACGCCTTCGTGCCGGGACTGGCCAGCTTCCTGCTGGCGCACATCGCCTACCTGCTGGCGTTGCGGCAGCGCGGGCGCTGGTTCGCCGCGGCATGGCCGTTCGCGGTGTACGCGCTGGTTGCCGGTGCGGTATTGAGCCAGCTCTGGCCCGGATTGCCGGGCGAACTGCGTCCGCCGGTGGTGGTGTACGTGATGGTGCTCGCGGCGATGGCCGCGCAGGCGCTGGCCGTGTGGTGGCGTCAACACGACGCTGCCAGCGCGAGTGCCGCCTGGGGCGGCGCCTTCTTCGTCCTGTCGGATGCGCTGCTGGCGTGGGATCGTTTCGTCGCACCGTTCGCGGCGGCCTCCGCCGCGGTGCTGGCGAGCTACTGGCTGGCGCAGTGGCTGATCGCGCGCTCGGTGCCCGTGGCCACGGCAAGCGAAGCGCACCCGAGTCGTGAGCCGGTGACCTCGTGAGCACGTGACCCCGGGTGCGCTGCGCTCACCCGGGCCACGCAGGGATCAGGCGGTGCGCGTGGCCAGCTTCTGGCCCAGCCGCACCGGCGATTCCGCACCCAGCGCGGGTTCCAGCGCAGCCACGCCCGGCGGCAGCAGCACGATGACAGTGGAGCCGTAGTTGAAGCGCGCCATCTCGTCGAAGCGCTCCAGCGTGATGCCCTGGCCGCGGTAGTCCTTGCGGTTGATGCGGTCGCCGTAGTCGGGGATTTCCTCGCCGCTCCACACGGTTTCCACACCGGAGACCAGCAGCGCGCCGACCATCACGCAGGCCATCGGGCCGAAGTCGGTGTCGAAGTGGCACACCAGGCGTTCGTTGCGCGCGAACAGGCGCGGCACGTTCGCCACTGCGGCCGTACCGACGCTGAAAAGCCGGCCGGGCACATGCACGGTTTCGCGCAGCGTGCCGGTCCACGGCATGTGCACGCGGTGATAGTCCTTCGGCGAGAGGTAGACCGTGGCGAACAGGCCGTTGCGGAACGGCTCGGCCGATGCCTCATCGCCCAGCAGTTCCGCGGCGGTGAACGACTGGCCCTTGGCCTGGAAGATGCGACCGTTGTCGATCGGGCCGCACTGGCTGATGTGTCCGTCGGCCGGCATCAGGAATGAGCGCGGATCGGCGTCGGGAACACGCGCGCCGGGCTTAAGTGCGCGCGTGAAGAAGGCATTGAACGTGGGGTATGCCGTCGGGTCCGGCTGCGCGGCTTCGCCCAGGTTCACGCCGAAGCGGCGCGTCACCGTGTCGATCAGCCACTGCTTGAGGCGCGGGTTGTCGGAATACGCAAGCGAGCGCGCCATCGACGACAGCAGGCGGTGCGGCAGGACGTAGGTGAGGGCGGTGACCAGGCTCATTCGGATGGATTCGTTCGTCGTTCCTGCGCGGCGGCAGGCGGCCGTCGCGCGGCGCGGAAGAAGGCACAGCGCGCAGGGCGCCGCGGCGGAGTCGAGACTAGGGGCGCTTCGGCGACGCCTGCGTCAACACGATCATGTCGGCGGCGATGGCGCGCGGATCGAACGGCGGCTGCACGATGCCGGCCATGCGGCCCTGCGGGTCGAGCACCGCCATCGAGGCGCTGTGGTCCATCGAGTACTGGTCGGCGGGGATGCCTTCCGGTGGCGGCACCTTGGCGAAGACCATGCTCAGCGACTTGGCGAAGGACTCCAGCGCCGGCACGTCGGCGGTCGCCGCCAGCGTGTCGCGGTGGAAGGCGTGCGCGTACTCGCCGATGCGATCGGGCGTATCGCGCTCGGGGTCCACCGACACGAACAGCAGGCGCGGCCGCGTGGATTCCGGCAGCGCGGCCCACTGCTTCTGCGCCTTGGCCATGTCGGCCAGCGTGGTCGGGCAGACGTCGGGGCAGTGCGTGAAACCCAGGAACACCAGCGTCCAGTGGCCCTTGAGTTCGCCCGGGATCAGCGCGGTGCCGTCGGACTGGCGAAGGCTGTAGGCGGGCAGCTCGCGCGGCGGCGAGAACAACCGCACCGCCTGCGTGGCCGGCAGCGAGGACGGGACGGCCGGCGTGAAGAAGCGGTGCGCGGCCAGCAGGCCCAGGGCCGCGGCCAGTGCGGCGATCAGAATGGTGACCGTGGTGCGGTTGAACATGGCGTGTGCGGGCCGGCCCTGGAATGCGAGCCGGCATGATACCGGGCCGGGCCCCGTATAATCACCGACCCCATCGCCGTCCCCCGCCAGGCCCCGCCATGACCGGCTCCGCGCCCCTCCAGACCGCCCAGTTCGAGCAGGTCTCGATCATCGACCTGATCCGCTTCGGCGGCAGCCGCTTCAACGAGGCCGGCCTGACCTTCGGTCACAGCTACGACAACGCGCTGGACGAAGCCACCCAGCTGGTCCTGCACGCGCTGCACCTGCCGCACGACCTCAGCCCGGTGTACGGCAACTCGCGTGTCACCGCCGATGAGAAGACGAAAGTGCTGGCGCTGTTCGAGCGCCGCATCGCCGAGCGCATCCCGGCGGCGTACCTGACGGGCGAGGCCTGGTTCGCCGGCCTGAGCTTCAAGAGCGACCGACGCGCACTGGTGCCCCGTTCGCCGATCGCCGAGCTGATCACCACCGGCTTCGAGCCCTGGCTGGGTGGGCGCGATGTCGAGCGCGTGCTCGACCTGTGCACAGGTTCGGGCTGCATCGCCATCGCCACCGCGCACTACCACCCGCACTGGCAGGTGGACGGCGTGGACATCAACGACGAGGCACTGTCGCTGGCGAAGGAAAACAAGGAACGCCTGCACGCGGGCAACATCACGCTGCGCAAGTCGGACCTGTTCAACCAGTTGCAGGGCGAGGTGTACGACCTCATCGTCACCAACCCGCCGTACGTCACCAACGACGAGACCGACGCGCTGCCGAAGGAATACTCGTACGAGCCCGAACTCGGCCTGCGTGCCGGCGACGATGGGCTGGACCTGGCGCTGAAGATCCTGCGCGACGCACCGGACCACCTGAGCGAGCACGGCCTGCTGATCTGCGAAGTCGGCGAGGCCGAGAACGCGCTGGTCGAACTTCTGCCCGAGCTGCCGATGGCATGGGTGGAGTTCAAGGTCGGGCAGATGGGCATCTTCGTGGTCGAGCGGGCAGACCTGGTCGAACACCACGCGAAGATCAAGGCGCTGGCGGACGCGCGGCCCTGAGGGCGGCCGCCACTCCTCGATCAAGCGGTGGCGCGAATCGCGTCGCAGAAGATGCAATGAACCGGACCGTGATGGCGATCATCACGCGCGGGCCAAGCGCTTCGCAGAACGGCACCTTCCTCCGGCCATCCACCATCACCGGGGGCCACAATCGCGACGGGGAATCAAAGGACCGTCGCTATGGCCGAACAGCGAGCCAACAACCACCGCTATGCCGTCGTCGCGCCGCCATCGGCAACGTGGAAGATCGTGGCCGTCTTCGCCGCCGCACTCGTGGCCTCGGGCCTGTCGTTTGTACTGACGCAGTCCGGGCATGGCAGTGTGTTCGCTCCTGCTTCGTGGGTGGCCACTGCCGGCGCGGCGTTCGCACTGGTCGTGCTATGCCTGCTGCAATGGCGACGGTCGGTCGCGATCGAATCGGACATGCTGGTGGTCCGCGCCGGGCTCAACACACGACGCATCCCGGTCGCCGCCATCGAACTCGCTCGTGCGCGCATCCTTGACCTGGAGCGGCAGGCGGAACTGCTGCCCGGCCGCAAGACACTCGGCGCTTCACTGCCCGGCTACCAGACCGGCTGGTTCCACACGCGCCAGTGGGGCAAGGGCTTCTACCTGCTGACAGAGCGCCGGCGCGTGCTTTGGCTGCCCGAACGCGACGGCCCGCACCTGCTGTTGTCGCTGCATGAGCCGCAGGTGTTGCTGGCCGCGCTCAACGCGATGGTGCCCCGACGCGATCCGGGCTGGTAGGCGAAGCGCGGCTTCGCGAGGGGAGGTTCCAGCAGCAACCAAATCCGATTGCTAAAGTTGGCGCTTTCCGCGACGCAGGTTGGGCCCGTGTCCAGCAATACCTTCGGCAAACTCCTCTCGGTGACCACCTTCGGCGAAAGCCACGGGCCGGCCATCGGCTGCGTGATCGACGGCTGTCCGCCGGGCATCGCCATCGCGCCGGACGATTTCCGCCACGACCTGGAACGACGCGCCACCGGCCGCACGCGCCATACCTCGCAGCGCCACGAGGCCGACGAGGTCGAGATCCTCAGCGGCGTGTACGAGGGCGTCACCACCGGCACGCCCATCGCGCTGCTGATCCGCAACACCGACCAGCGCAGCAAGGATTACGCGAAGATCGCCGAGCAGTTCCGCCCGGGCCACGCGGACTACACCTACTGGCAGAAGTACGGCATCCGCGACCCGCGCGGCGGTGGGCGCTCCTCCGCGCGAGAGACGACCATGCGCGTGGCCGCCGGTGTGATCGCGAAGAAATGGCTGGCCGACCGCTTCGGCGTGCGCGTGCAGGGCTGGCTGTCGCAGATCGGCGAGATCGTGCCGCACGGCTTCGACCTGGCTGCCGTTGAAGACAACCCGTTCTTCTGGCCCGACACCCGCCAGGTGACGGAGCTGGAGCTGTACATGGACGCGCTGCGCAAGTCCGGCGATTCGGTCGGCGCGCGCGTGGACGTGATCGCCACCGGCCTGCCGCCGGGCTGGGGCGAGCCGATCTACGGAAAGCTCGACGGTGAACTCGCCGCGGCGCTGATGAGCATCAACGCGGTGAAAGGCGTGGAGATCGGCGACGGCTTCGGCGTGGTGCCGCAGAAGGGCAGCGAGCACCGCGACCAGCTCACGCCGCAGGGCTTCGCCAGCAACCATGCCGGCGGCATCCTGGGCGGCATCAGTACGGGACAGCCGCTGCGCTGCTCGGTGGCCTTCAAGCCGACCTCCAGCCTGCGGCTGCCGATCGACAGCCTCGACACCGACGGCAACGTCGCCGAAGTCGTCACCACCGGCCGCCACGACCCGTGCGTCGGCATCCGCGCCACGCCGATCTGCGAAGCGATGGTCGCGCTGGTGCTGATGGACCAGGCGCTGCGACACCGCGCGCAGTGCGGCGACGTGGGCGAGGTGACGCCACGGGTCCCAGGGCAGATCGATGGCTGAGGTCCGTCCGCGCGTCTGGGTCTCGCAACCGCTGTTCGGCGACATCGTCGGACGGCTGCGCGAAGACTTCGACGTGGTGGAAACGACGCAGGTCGGCAAGCATCCGCCCGCGGAGATCGCGACCGCGTTGTCGTCCAGTGTCGGTGCGCTGGTCACGCTCAACGACCCGATCGGCGCGGCCGAAGTGGCCAACGCGCCGCGCCTGCGCGCCATCGCCAACGTCGGCGTGGGCTACAACAATCTCGACGTGCCGGCGCTGACGGCCGCGGGCATCGTCGTCACCAACACGCCGGACCTGCTCACCGAGACCACGGCCGATTTCGGCTTCGCGCTGATGATGGCTGCCGCGCGCCGCATCACCGAAGCCGAGCGCTGGCTGCGCGATGGCCAGTGGCGACAGTGGAGCTTCGAGACGATGCTGGGCGTGGACCTGCACGCCAGCACGCTGGGCATTCTGGGCATGGGGCGGATCGGGCAGGGCATCGCGCGACGCGCGGCCGGCTTCGGCATGCGCGTGCGCTACCACAACCGCTCGCCGCTGCCGGCGGAAATCGAGCGCGAGTGCCATGCCGAGTACGTCGATTTCGACACGCTGCTGACCAGCGCCGACCACCTGGTGCTGGTGTTGCCGTACTCGCGCGCGGTGCATCACCTGATCGACGCCGGCGCACTGGCGAAGATGAAGCCCACCGCCACGCTGACCAACATCGCACGCGGTGGCATCGTCGACGAGGACGCGCTGGCCGATGCGCTGGCGGGCGGTCGCCTCGCCGCGGCAGGCCTGGACGTCTACGAGGGCGAGCCCGCGGTGAATCCGCGCCTGCTTGCGCTGCGCAACGTGGTGCTGACCCCGCACATCGCCAGCGGCAGCCTGGCCACGCGCCGGGCGATGGTCTCGTTGGCCGTGGACAATCTGATTGCCGCGCTCGGCCGCGGCCCGCAGGCGGGGCATCCGCCCACGCCGGTGAACGCCGATGCGCTGGCGGCTGCAGGAAAACCGGGGCTCAAACGCGGCGCCTGACCGCGTCGCCGCGCGCGTGCCGGATAATCCGGTCCGCGCGATTCCACCGCCCCGGAAAATCCCGCCATGCAGCGTCTCGTCCAGATCCGTTCGTACCAGCTCCAGCCCGGCATGCGCACGCCGTTCCACCGCGCGTTCATCGAGCAGGCCATGCCGATGCTGCGCGACTGTCATCACGACGTGGTCGCCCACGGTCCGTCGCCGCACCAGGACGATGCCTACTTCCTGATCCGTGCCTACGACGACCTCGCCGACCTCAACGCGCGGCAGGATGCCTTCTACGGATCGGCGCAGTGGCGCCAGGGCCCGCGCGAGGCGGTGCTGGCGATGATCCGGACGTACCTGGATACGGTACTGTGGCTGTCTCCGGACGCCGTCGAGGACCTGCGCCGCCGCAATGCCGGCGCCGCAGGGCCGGGCTGACGTCGACGTCTTTCGCAACACCCGCCGGAATGGGTCCGGCGGTCGCTCCAGCGGTACTCCTCCAACCTCGAAGAAGGAAACAATGAACGCCAAGAACTCCTGCAACGTGGCCATCGTCGGTGCGACCGGCGCCGTGGGCGAAGCGATGCTGCGCATCCTCGCCGAACGGAAATTCCCCATTGGCAACTTGCACCTGCTGGCGAGCTCGCGCTCGGCCGGCGAGAAAGTCGAGTTCGGCGCGAAAAAAATCGTGGTGGAGGACCTGGCGACGTTCGACCCGAGCGGCATCGACATCGCGTTGTTCTCGGCTGGCGGCAGCGTGTCGAAGGAATACGCGCCGAAGTTCGCCGCGGCCGGCGCGGTGGTGATCGACAACTCCTCGGCCTTCCGCTACGACGCGGACGTGCCGCTGGTGGTGTCGGAGGTGAACCCGGAACAGGTGAAGAACCGCCCGCGCGGGATCATCGCCAACCCGAACTGCTCGACCATGCAGATGCTGGTCGCGCTGGCGCCTATCCACCGCAAGGCCGGTATCGAGCGCATCAACGTGGCGACCTACCAGTCGGTGTCCGGCGGTGGCCGCTCGGCGCTGGAGGAACTGGGCCGCCAGACCGCCGCGCTGCTCAGCTTCCAGGAGCCGAACCCGGAGCGGTTTCCGGTGCAGATCGCGTTCAACCTGATCCCGCACATCGACGACTTCCAGGACAACGGCTACACCAAGGAAGAGATGAAGCTGGTGTGGGAGACCCGCAAGATCCTCGGCGACGAGAGCATCCAGGTGAACCCCACCGCGGTGCGCGTGCCGGTGTTCTACGGCCACTCCGAGGCGGTGAACGTGGAAACGCGCGAGAAGATCAGCGCCGCGCAGGTGCGCGAGATGCTGCTCACGGCGCCGGGCGTGGAAGTGGTGGACGAACCGAAGGCGGGTGGCTACCCGACGCCGGTCACCCACGCCTCCGGCAATGACCCGGTCTACGTGGGCCGCATCCGCGACGACTACTCGCACCCGCGGGCGGTCAACCTGTGGATCGTGTCGGACAACATCCGCAAGGGCGCCGCGCTGAACGCGGTGCAGCTGGCCGAGCTGGTCCTGGCCGAACGCGGCTGACCCGGCCGCAACCCCGAATCCGCCGCCGCAGTCGCATTCGGCGGCGGATTCAATTGCCCGAAGCCCCCGCGACAGATAGAGTCGCGCCCCGGGGACGGGCACGGGATCCGAAGTGAAACAACAGCTTGTCAGACAAAGCTCCGCCAGACGCTACGCGCGCACCGCGCTGGCGTTGGCGATGGCGTTGGCCAGTGGCGCCGCCTCGGCGCTGGGCCTGGGCCAGATCGAGGTCAAATCGCGCCTGGGCCAGCCTTTCCTGGCCGAGATCCCCATCGTTTCCAGCGACCCTGCGGAGCTGGAGAACCTGCAGGCCGAGCTCGCCTCGCCGCTGGTCTTCGCCCGCGTGGGCCTGCAGCCGCCGATGGGCGTGGTGGCGCAGTTGCAGTTCACCTCCGCGCTGGATTCCCGCGGCAACCCGGTCATCCGCGTCACCACCGAACAACCCGTCAGCGAGCCGCTGCTGACCTTCCTGGTCTCGGTGGACTGGGGTCAGGGCCGCCTGGTGCGCGAATACGCCGCGCTGGTCGACGCCCCGCGCACGGTGTCGGCGCCGTTGCAGCCGGCCATCGAGGAGACGGTCGTCTCCGAACCCAACACGATCGAACGCGAGCCCGAAGCCGCGACGCCGATCGCCGCCGAAGCGCCCGCGCCGGAAACGCCGGCCGAGGAAGCGGTGGCCGAGGCGCTGGCGCGTGAGGAAAGCGCCGACGCCGACAACGCCATCCCGGCCACGCCGCAGCCCGAGCCGCCGGCGCAGGTCGCCGTCGCCACACCGCCGCGCGCACCCGTGCCGCAGGCAGGACAGGCGCTGTCGGATCAGTACGCGGTCAAGCGCGGCGACACGCTGTCGGAAATCGCCGGTCGCATGCAGGGCGAGGGCTTCACCCTCGACCAGGCCATGATCGCGCTGCTGCGTGCCAATCCCGATGCCTTCATCGGCGGCAACATCAACCGCCTCAAGGCCGGCGCCGTGCTCGACGTGCCCGTCGGCGACCAGCTGGCCAGCGTGGATGCCGGACAGGCACGGCGCCTGGTCGCCAGCCAGATCCAGCAATGGCGCGATGCGCGCCGTGCGGTGCCGCAGCCGGCGCTGGAGGGTGGGGCGGTGGCCGCCACTTCCGGCGCTCCGGCCGGTGGCGCGACGGCCGCAGCTTCGACCGCGAGTGCCGGCACGGCTTCGGCCGCACCGGATGCGCGTCTGGAAATCGTCCCGCCTGGCGCCAGCCGCGCCACGCAGGCGGGAACGCAGTCCGGCATCGACGCCGGTGGTGAGGGCGAGATGCTTCGACAGGAACTGCAACAGAACCAGGAAACCATCGCGGCCCGCGAGGCCGAGGTGAAGGAACTCAAGAGCCGCATCGCCGACCTCGAACAGTTGCAGCAGAAGCAGCAGCAGTTGATGTCGATGAAGGACAGCGAGCTGGCCGCCGCGCAGCAGCGCCTGGCGCAGGCCAACAAGCAGGCGGCGTCGAGCGAGACCGGTGGTTCCGCGTTGCCGTGGATCATCGGCGGTGGCGCGCTGTTGCTGGCGCTGGTCGGCGGCTGGTGGTTGCGTCGTCGCCCCGCCAAGCCGGTGTTCCGCGCACCGACCCAGCCTGCGGCCACCCGGCCGTCCATCATGGATGCCTTCCTGAAAATCGACGACGAGAAGGTCGAACCGGCCGTCGACGCGCAGCCCAGCGAACCCGCGACCGCCGAAGTGGCGGAAGCGAGCGAAGCGTCCGAGCCCGCCTTCGAGTTGACGCCGCAGCCTGCGCGCGCGAATGCCCGTCCGGCGCCCGCACGCCCGGCCCCGGCCGCACCTGCGGCGCCGATCGCTCCGGCGTGGCATGTCGATGCCAGCAACGGGCGCCGCGGCCATGTCGAACCCAGCCTGGCGATGCAGCCGGGCCAGGAGCGCCTGGAACTCGCGCGCGCCTACCTCGACCTGGGTGACCATGACAGCGCCCGCCAGTTGCTCAGCGAAGTGGTGATCAACGGCGACCTGGCCGCACGCCAGCAGGCGTCGCGGATGCTGCAAGACCTGGAGTAACCGTGACGGAAGAGCCGTCCGCCGCCGACGCGGGTGTCGTGGACGTGCCGCGCTCGCAGCGCTTCGCGCTCGGCGTGGAATACGACGGCAGCGGCTTCTGCGGCTGGCAGCGCCTGAGCAAGCACGGCGAGCCCGAGCGCGAAGGCGAGGAAACCCTGCAGGCGGCGTTGGAGAGCGCCATCTCCTTCGTCGCCGGGCATCCGGTGGAAACCATCTGCGCCGGCCGTACCGATGCCGGCGTACACGCGGCCTGCCAGGTCGTGCATTTCGACAGCCATGCGCCGCGCGATCCGCGCAGCTGGATGCTGGGCGTGACCAGTCGCCTGCCGCCATCGCTCGCGGTGCGCTGGTGCCGGCCCATGCCGCCGGACTTCCACGCGCGTTTCTCCGCACGTGCACGGCGATATCGGTATCGCATCCTCAACCGGCCGGTCCGTGCCGCGCTGGGCCGCCAGTACCTGAGCTGGGAGCGCCGCCCGCTCGACGCCGACGCCATGCACCGCGCCGCACAGGTGCTGCTGGGCGAGAACGAGTTCTCCGCGTTCCGCACCGTGCATTGCCAGTCGCCGCACGCGTGGCGCGAGCTGCAGGACATCCGTGTCACGCGCGATGGCGACGTGGTCGAAGTGGAAGTGCAGGCCAACGCATTCCTGCACCACATGGTGCGCAACATCGTCGGCAGCCTGCTGATGGTGGGCAGCGGCGAGAAGCCGGAAGGCTGGATCGCCGAGCTGCTGGCCGGACGCGATCGCACCGTCGCCGGCCCGACCGCACCGCCGACGGGATTGATGTTCCTCGGCCCGCGCTATCCGGCGGAATGGAACCTGCCCGAGGAGGTCACGCTGTGAACGCGCCGCTGCGTACCCGCATCAAGTTCTGCGGCATGACCCGCGCGCAGGATGTGGCGCTCGCCGGCGAACTGGGCGTGGACGCGGTGGGCTTCGTGTTCGCCTCGAAGAGTCCGCGCCGACTGGACATCGAGCAGGCCGCCGCGTTGCGCGCGCACGCGATGCCGTTCGTCGATGTCGTGGCGCTGATGATGGACAGCCCGGCCGAGCTCGTGCGCGAGGTGGTCGCGCGGGTGCGCCCGACGCTGTTGCAGTTCCACGGCGACGAGGACGATGCCTACTGCCGTGGCTTCGGCCTGCCGTTTCTCAAGGCCGTGGCGATGGGCGGAACGGATGACGAGCCGGTGGCGGCGCGTTTCGCGCACCACCCGCATGCATCCGGGTTCCTGCTCGACAGCCATGCACGCGGCGGCAGCGGCGGCACCGGGCGCACGTTCGACTGGTCGCGCGTTCCGCATGGCATCGATCGACCCCTGCTGCTTGCCGGTGGCATCGGTCCCGACAACGTGTTCGACGCCATCCGCGCCGTGCAGCCGTGGGGCGTGGACGTGTCCAGCGGCATCGAGTCCGCGCCGGGCGAAAAAGATGCGGTGAAGATGCGGCGGTTCGTCGAGGAAGTGCGGCGCGCGGACGCAGCTGCCGACTGAACGTCGCGACGCAGGACGACGCCGATCACGTCGCCAGTGCCTCCCGGAGCCACTGCGCCAGGCGAAGCACGCGCGGATCGCCCGCGCGCTTTCGTTCCACCAGCACCCACTTCGCTTCCGTTTCGACGAAGCCCCACGGCGCGACCAGGCGTCCGGCCGCCAGGTCTTCGGCCACCAGCGGTTCCGGCGCGATGGCGACGCCGAGCCCGGCCTGCGCGGCTTCCAGCAGGTAGTAGAGGTGATCGAACCCGGTGCCGAGCGTCAGTGCGGCGGCATCGACGCCGTTGCGCGAAGCCCAGTCCGCCCACGCCTGCGGACGCGACTGCGTGTGCAGCAGGGGCACCTCCAGCAGCGCACGGGGAGAGGCCTCGCGCAGGCGCGCGAAATCGGCGGCACGCGGACTGATCACGGGGCCGATGCGCTCGGTCGCCAGCACGTGCACCTGCCACTCGGCGGGCCAGGGCGCCTGTGCGATCAGCAGGGCCGCGTCCAGACCGGTGAGCGCCGCGTCCGGGGTGGTCTCGCTGGCGGACAGGTGGAGCTTCAGATCGGGACGCTCGCGCGCCAGGCGGTCCAGCCGCGGAATCATCCATCGCGCCAGCACGCTACCCGGGCACCCCAGCACCAGCGGCGCGTGCTGGGGGCGGCGGCGCAGTTCGGACCAGGCCTGGCGTAATGGAACGAAGGCCGCGTCGGCGGCTTCGTGCAGACGCCGCCCGGCGGGGGTGAGCGTGAGGCCGCGCCCCTCGCGCACGAACAGGGCCGTGCCCAGTGCCTCTTCCAGCGCCTTCAGGTGCCGGCTGATCGCACCGTGGGTGACATGCAGCTCGTCCGCGGCACGGCTGACGCTGTCCAGCCGGGCCGTGGCCTCGAAGGCGCGCAGGGCGTTGAGCGGGGGGAGGTCGCGGCTCATGTCTGTGAGATTTGCTGACAGGTAGTGCCGATTTTATGCATGTTAATGCGACCGTGTCGCCGATAAAGTCACGGACATGACGACGCCCGACTACCACGCCTACCCCGACGCCACCGGCCACTTCGGCCGTTACGGCGGGCGTTTCGTTGCCGAGACCCTGATTGGGCCGCTGGAGGAGCTGGCCGCGGCCTACGACGCCGCGCGCATCGATCCCGCCTTCAATGCCGCGTTCGACGCGGACCTGGCGCACTACGTCGGCCGTCCCAGTCCGATCTATTTCGCGGAGCGCCTGAGCCGCGAAGTCGGCGGCGCGCGCATCCTGCTCAAGCGCGAGGACCTCAATCACACCGGCGCGCACAAGATCAACAACACCATCGGCCAGGCGCTGCTGGCCAGCCGCATGGGCAAGACGCGGATCATCGCCGAGACCGGCGCGGGCCAGCACGGCGTGGCCAGCGCCACGGTCGCCGCACGCCTTGGGCTGGAATGCGTGGTGTACATGGGCGCCACCGACATCGAGCGCCAGAAGATCAACGTCTACCGCATGAAGCTGCTCGGCGCGACCGTGGTGCCGGTGACCAGCGGTTCGGCGACGCTGAAGGACGCTCTGAACGAAGCGATGCGCGACTGGGTGACGAACGTGCGCGACACGTTCTACATCATCGGAACCGTCGCCGGGCCCGATCCTTACCCGCGCATGGTGCGCGATTTCAACGCCGTGGTCGGTCGCGAGGCGCGCGCGCAGATGCTGGCCGAATACGGCCGTCTGCCCGATGCGGTGACCGCATGCGTGGGCGGCGGCAGCAACGCGATCGGTACCTTCCACGCGTTCCTAAACGACGCATCGGTGCGCCTGGTGGGTGCCGAAGCGGCAGGCGAGGGCATTGCCACGGGACATCACGCCGCCTCGCTGGCGGCCGGTCGTCCGGGCGTGCTGCACGGCAACCGCACCTACGTGCTGTGCGACGACGACGGCCAGATCATCGAGACGCATTCGGTCTCGGCGGGCCTGGACTATCCCGGCGTCGGTCCGGAACACGCCTTCCTCAAGGACAGCGGCCGCGCGCAGTACGTCGGCGTGACCGATGCCGAGGCGCTGGCGGCGTTCCATCAGCTCGCGCGCACGGAGGGCATCCTGCCGGCGCTGGAATCCAGTCATGCGATCGCGCAGGCGATCAAGCTCGCGCGCGAACTTCCGCCCGACGGCGTGGTGCTGTGCAACCTTTCCGGACGCGGCGACAAGGACGTGCACACCATCGCCGCGCGCGAAGGCATCACGTTCTAGGCCACCCACTTCGCTGCCTCGCAAGGGGAAGGTCGGGGACGCGGACGGGACCATCCCTCCCTCCCATCCCGCCGCCTTCCGGGCCTTCCCCTTGCGAGGAAACGCGATCCCAGCCAACGCAGACCCATGAACCGCATCGACCGACGCTTCGCACGACTGCAGGCCGACCGCCGCAAGGCGCTGATTCCTTTCATGACCGCGGGCGATCCATCGCTGGAGGCCACGGTGCCGGTGATGCACGCGCTGGTCGAGGCCGGCGCGGACGTGATCGAGCTGGGGGTGCCGTTCTCCGATCCGATGGCCGACGGTCCCACGATCCAGCGCAGTTCCGAGCGGGCGCTGTCGCGCGGCGCCGGGTTGTCGTTCGTGTTCGACAGCGTGCGCACCTTCCGCGAGCGCGATGGCGATACGCCGGTCGTGCTGATGGGCTACCTCAATCCGGTCGAGATCCGCGGCGCCGAACGCTTCGCGCGTGAAGCGGTCGCGGCCGGCGTGGACGGCGTGCTGCTGGTCGATCTGCCGCCGGAAGAAGCCGACGTGTTCCGCGCCGCGTTCGCCGCACATGGCCTGGCGCTGATCCTGCTGGCATCGCCCACCACCAGCGACGCGCGCATGCAACGCTTGTGCGAAGACGCGCAGGGCTATCTGTACTACGTCAGCTTCGCTGGCGTGACCGGTGCGGACCGGCTCGACACCGGCGCTGCGACGACGCGCCTGCACGCGATCCGCAGCGGCAGCCGTGTTCCTGTCGTGGCCGGTTTCGGTATCAAGGACGCCGCCAGCGCCGCGGCGATGGCGCGAGAGGCCGATGGCGTGGTCGTGGGCAGCGCGCTGGTGTCGGCGTTGGCCGATGCACCGGACGCTTCCGTACGGGCACGCGCGTTCCTGACGCCGCTCCGGGAGGCGTTGGACGCCCTGCAGGCCTGAGCGGCCCTCTGCGCTAAACTGGCCCGCTCGGCCGGACCCCACTCCGGCTTTCGTCAAGCCTGAACGGGAATTCCGAACGCATGTCCTGGCTCAAGAAACTCATGCCCTCGGGCATCCGCACCGAAACCAGCGCCGCCAAGCGGCGCGGCGTGCCGGAAGGCCTGTGGGAAAAGTGCGACCGGTGCGGTGCGGTGCTGTACCGCCCCGAGCTCGAGGAGAACCTCGAGGTCTGTCCGAAGTGCAGCTTCCACATGCCGATCCGCGCGCGCGTGCGCCTCACGGCGCTGATGGACGCGGGCAGCACGCGCGAGATCGCCGGCGAGCTGGGCCCGACCGACGTCCTCAAGTTCAGGGACCAGAAGAAGTACGCCGACCGCATCAAGGCCGCGCAGAAGTCCACCGGCGAACGCGATGCGCTGATCGCGATGGAAGGCACGCTCAAGCAGCGTCCGCTGGTCGCGGCCGCGTTCGACTTCGCCTACATGGGCGGTTCGATGGGCTCGGTCGTGGGCGAGCGTTTCACCCGCGCCGCCGAGCGCGCGCTGGAACTGGGCTGCCCGTTCGTGTGCTTCACCGCCACGGGCGGTGCGCGCATGCAGGAGAGCCTGTTCTCGCTGATGCAGATGGCCAAGACGTCCGCCGCGCTGGCGCGCATGCGTGCGAAGGGGTTGCCCTTCATCTCGGTCATGACGCACCCCACCACCGGTGGCGTGTCGGCCTCGTTCGCGATGCTGGGCGACCTCAACCTGGCCGAGCCCGAAGCCCTGATCGGTTTTGCCGGCCCGCGCGTGATCGAGCAGACCGTGCGCGAAACGCTGCCCGAAGGCTTCCAGCGCTCGGAATTCCTGCTCGAGCACGGCGCGCTGGACCAGATCTGCGACCGTCGCGAGCTGCGCGACCGTCTTGCCACGCTGTTCGCGTT
The DNA here is from genome assembly GCF_030053425.1 of Lysobacter stagni. Taxonomy (NCBI): domain Bacteria; kingdom Pseudomonadati; phylum Pseudomonadota; class Gammaproteobacteria; order Lysobacterales; family Lysobacteraceae; genus Lysobacter; species Lysobacter stagni. The sequence goes on along the minus strand of NZ_JASGBI010000001.1, from coordinate 3,320,340 downwards.
GATGATGAAGCAGCCGCAGCCGCAGGACGACGAGGTGAGTGCTTGAGCCGCAGGTATTTCGGCACGGACGGTATCCGCGGACGTGTCGGTGAGGGGCCGATCTCGGCCGATTTCGTACTCCGCCTTGGCAATGCCTACGGCCATGCGCTGCCGCGTCGCGGCTGGCGCAACCCGGTGGTGATCATCGGCAAGGACACGCGCATCTCGAACTACATGTTCGAGGCCGCGCTCGAAGCGGGGCTGGTTGCCGCGGGCGTGGACGTGCAGCTGATGGGCCCGATGCCGACGCCGGCCGTCGCCCACCTGACCCACTCGATGCGCGCCGACGGCGGCATCGTGATCTCGGCATCGCACAACCCGCACCACGACAACGGCATCAAGTTCTTCTCCGCCGAGGGCGAGAAGCTGGACGACGCGACCGAGCTGGCCATCGAGGCCGCGCTGGAGCAGCCGTTCCGCACCGTGCCGTCGGAACAGCTGGGCAAGGCCGTGCGTACGCGCGATGCGCTGGGGCGCTACATCGAAGCCTGCAAGAGCTCCGTGCCCAAGGGCTTCGACCTGGGCGGCCTGCGCATCGCGATGGACTGCGCCAACGGTGCCAACTACCAGCTGGGCCCGCTGGTGCTGCGCGAACTGGGCGCGCGCGTGGACGCCATCGGCATCGACCCCAACGGCATCAACATCAACGACGGCGTCGGCTCCACGCACCCGGAGGTGCTGGCCGCGCACGTGCGTGGCACGCAGGCCGACCTGGGCATCGCGTTCGACGGCGACGGCGACCGCGTGCTGTTCGTCGACGGTGACGGCGTGGTGTGCGACGGCGACGATCTGCTTTACGTGCTGGCCACCGACTGGCAGCGCAGCGGCCGCCTGCGCGGTCCGGTCGTGGGCACGCTGATGACCAACTACGCGCTGGAGCGCGCGTTCGGCGAGCGGAACATCGGATTCGTGCGAGCCAAGGTCGGCGACCGTTACGTGCACCAGCAACTGGTCGCCAACGATGGCGTGCTCGGCGGTGAGGCGTCGGGTCACCTGCTGTGCCTGGACCGCACCAACACGGGCGATGGCATCGTCAGCGCACTGCAGGTGCTGGAAGTGCTGCAGCGTCGCGGCCTCTCGCTGCGTCAGGCGCTGGAAGGCTTCAGCAAGGTCCCGCAGAAGACCGTCAATGTGCGTTTCGCGGCAGGCTCGAAGCCTGTCGAGGCGCCGTCCGTGCAGGCTGCACTGGCGCAGGCACAGGCGGCGGTCGAAGGTCGCGGCCGCGCCTTCCTGCGTCCTTCCGGCACCGAGCCGGTCGTGCGTGTGACGGTCGAGGCCGACGATGCCGGCCTGATGCAGGACACCCTCGACCGCCTGGCCGAGGCGGTGCGCGAAGCGGTCTGAAGTTCACGGCCCTCCCGCGCAACGCGGGAGGGCGGCGATGCGGTCAGCGTTTCTGGAACCGCGTCAGCTGGGCCCACGATTGGCCCACCACCTGTGAGGGGACATCCGCGCCGACGATCGGGCGGTACTGGCGGTCCACGACGTCGGACGGGCCGAAGTTGTCGAACAGGTAAATGCGCTCGCCTTCGCGGATCGCGCGCTGCGACCAGCTTTCCACCACCAGCGGCCGCTGGTTCGGGATGAGACCGAACAGATCGACGCCGGTCGCGTAGTCGGCGGTGTCGTTGCTGCAGTTGAGCGCGTGGCGCATGACGGTCGGCACGAAGTCCTCGTGCGAGGTGACCGCGTCGACCGTGCGCGGCGCGCGGCCCGGCCAGTGCAGCACGAACGGCGTACGCAGCTGGTAGTCCGAGAAGTTGCCGTTGTGACCCCAGTAGTTCTGGTGCAGGTCGTTGAATTCCTCGCCGTGATCACCGGTGATCAGTACCACCGTGTTGTCGGCCAGTGGACTGTCCTGCAACGTCTGCAGCAGCTGGCCGATCATCTGGTCGCTGTAGTGCACCGCCGCCCGGTAACGATTGAATTCCGGTGTGGGGTCGTGATCCGGGCCCAGCTTGAGGAAGTTCACGTCCTTCGCCATCGGCTGGAACGGCGACTGGAAACCGGCCGGCAGGTGGTAGGGCGCGTGCGGGGAATCCAGGAACACGAAGCCGAAGAACCGTTCGCCGGCCGGATGGTTGCGGATGTCTGCCTCGATGCGCTCGACGACGTAGCGGTCACGCTGCGCACGGTCCAGGTCCGATGGCGCGTTGACGATGCGGTCGCGCACCTGCGAGAAGACCGTGCGATCGAACTCCGGGCTGTACAGCGGCGCGCTGCCGTAGATGTGCATGCGATAGCCGTCCTGCTGCATCGCCTCGATCATGGCCGAGCCGCGCTGTTCGGCCAGCATCGCCTGCCAGTAGCCGCCCGGCAGCCCGTACATCAGTCCGAACAGACCGAAGCGCGTGGCATTGCCGGTGCTGTAGTGGTTGCGGAAAACCTCGGAGCCCTGCGCGTAGCGCCAGGTGTTGGGCATGACTGCAGGGTCGAGCATCTCGTGGCGCAGCGATTCCACCAGCACCACCAGCACGTTCATCGTCGGCTGCGCATCGCAGCGCAGTGGGTGCAGGGGATAGCCGAGGTGGCTGTGGCTGGCGTCGGGAAGCGTCGGGGTCTCCACCGTCTCCACGCCCATGCGTTCCAGCGTTCCCTTCAGCGTGATCGGTTGCGCCCACGGGATGTAGGACAGCTGCGAGAGCACGGCGCGATCGCCGCGCGCGTCGGAGTACGCGGCCATCGCCTGGCCCAGCACCAGCCACAGGCCGACACCCCACCAGGCAGAGCGCACGCTCAGCATTCCCGGGCGGTGGTCCAGGGCGCGCCACCACAGTCGCGCGGAAATGAATTCCAGCGCCGCGAGCGCGACGACCGCCAACGCGATCAGCGCCCACATGCCGGCCGAGAAGGTGACCTGATCGTTCAGCGCGCCGCCGAAGATCATGTTCGCGACCATTGCGTTGAGGTGGAAGCGATACAGCGCGAAGACCTTGGCGTCGGCCAGCAGCAGGCAGATCCAGAAGGTCTGCAGCGTCACCGCGGTGGCGATCATCCAGCGCGGATCACGCACCAGTCGCCCCACGGCCCACGCGGGCAGGGCGACCAGGCCGCCGAAGAAGATGAAATGACCGGGCAGGGCCAGCAGCAGGAACAGGAGCGAGCGCCAGTCGCCCGCCGAGGAGAGCGGGATGTTGGAACAGGCGATCAGGCTGGCCAGCAGGGCGTTGCCTAGGATGAACCCCGTCAGCCAGGCGGAACGGAACCTGGGCGGGGCGGACATTGCAGCGAAATCCATTCGGATGACGGGGTGTGTATGTGTCTGAGGCCGACATTATCCGGCAACACCCATGTGCTAGGGCAGCAACCCCGTGGGCAATCCTGAACAAGCCGCGGGCCCCGGGCCCCGGCGTATCATGTGCGCCTTCCAGAGAACCCCGCCTGCAGGCCCCATCCCGTGAACCGAATTCCGACCCTCGACATCCGCCGCTTCACCCACCCGGCCGCCCCCGGCGACCGCGAGGCCTTCGTGGCCGAACTCGGTGCGGCCTATCGCGAGTGGGGCTTCGCCGGCATCCGCGGGCACGGCATCCCGACCGAGCAGATCGACGCGTCCTATGACGTGTTCAAGCGTTTCTTCGCGCTGCCGGAAGAGGCCAAGCGCAAGTACCACGTCGCAGGCCAGGGTGGCGCCCGCGGCTACACCCCGTTTGGCGTGGAGACGGCCAAGGATTCCAAGCACTACGACCTGAAGGAGTTCTGGCACGTCGGCCGCGAGATCCCGCGCGACTCGAAGCACGCCGCGGTGATGCCGCCGAACCTTTGGCCCGACGAAGTGCCCGAGTTCCGCCAGGAGGCCTATGGCCTGTACCAGGCGCTGGACCAGCTGGGTTCGCGCGTGCTCAGCGCACTGGCGCTGCATATCGACCTGCCGGAGAACTATTTCGCCGACAAGACCGACTCGGGCAACTCGATCCTGCGTCCCATCCACTACCCGCCGATCACCACCGACGACATTCCCAACGTGCGTGCCGGCGCGCATGAGGACATCAACCTCATCACCCTGCTGGTGGGCGCCAGTGCAGAAGGCCTGGAAGTGCTGTCGCGCAAGGGCGAGTGGGTGCCGTTCACCGCCGATGCCGACACCATCGTGGTGAACATCGGCGACATGCTGCAGCGCCTGACCAACCACGTGTATCCCTCGACCACGCACCGCGTGGTCAATCCTCCGGGCGAGAAGGCGCGCCAGCCGCGTTATTCCACGCCGTTCTTCCTGCATCCCAATCCGGATTTCCTGATCGACGTGCTGCCCTCGTGCGTCACCGCGGACAATCCGAGCCGTTATCCGGAAGCCATCACCGCGCACGGCTACCTCGAAGAGCGCCTGCGCGAGATCAAGCTGAAGTAAGCCTCAAGCCGTTTCGATCCCGGCCGCCTGCAGCGCGTCGCGCCAGGCGGCCAGCTTGGCCGCGACGGGTGTCGCGGCATTGGCGGGGCTGGTGGAGGGCAGGCGCCGGAAGACCAGGCCCGACTCCGCCAGCGGCGGGCCGAAACGACGGAACGCGGTCTCCGCCTTTGCGCCGTTGAACAACACCGTGCGCACCCCGCGGTGTGTCGCGAAGAGCGCCGCGAAATCGTTGGCCTGCGCGGTGTCGTCGCGAATCGCCGAATCCAGGCTGCCGACGCGTTCGCAACGGTCGAACACATCCCACAGCGCGATGCCCGCAGCCTGCATGCGTTCGAGCCGGCGTTCGTAGGGCAGGGCCGGCAACGCGCCGACCAGTTCGCCCATGATCGGCCAGAAGTGGTTGTGCGGATGCGCGTAGTAGCGGCCTGCGTCCAGCGATGCCGCACCGGGCATGCTGCCAAGCACGAGCACGCGTGAATCGCGCGAGGCGATGGGCGCGAAGCCTTTCAGCAGAGCCGGGTTTTCGCCTTGCGCGTTCTCCATCGGGTCGGATTCTCGCCGACGTGGAGTAAACTTGCCGCCGCTCGCGGCCCGGCCGCAGGCAATCCCCCCGAATACGCTGCTAAGGAGTGGTCATGCGCCGCAGAATCGTTGCCGGAAACTGGAAGCTGCACGGCGATCGGCGTTTCGCCCTCGAGCTGCTCGACGCGCTCGCCTCGCGCGAGGTGCCGGCCGGCGTGGAGCGCATGATCCTCCCCCCGATGCCGTACCTGGCCGAACTGGTCGGGCGTTACGGCGAGCGCGGGTTTTCCTTCGGTGCGCAGGACGTCAGCCAGAACCAGAAGGGTGCCTACACCGGCGATGTCTCCGCGGCGATGCTGCGGGACGTGGGTGCCGCTTACGGCTTGGTCGGCCATTCCGAGCGCCGCCAGTACCAGGGCGAGACCAGCGAGCTGGTCGCGCGCAAGTTCCTGGCCTGCAAGGCTGCGGGCCTGACGCCCATCCTGTGCGTCGGCGAGAGCCTGTCCGAACGCGAGGACGACCAGACGCAGTGGCGCATCCAGGAACAGTTGGAGCCCCTGTTCGAGCTGGGCGGAGAGGATGTGTTCGAAGGCGCGATCGTCGCCTACGAGCCGGTGTGGGCTATCGGCACCGGACGGACTGCGACGCCGGAACAGGCCCAGGCGGTCCATGCGTTCATCCGTAGCGAAATCTCCGCACGCAATGCTAGAATCGCTGGCTCGCTGCCGATCCTGTACGGAGGCAGTGTGAAGGCCGACAATGCCGCCGCGCTGTTTGCGCAGCCGGACGTCGATGGCGGCCTGGTCGGAGGCGCCTCCCTGGTTGCCGACGATTTCCACGCCATCGCGGTTGCGGCGGCACCCTGACGAAACGCGGATCCGTCCGCCGGACGTCACCCACGAGACGAATAAGCAGAACCCTAACGATGCTGTTGATCCTCAACGTCATCTACGTGCTGATCGCAATCGCGATGGTCGCGCTGATCCTCATGCAGCGTGGCGCGGGTGCGCAGGCCGGTTCCGGTTTCGGCGGCGGCGCCTCAGCCACCGTGTTCGGTGCGCGTGGTTCCGCCAACTTCCTGTCCAAGGCCACCAAGTGGCTGGCCGTGGCGTTCTTCCTCATCAGTCTGTTCATGGCCTACCAGGCGACGGACAAGGCCGCCAAGCGCGCCGGTGCTGCCGCGCCGAGCGCCGGCATGATGGCCGACGAAGTGCCTTCGGCGCCCGCGCAGGGTGGCAACGCCACCGTTCCGGCTGCGCCGACGGCTACGACCCCGGCGAACTCCAGCGTTCCGCAGGCTCCGGCCATGCAGAACGCGCCTGCGACGGTCCCGGCTGCGCCCGTGCAGGCGCCGGTCGAGACGCAGGCGCCTGCCGCGACGCAGGCGCCTGCCGCGACGCAGTCGCCGGAACCGGCAAAGCCCCAGCCCCCTGCGGGCGGCTGATAGGACGCGGTAAACTTTGTTTTCATCGGCCCGGCACGGAAAGCCGGGTACGGTCAGCGATGACCGGAAGCGACCGGGGCTTGCATTTGGCGCGGTCGGGTCAGGAAGACGAACACGTCAGTGATGACGTTGGTTTGATTGCCCAGGTGGCGGAATTGGTAGACGCACTACCTTGAGGTGGTAGCGACGTAAGTCGTGGGGGTTCGAGTCCCCCCTTGGGCACCACACCGAATAACACGTAACTGCAGCAACTAGCACCACCGACCGAGGTGCGGCACGTACGGCGGGCCGGGTCTCGCGCGGGGATGACCCTGGCGGCTACCGCCGAGCCAGGTCGCCACAGGCGACCGAGCTATACGAAGCGAGAGAACACCGAGTGCTGGCCGAATACCTGCCGACCCTGCTGTTCCTGATCGTCGCCGGAGGTATCGGCGTCGCCCTGCTGGTGGTGGGCAAAGTGCTCGGCCCCCAGCGTCCCACCCTTGAAAAGCTCTCGCCGTACGAATGCGGCTTCGAGGCATTCGAGGACGCGCGCATGCAGTTCGATGTGCGCTATTACCTCATCGCCATCCAGTTCATCATCTTTGACCTGGAAATCATCTTCATCGTGCCCTGGGCCACCGTGTTCCGCGACCTCGGTCCGCTCGGCCTGATCGAGATGGCCATCTTCGCCGGCATGCTGCTGCTCGGCTTCGTCTACGTCTGGAAGAAGGGAGCACTCGAATGGGAGTGATCCAGAGTGTTTCTGAGTTGATGCACAACCCGCTGCCGGAAGGGCGGCTGGATGACATCCTGCGCCCCGAGGGCGACAACCCGCTGCTGCAGAACGGCTTCGTCACCACCAGCATGGACGCGCTGTGGAACTGGGCGCGCACCGGCTCGATGTGGCCGATGACGTTCGGCCTGGCCTGCTGCGCGGTCGAGATGATGCATGCCGGTGCGGCGCGCCTGGACCTGGATCGCTACGGCGTGGTGTTCCGCCCGTCGCCGCGCCAGTCCGACGTGATGATCGTGGCCGGCACGCTGGTCAACAAGATGGCCCCGGCGCTGCGCAAGGTCTACGACCAGATGCCGGACCCGAAGTGGGTCATCTCGATGGGCAGCTGCGCCAACGGCGGTGGCTACTACCACTACTCGTACTCGGTCGTGCGCGGTTGCGACCGCGTGGTGCCGGTCGACGTCTACGTGCCGGGTTGCCCGCCGACCGCCGAAGCGCTGGTCTACGGCATCCTGCAGCTGCAGAAGAAGATCCGCCGCGGCACGAACTTCGGCGACAACAAGCAGGGCGTGCGCTGACATGGCCGAGAGTGCACAGGCTTTCGCCGATCGCCTCATCGCGCGCTTCGCCGACGCGCTGGTCGTCGTCGCGCAGCCGCGCGGCGAGGTGACCCTCGACGTCTCCGCCGACCAGTGGCTCGCCACCGCGTTGGCCCTGCGCGACGAATTCGGTTTCGAGCAGGCCGTCGACCTCAGCGGCGTCGACTACCTCAGCTACGGCAGCGACGAGTGGGACACCGACGTGTCCTCGGAAGGCTTCTCGCGTGGCGTGGAAGGCAAGAGCGCCGGTCGTTTCGTGTGGGGTGAGCAGCCCAATGGCGCCGCCGCCGCGCCGGAGCGCCGCTTCGCCGCGGTCGCGCACCTGCTCTCGTACCAGCACAACCAGCGCGTGCGCCTGCGCACGTTCGCCGACAACGACGACCTGCCGGTCGTGGATTCGCTCTCGTCCGTGTGGCCGGGCCTGAACTGGTTCGAGCGCGAGGCGTTCGACCTGTACGGCATCGTGTTCGAAGGTCATCCGGACCTGCGCCGCATCCTCACCGACTACGGCTTCGTCGGCCATCCGTTCCGCAAGGACTTCCCGCTGATCGGCAACGTCGAGGTTCGCTACGACGCCAACAAGAGGCGCGTCGTGTACGAGCCGGTTTCGATCGACCCGCGCGTGGGCGTGCCCCGCGTCATTCGCGACGACGCCCGCTACGAGACCGCGCAGGGCGAAGCCGCACAGCGCGCCGAGGTGAAGAAGTGAGCGCCCAGTCCTCCAACGGAATCTCCAGCACGTCGGGCCTCGGCAGCGGCGCCGAGATCCGCAACTACACGCTGAACTTCGGCCCGCAGCACCCGGCCGCGCACGGCGTGCTCCGCCTCATCCTCGAGATGGACGGCGAAGTCGTGCATCGCGCCGATCCGCACGTCGGCCTGCTGCACCGTGGCACCGAGAAGCTGGCCGAGTCCAAGCCGTTCAACCAGTCGATCGGCTACATGGATCGCCTGGACTACGTGTCGATGATGTGCAACGAGCACGCCTACGTGCGCGCGATCGAGACCCTGATGGGCATCGAGGCGCCGGAGCGTGCGCAGTACATCCGCACGATGTTCGACGAGATCACCCGCATCCTGAACCACCTGATGTGGATCGGTTCCAACGCGCTCGACCTGGGCGCGATGGCGGTGTTCCTGTACGCGTTCCGCGAGCGCGAAGAGCTGATGGACTGCTACGAGGCGGTCTCCGGCGCGCGCATGCATGCCACGTACTACCGTCCGGGCGGCGTGTACCGCGACCTGCCGGACCGCATGCCGAAGTACAAGGAATCGCCGTGGCGCAAGGGCGGCAAGCTCAAGCGCTTCAACGAATGGCGCGAAGGCTCGCTGCTGGACTATCTCGACGCCTTCACCGACGACTTCCCGAAGCGCGTCGACGAGTACGAGACCCTGCTCACCGACAACCGCATCTGGAAGCAGCGCACCGTCGGCATCGGCGTCGTGTCGCCCGAACAGGCGCTCGCCCTGGGCATGACCGGCGCGATGATCCGCGGTTCGGGCATCGCCTGGGACCTGCGCAAGAAGCAGCCCTACGCGAAGTACGCCGAAGTCGACTTCGACATCCCGGTGGGCGTGAACGGCGACTGCTACGACCGCTACCTGGTGCGCGTCGAGGAGATGCGCCAGTCCAACCGCATCATCAAGCAGTGCGTGAAGTGGCTGAAGGCCAATCCGGGCCCGGTCATCGTCGACAACTTCAAGGTCGCTCCGCCCAGCCGCGAGGACATGAAGGACGACATGGAAGCCCTGATCCACCACTTCAAGCTGTTCTCGGAAGGCTATTGCGTGCCGGCCGGCGAGACCTACGCGGCAGTCGAGGCGCCCAAGGGCGAGTTCGGCTGCTATCTGGTCTCCGACGGTGCCAACAAGCCGTTCCGCGTGAAGCTGCGCGCACCGGGCTTCGCACACCTTTCGTCGATGGACGCCATCGTCAAGGGCCACATGCTGGCCGACGTGGTGGCAATGATCGGCACCTACGATCTCGTGTTCGGCGAGGTCGACCGCTGACCGCGGCGGCCCGTTGAGGAAACTGGACTAATGAAGGCGACCGGAAATTTCGAGGCCTGTCAGCATGTCGACCCGATGGTCGCCCTGTCCGACAAGACCCGCGCGCACATCGACCACTGGCTGGCCAAGTTCCCGCCGGACCGCAAGCGTTCCGCCGTGCTGCAGGGTCTGCACGCCGCGCAGGAGCAGAACGACGGCTGGCTCAGCGACGAACTGATCGCGGCCGTGGCCAAGTATCTCGGCCTGCCGCCGGTGTGGGCGTACGAGGTGGCCAGCTTCTACTCGATGTTCGAGACGGAGAAGGTCGGCCGCCACAACGTGGCCTTCTGCACCAACATCAGCTGCTGGCTCAACGGCGCCGAGGACCTCGTCCGCCACGCCGAGCAGAAGCTCGGCTGCAAGCTGGGCGAGTCCACCGCCGATGGCCGCGTCTTCCTCAAGCGCGAGGAAGAGTGCCTGGCCGCGTGCTGCGGCGCGCCGGTGGTGGTCATCAACGGTCATTACCACGAGAAGCTCGACACCGTGAAGGTGGATGAGCTGCTCGACGGCCTGAAGTAAGGCGGGTCCCATGGCGCACGAGCATCACGACTACTCGAAGGGTTACGGCCCGGTCGGTCCGGCCCCGCAGGAGCACAACGTCGTCTACACGACGCTGCACTACGACACGCCGTGGTCGTACGAGAACTACCTCAAGACCGGCGGCTACGCAGCGCTGCGCAAGATCCTGACCGAAAAGATGGAGCCGTCCGCGGTCATCGACATGGTCAAGGCTTCGGGCCTGCGCGGCCGTGGCGGCGCGGGTTTCCCGACCGGCCTGAAGTGGAGCTTCATGCCCAAGGGCAGCGGCACGCAGAAGTACATCCTGTGCAACTCGGACGAGTCCGAGCCCGGCACGGCGAAGGACCGCGACATCCTGCGCTACAACCCGCACGCGGTGGTCGAGGGCATGGCGATCGCCTGCTACGCCACCGGTTCGACCGTGGCCTACAACTACCTGCGCGGCGAGTTCCACCATGAGCCGTTCGAGCATTTCGAGCAGGCGCTGAAGGAAGCCTACGAGAACGGCTGGCTGGGCAAGAACGTGCTCGGCAGCGGCGTGGACATCGACATCTATGGCGCGCTCGGCGCCGGCGCCTATATCTGCGGTGAGGAAACCGCGCTGATGGAGTCGCTGGAAGGCAAGAAGGGCCAGCCGCGCTACAAGCCGCCGTTCCCGGCCAACTTCGGCCTGTTCGGCAAGCCGACCACCATCAACAACACCGAGACCTACGCCTCGGTGCCGGCGATCATCCGCAACGGCGCGGAGTGGTTCCTCAACCTGGGCAAGCCGAACAACGGCGGCCCGAAGGTGTTCTCGGTGTCTGGCCACGTGGCCAAGCCGGGCAACTACGAGATCCGCCTGGGCACGTCGTTCGCCGACCTGCTGCAGATGGCCGGCGGCATGCGCAATGGCGCGAAGATCAAGGCGGTGATCCCCGGTGGTTCCTCGATGCCGGTACTGCCGGGCGAGACCATGATGGGCCTCACCATGGATTACGACTCGATCCAGAAGGCCGGTTCGGGCCTGGGCTCGGGCGCGGTCATCGTCATGGACGAGACTGCCTGCATGGTGCGCGCCTGCCAGCGCATCGCGCGGTTCTACTTCAAGGAAAGCTGCGGCCAGTGCACGCCGTGCCGCGAAGGCACTGGCTGGATGTACCGCATGCTCACGCGCATCGTCGAGAAGCAGGCCACGCTGGAAGACCTGCAGATGCTGCGCGCTGCGGCCGGCCAGATCGAAGGCCACACCATCTGCGCGTTCGGCGAAGCCGCCGCGTGGCCGGTGCAGGGCTTCCTGCGCCATTTCTGGGATGAATTCGAATACGCGATCGTGAACAAGCGCTTCCTGGTCGACGACCAGCGCGCAGGCACGGTGGTGGAGAAGGTCGCCGCATGAGCGCACAGCCCGTCAATCCGAACCTGCCGCCGGACCACGTCACCGTCTTCATCGACGGCGTCGAGATGGCCGCGCCGAAGGGCTCGATGATCATCCAGGCCGCGGACAAGGCCGGTATCCCGATTCCGCGCTTCTGCTACCACGACAAGCTGGCCATCGCGGCGAACTGCCGCATGTGCCTGGTCGAGGTCGAGAAGATGCCCAAGCCCGCGCCGGCCTGCGCCACCCCGGTGATGGACGGCATGCGCGTGACCACGCGCAGCGAGAAGGCGCTGAAGTCGCAGCGCAACGTCATGGAATTCCTGCTGATCAACCACCCGCTGGATTGCCCGATCTGCGATCAGGGCGGCGAGTGCGAACTGCAGGATCTGTCGCTGGGCTATGGCCGTTCGGTCAGCCGCTTCGCCGAGCGCAAGCGCGTGGTGCCGGACGAGGACATGGGCCCGCTGGTCGCCACCGAGATGACCCGCTGCATCCAGTGCACGCGCTGCGTCCGCTTCACCGCGGAAATCGCCGGCACGTACGAGCTGGGCGGCATGTACCGCGGCGAGAACCTGCAGATCGGCACCTTCGACGGCAAGCCGCTGACCACGGAACTGTCGGGCAACGTCATCGACGTTTGCCCGGTAGGCGCTCTGACCAACAAGGTCTTCCAGTTCAAGGCGCGTCCGTGGGAGCTGATCGCGCGCGAGTCGCTGGGTTATCACGACTCGCTGGGCAGCAACCTGTTCCTGCACGTGCGCCGCGGCGAAGTCCTGCGCAGCGTCCCGCGCGACAACGAGGCGGTCAACGAGTGCTGGCTGTCGGACCGTGATCGCTATTCCCACCAGGGCCTGTACGCGGAAGACCGCGCCAGTGTTCCGATGATCAAGGTGGACGGCGAATGGCGTGAAGCCTCGTGGGAAGAAGCGCTGGCCAAGGCCGCGAAGATCCTGCGCGACAACGGCGCCGACCGCCTGGGCATCCTCGCCCATCCGTCCACCTCGAACGAGGAGGGCGCTCTGCTGGCCCGTCTGGCCGAGGCTTTGGGCACAGGCAACCTGGATCACCGCATTGGTCAGCTGGACCTGAGCGACGGCGCCGACGCGGCTCCGTTCGCCACGCCGGTGGCCGACATCGATCACGCCGACGTCATCGTCATCGTGGGTTCCAACCTCCGCCACGAGCTGCCGCTGGTGCACCAACGCGTACGCAAGGCCTGGAACCGCGGCGCCAAGGTGCACGTGGTCAACCCGGTCGACTTCGACTTCACCTTCGACATCGCCAGCAAGCGCATCGTCGCGCCGTCGCAGATCGCGGCCGCGCTGGGCGAGTCGGCGCTGGTCGATGCCGTCAAGGCCGGCACGCGCGCGATCGTGATCGTCGGTGCGCTGGCCGAGAACGGCCCGCACGCCGCGCAGATACGCAAGGCCGCGGCCGACTTCGCCGCCACCACCGGCGCCTCGCTCAACCGTATCCCGCAGGGTGCCAACGCCGTCGGCCTGTCCGACTACGGCGTGCTGCCGACCTCGCGCGATGCCCAGGCGATGCTGTCCGACGCGCGTTCCGCATACATCCTCTACGGCATCGAGCCGGGCCTGGATTTCGCCGACACCGCGACCGCGGCGAAGGCGCTGAATCCGGCCCAGGTCATCGCGTTCAGCACGTTCGCGTGCCGTTCGACGCGCGGTGTCGCCGACGTGATCCTGCCGATCGGCCTGCTGCCGGAGATCGACGCCACGCTGACCAACCTCGACGGCCGCCAGCAGGCGACCGTGGCCGGCGGCAAGCTGCCGGGCCAGGCGCGCGCCGGCTGGCGCGTGCTGCGTGCGCTGGGTGGCGAGCTGCAGGCGAAGGGTTTCGAATTCACCGACCTGACGGGTCTGCGCGCCAGCATGAAGATGCGTGAGGTGCAGGTCGCCCATGGCCAGGCGCCGGGCATCGCCGCTGACGGTCTGGAAGTGGCCAAGAGCGTGGCGATCTACCGCAGCGATGCGGTCGTACGTCGCGCCCCGGCACTGCAGTCGCACCCGCTCAACGTCGAGCCGCGCGCGGTCCTCAACCCGCAGGACGCGTCCGCGCTGGGGCTGGCCGATGGCGTGGTGGGCAAGTTCAACACCGCCGCGGGTACCGCGACGCTGCCGGTCGTCGTGAGCGACAAGGTCGCGCGCGGCACCGTATGGGTCGAGTCCGGCCACGGCGCGACCGCGCCTGTCTCGGGCCGCGTGCAGGCGGGGAGGGCGTAAGCGATGAATGGAATGTTCACCACGCAGGTCGTCGACCCGCTGCGCGAGTTCTTTCTGTCGTTCGGGATGATCGGCGCGATCGTGTGGATCGTGCTGAAGATCCTGCTGATCGCCATGCCGGTGATCATCTCCGTGGCGTTCTACGTGGTCTGGGAGCGCAAGCTCATCGGCTGGATGCACGTGCGCCACGGGCCCATGTACGTGGGCAAGGGCATCCTCCAGGCCTTCGCCGACGTCTTCAAGCTGCTGTTCAAGGAAGTCATCCAGCCCACGCGCGCGGAGAACTTCCTGTTCAAGCTCGCGCCGCTGATCGCGCTCGCCCCGGCATTCGCCGCCTGGGCCGTGGTGCCGTTCGATACGCAGATGGTGCTGTCCAACGCCAATGCCGGCCTTCTGTACCTGCTGGCGATGACCTCGCTGGGCGTGTACGGCATCATCCTGGCCGGCTGGGCGTCGAACTCGAAGTACGCGTTCCTGGGCGCCATGCGCGCCGCCGCGCAGGTCGTCTCGTACGAAATCGCGATGGGCTTCGCGATGGTCGGCGTGATGGTCGGCGCCGGCAGCCTCAACCTCACCGACATCGTGATGGCGCAGGCCGGCAACGCCGGCGCGCTGGAATGGTTCTGGGTGCCGATGCTGCCGCTGTTCGTCGTGTACTTCATCTCCGGCGTGGCCGAAACCAACCGCGCTCCGTTCGACGTGGTGGAAGGCGAGTCGGAAATCGTGGCCGGCCACATGGTCGAGTACTCGGGTTCGGCGTTCGCGCTGTTCTTCCTCGCCGAATACGCGAACATGATCCTGATCAGCTTCCTGGTCTCGATCTTCTTCGTCGGCGGCTGGCTGAGCCCGTTCCACGGGCTGGGCATCCCGGTACTGTCGGTCGACGGCTGGTGGTGGCTGTTCGCCAAGGTCTTCTTCTTCGCCAGCTGCTTCATCTGGTTCCGCGCGTCGTTCCCGCGTTACCGCTACGACCAGATCATGCGCCTGGGCTGGAAGGTGTTCATTCCGCTCACCATCGCCTGGATCTGCGTGGTGGCGGTGATGGCGTACTTCAAAATCTTCGAGCCCGGCGTGTAAGGGGCATCAGGCATGAATCGCATCGTTTCCTACTTCAAGAGCCTGCTGCTCATCGAGCTGGTGCAGGGACTGGCTCTCACGGGCAAGTACCTGTTCAAGCCCAAGTACACGCTGATGTACCCGATGGAGAAGACGCCGCAGTCGCCGCGCTTCCGCGGTGTGCACGCACTGCGCCGCTATCCGAACGGTGAAGAGCGCTGCATCGCCTGCAAGCTGTGCGAGGCCGTGTGCCCCGCGCTGGCGATCACCATCGATTCGACCAAGCGCGAGGACGGCACCCGCCGCACCACGCGCTACGACATCGACCTGTTCAAGTGCATCTTCTGCGGCTTCTGCGAAGAGTCCTGCCCGGTCGACTCGATCGTCGAGACGCACGTGCACGAATACCACTTCGACAAGCGCGGCCAGAACATCGTTACCAAGCAGCAGCTGCTGGCCATCGGCGACCGCCTCGAGGCGGAGATCGCCGAGCGCCGCGCCGCCGACGCACCTTTCCGTTGAGGGCCTGACGAACATGGATCTCGCCCAGATTGCCTTCTTCGTCTTCGCCGCCTGCGCCACGGTTGCCGCCGTCGGCGTGATCAGCGTGAAGAACCCCGTGCACGCGGTCCTGCTGCTCGTGCTGACCTTCTTCTCCGTCGCCTGCACCTGGATCATCGCCGGTGCCGAGTTCCTCGGCGTGGCGCTCATCCTGGTCTACGTCGGCGCGGTGATGGTGCTGCTGCTGTTCGTGGTGATGATGCTCGACATCGACGTTGCGCCCCTGCGCGAAGGTTACGTGCGCTACCTGCCGGTCGGGCTGGTGGTCGCGGTGATCATGCTCGTCGAGATGCTGACGCTGATCGGAGTGAAGGCCAACGTCGTCACGGCGTTCCCGGCCGATCCGTCGGCGGCGGGCAACACGCAGTGGATCGCCCGTGCGCTGTTCACCCAGTTCCTGCTTCCGTTCGAGGTGGCAGCGGCCATCCTGACCGTCGCGGTGATCGCGGCGGTGATGCTGACGCTGCGTCGTCGCACGGGCGCCCGCCACCAGAATCCGTCCGCGCAGGCGCGCGTCCGCGCCGCCGATCGCGTGCGCATCGTCAAGATGGACGCCGTCAAGCCGGTCGCGCCGGCGGCGGAAGTTCCGGCAGAGGAGGGCAAGCCGTGAGCGAATTCTTCGGAGCCGGGCTGGCGCTCGGTCATTACCTCGCGCTGGGTGCGGTGCTGTTCTGCATCAGCGTCGCGGGCATTTTCCTGAACCGCAAGAACGTGATCATGCTGCTGATGTCGCTGGAGCTGCTGCTGCTCGCGGTGAACATCAACTTCGTCGCGTTCTCGCGCCAGTTGTCCGATCCGGCGGGCCAGGTGTTCGTGTTCTTCATCCTGACCGTGGCCGCTGCCGAGGCCGCCATCGGCCTGGCGATCCTGGTCACGCTGTTCCGCAACCGGCGCACGATCAACGTCGCCGAAATCGATTCGCTGAAGGGCTGACGCGGTGGAGAACGCTATCGTGGAGCACGCTATCTCCAAGACCGTACTGCTGGCGGTCGTGCTGGCGCCGTTGCTGGGCGCCATCATCGCCGGCTTGTTCCGTCGCCAGGTCGGCCGCGCCGGCGCACACTGGGTGACCATCCTCGGCGTCGCCATCAGCTGCCTGTTGTCCATGCAGGTGCTGTGGCAACTGATGCATGGCGCCGCGCCGTTCAACGAGAACATCTACACCTGGTTCCAGGTGGGCGGCATCGACGCGCACGTCGGCTTCATGGTCGACAGGCTGACCGCGATGATGATGGTGGTCGTCACCTTCGTCTCGCTGCTGGTGCACATCTACACCATCGGCTACATGGCCGAGGACGACGGTTACCAGCGCTTCTTCAGCTACATCTCGCTGTTCACCTTCTCGATGTTGATGCTCGTGATGAGCAACAACTTCCTGCAGCTGTTCTTCGGCTGGGAAGCAGTGGGCCTGGTGTCGTACCTGCTGATCGGCTTCTGGTTCAAGCGTCCGACCGCGGTGTTCGCCAACCTCAAGGCGTTCCTGGTCAACCGCGTCGGCGACTTCGGCTTCCTGCTCGGCATCGCCGGCGTGCTGATGGCCTTCGGCTCGCTCGATTACGGCACCGTGTTCGCCCGTGCCGGCGAACCGTCCGTTGCCATGGCGCAGCTGCAGCACGCCTGGCCGGTGCTCGCGCAGACCGGCAGCTGGCTGTCGCCGATCGCTGGCTGGTCGCTGATGACCGTCATCTGCATCTGCCTCTTCATCGGCGCGATGGGCAAGTCGGCCCAGGTGCCGCTGCACGTGTGGCTGCCCGACTCGATGGAAGGCCCGACGCCGATCTCCGCGCTGATCCACGCCGCGACGATGGTGACCGCGGGCATCTTCATGGTCGCCCGCATGTCGCCGCTGTTCGAGCTGTCGGACACCGCGCTGACCTTCGTGCTCTTCATCGGCGCCACCACTGCCTTCTGGACGGGCCTGATCGGCATCGTGCAGAACGACATCAAGCGCGTCGTCGCGTACTCCACGCTGTCGCAGCTGGGTTACATGACGGTGGCGCTGGGTGTCTCGGCGTACAGCGCGGGTGTGTACCACCTGATGACGCATGCCTTCTTCAAGGCGCTGCTGTTCCTCGGTGCCGGTTCGGTCATCATCGGCATGCACCACGAGCAGGACATGCGCCGCATGGGCGGCCTGAAGAAGTACATGCCCATCACGTACTGGACGATGCTGCTGGGCACGCTGGCGCTGATCGGCACGCCGTTCTTCAGCGGCTTCTACTCGAAGGACACCATCATCGAGGCTGCCGCGCATCACGCCCACGAGGCGCACAGCTGGGTGGCGACGTACGCCTACTGGGCCGTGCTGCTGGGCGCGTTCGTCACCGCGTTCTACAGTTTCCGTCTGCTGTACCTCACCTTCCACGGCAAGGAGCGCTTCCACGATCCGCTGCCGGACCACTACGTCGCGCCCGAGGCCGATTCGACCGAGCACGAGACCGCGCTCGCCGAGGAGCATGGCCACGATGCGAAGCACGGTCACGACGATCACGGTCACGGCCATGACGACCACCACGCGCACACGCCGCACGAGTCGCCGTGGGTGGTGACCGTCCCGCTGATGCTGCTGGCGATCCCCTCGGTGCTGATCGGCTACCTCACCGCAGGTCCGATGTTGTTCGGCACGGACGTCGCCGGCCATCACAAGCAGCTGCCGTTCTTCCTGGGCGCGATCGACCTCGACGCTGCGCGCGACACGGTCGCGCTGGTGAGCGAGGAGGCCTGGCACGGCCCGCTCAAGTACGCGCTGCACGGCTTCCAGGCGCCCGCCTTCTGGTTGACGCTGGCGGGCTTCGCGCTTGCCACCGTCATGTACTGGTGGAAACCCGAGCTGCCGGCGAAGGCCCGCAAGCTGTTCGCCTGGCCGGTGCGCGTGCTCGAGAACAAGTACGGCTTCGACAAGCTCTGGATCGACGGCTTCGCAGGCGGCGGTCTGGGCCTGGGCAAGGCGTCGCGCGCCATCGACACGCACGTCATTGACGGTGTCGCGGTCAATGGCAGTGCGCGTGTCGTCGACCTCGTCGCCCGTCTTACCCGCCGGATGCAGTCCGGTTACCTCTACCACTACGCGTTCGCGATGATCCTCGGCCTGATTGCACTACTGGCCGTGCTGATCCGCTTCTGGCGCTGATAAACAAGGACCCGACGTGAACCCCGAGCCCTTGCAGAGCACTTCCTTCCTGCTCAGCCTGCTGATCTGGCTGCCGATTCTCGGCGGCCTGGCAACGATGGCCTTCGGCAACGAGCGTGCCGGTGCGGCGCGCTGGTTCGCCACCGGCATCGCCCTGCTGACGCTGCTGGCCAGCGTGCCGTTGCTGACCGGTTTCGACATGACCACCGCCTCGATGCAGTTCGTCGAGAACCGCGAGTGGATCCCGGCCTACGACATCCGTTACCACCTCGGCGTGGACGGTATTTCGGTGGCGCTGATCGCGCTGACCACGTTGACCACGCTGCTGGCGATGATCGGTGCGTGGACGTCGATCGAGAAGCGGGTGGCCCAGTACTACGCCGCCTTCCTGATCCTCGAAGGCCTGATGGTGGGCGTGTTCGCCGCGCTGGACGCGATGCTGTTCTACGTGTTCTTCGAAGGCATGCTCATCCCGATGTTCATCATCATCGGCGTGTGGGGTGGCCCGCGTCGCGTGTACGCGTCGATCAAGTTCTTCCTGTACACGTTCCTCGGCTCGCTGTTCATGCTGGTCGGGTTGATCTACCTGTACCTGAAGGGTGGCAGCTGGCAGCTGTCGGACATGTACGCGCTGCCGCTGACAGCGACCGAGCAGATGTGGCTGTTCTTCGGATTCCTGATCGCCTTCGCGGTCAAGGTGCCGATGTTCCCGGTCCACACCTGGTTGCCGGACGCGCACGTCGAGGCGCCCACGGCCGGTTCGGTGATCCTGGCCGCGATCATGCTGAAGATCGGTGGTTACGGTTTCGTGCGCTTCGTGCTGCCGATCGTCCCCGACGCCGGCGCCGAGTACGCGTGGCTGGTGATTGCGCTGAGCCTGATCGCGGTGGTCTACGTCGGTCTGGTCGCCCTGGCGCAGGACGACATGAAGAAGCTCATCGCGTACTCGTCCGTCTCGCACATGGGTTTCGTCACGCTGGGCACGTTCATCGCCTTCGTGCTGGTGCGCGACTACGGCAGCACCGAGACCGCACGCCTGGGCCTGCAGGGCGCCATGGTGCAGATGATCAGCCACGGCTTCGTGTCGGGTGCGATGTTCTCCTGCGTCGGCGTGCTGTACGACCGCATGCATACCCGCATGATCAAGGACTACGGCGGCGTGGCCAACGTGATGCCCTGGTTCGCGGCGTTCATGGTGCTGTTCGCGATGGCCAACTCGGGTCTGCCGGGCACCTCCGGCTTCGTCGGCGAGTTCATGGTCATCCTGGCCAGCTTCCGCGCGCATCCGCTGATCGGTTTCATCGCGGCGACCACGCTGATCATCGGCGCGGCGTACACGCTGTGGCTGGTCAAGCGCACGATCTGGGGCGAGGTGGCCAACGCGCACGTCGCCGAGCTGGAGGACATCAACCCACGCGAGGCGTTCGTGCTGGGCGTGTTCGCGGCGGGTGTGCTGGTGCTGGGCCTGTGGCCGAAGCCGCTGACGGACCTGATGGAACCGTCGATTGCGAATCTGGCGACGCAGCTCGCCGCGTCGAAGCTTTGAGGTTGTAGCGCATGAACATGCCTGTCCGCACCTTTGCCGACATCCAGCCGCTGCTGCCCGAGCTGGTGGTGATCCTCGGCGCGTTCGCGCTGCTGATGCTCGACCTGTTCCTGGACGAGCGCCGACGCGTCGTCAGCCACCTGTTCGCGATCGCCGTGCTGGCGATCGCCACCGTCATGGTCGCCACCGGCGTGGGCGGGCAGGGCACCGTGCTCAGCGGGATGTTCATCCGCGACATCGCGGCAGACGTCATGAAGGTGACCATCGGCATCGTTGGCATCCTGGCGATGATCTACACCTGGCCGTACCTGCGTGCCCGCGAGCTGTACAAGGGCGAGGTGTCCGTGCTGATGCTGTTCGCCACCGCGGGCATGATGCTGCTGGTGTCGGCCGGAAGCCTGGTGATGGTGTACCTGGGCCTGGAAATGCTCGCGCTGTGCTCGTACGCGCTGGTCGCGGTCGACCGCGACAGCCCGCTCGCCTCCGAAGCGGCCATCAAGTACTTCGTGCTGGGCGCGCTTGCGTCGGGTCTGCTGCTGTACGGCCTCTCGCTGGTGTACGGCTCGACCGGCACGCTGCAGCTGGATCAGATCGCCGTCGCCGCGCAGGCCAACAAGTCCTCGCTGATGCTGATCACCGGCGTGGTGTTCATCGTCGCCGGCATCGCCTTCAAGTTCGGTGCCGCGCCGTTCCACATGTGGCTGCCGGACGTGTACCACGGTGCGCCGACGCCGATCACGCTCTTCATCGGCTCCGCGCCGAAGCTGGCCGCGTTCGGCATGACCTATCGCCTGCTCGAGATCGGCGCCGCGCCGTTCGAGGAGCAGTGGCGCCTGATGCTTGCCGTCACCGCGGTGCTGTCGCTGGCCATCGGCAACCTGAGCGCGATGGTGCAGAGCAATCTCAAGCGTCTGCTTGCCTACTCGACGGTGTCGCACGTCGGCTTCCTGTTCGTCGGCCTGGCCGGCGGCGGGCGCGAGGGCTTCGCCGCCGCGCTGTTCTACGCGATCAGCTACTCGATCATGTCGGCCGCGGCCTTCGGCGCGATCATCGTGCTGTCGCGCCGTGGTTTCGAGGCCGATCGCATCGACGACTACAAGGGCCTCAATGCGCGCAATCCGTGGATGGCGGGCCTGATCCTGTGCGTCATGGCTTCGCTGGCCGGCGTGCCGCCGTTCCTTGGCTTCTGGGCCAAGCTGGCCGTGCTGCGTGCCGCGTTGCAGGGCGACATGCTGTGGCTGGCGATCGTCGGCATCGTGTTCGCCGTCGTTGGCGCGTTCTACTATCTGCGCGTCATCAAGGCCATGTATTTCGACGAGCCGGAAGGCGAGGCGCTGCAGGCCAGCGACGATCGCCCGCTGCGCATCGCCTTCGGTGTCAACGCGCTTGCGCTGCTGGCGCTGGGTCTTGCGTGGAGTCCGATCATGGCGTGGTGCCAGCGCGCATTCGCGGGCTGAGCAAGGAGTTACGCGCAAATCCGATTTAATTCATGAATCGGGCTTGCGCAGTTTTATGTCGGCCGTTATGATGGTCGGCCTGATGCGGGGTGGAGCAGTCTGGCAGCTCGTCGGGCTCATAACCCGAAGGTCGCAGGTTCAAATCCTGCCCCCGCTACCAGCTTCGGCCAGGGCCTGATGGAGGCCCTCGGAAAGTCCGGGATCCCGGGCTTTCCCAAGGCCAAAGGCTCGGGCTTGGTGATCGTGCTCTGCTCGCACGGTCGCACCGAAATCCAGCTGTACGGACAAGGGGCCCGCAAGGGCCTCTTGTCGTTTTTGTGCTCGGAAAGTGCGTTCGCAGGCCGGACCATCGGAGCAGTGCGGCGATCGTCGATCGCCAGTGGGAGTCAGACGCGTGACGGATAAAGCAGTCGAAATCGCGAACCTGCTCGCCCCGACGATTGCATCGCTGGGTGTCGAGTTGCTGGGCGCGGAGTACCTGGCGGCGCCGGGCAGTGCCGTGCTGCGCCTGTACATCGACGTGCCGGCCGACGAGGCCGTGGGCGAGGATGGCCAGCCGCGTTCGGTGACGATCGAGGACTGCGAGGCGGTGAGCCGCGAGGTGTCGGCACAGCTCGACGTCGAGGACCCCATCAGCGGTCAGTACACGCTGGAAGTGTCGTCGCCCGGTCTGGACCGCCCGTTGTTCACGCTGGAGCATTTCGTGCGTTTCGCCGGGCAGACCGCGAAGGTCGGCCTCAAGCTCCCGCAGGACGGTCGCCGTCGTCTGCAGGCGCAGATCGCGCGCGTGGAAGGCGACAACGTGGTGTTCCTGCTGGAGACGGGCGAGTTCGTCGTGCCGTCCGGCAACATCGACAAGGCGCGGCTGGTCCCGGACTGGGCCGCGCTGGGGTTCGCTCCGGTCAAGCCGGGCAAGGACAAGCCAGCGAAGGGCGGGCCGAAAGGCAGCGCTTCGAAGGCGAAGAAGTAACCAACCAAATCACCACCCAATGCCGGCGGCAACACTGTCGCCGACCGTGCGGAGTTAGAAAGATGAGCAAGGAACTGTTGCTGGTCGTTGATGCCGTCGCCAATGAGAAAGGCGTGCCGCGCGAGGTCATCTTCGAGGCCATCGAGGCCGCGCTGGCCTCTGCCGCGAAGAAGCGCTATCACGACGAGGACGTGCTGGTTCGCGTGTCGATCGACCAGAAGGACGGCAGTTACGAGACCTTCCGTCGCATGGAAGTCGTGGCCGACGACGTGGTCATGGAATCGCCGGACCGCCAGATCCGCATGATGGACGCCATCGATGAAGTCGAGGGCGTGGAAGTCGGCGATTACATCGAAGAGCAGATCGAGAACCCCGAGTTCGGCCGCATCGCCGCACAGGCCGCCAAGCAGGTGATCGTGCAGCGCGTGCGCGAGGCCGAGCGCCAGCAGGTCGTTGACGCATGGAAGGATCGCGTCGGCGAGCTGGTCACCGGCGTGGTCAAGCGCGTGGAGCGCGGCAACATCTACGTCGACCTGGGCGGCAACGCCGAAGCGATCATCCCGAAGGACAAGGGCATCCCCCGCGACGTGCTCCGCACCGGCGACCGCGTTCGCGGTTACCTGTTCGACGTGCGCAGCGAGCCGCGCGGCCCGCAGCTGTTCATCAGCCGCGCCGCACCGGAATTCATGATCGAACTGTTCAAGCTCGAAGTGCCGGAAGTCGGCCAGGGCCTGGTGTCGATCAAGGCCTGCGCCCGCGATCCGGGCGACCGCGCCAAGATCGCCGTGCTGGCGCACGACAACCGCACCGATCCCATCGGCGCCTGCATCGGCATGCGCGGCTCGCGCGTGCAGGCCGTCAGCAACGAGCTGAACGGCGAGCGCGTGGACATCGTGCTGTGGTCCGACAACCCGGCCCAGTTCGTCATCAACGCGATGGCGCCGGCCGAGGTGCAGTCGATCATCGTCGATGAAGAGAAGCACTCGATGGACCTGGCCGTGGCCGAGGACCGCCTGGCCCAGGCGATCGGCAAGGGCGGCCAGAACGTCCGCCTGGCCAGCCGCCTGTCGGGCTGGCAGCTCAACGTGATGACGCAGGACCAGGTCACCGCCAAGTCCGAGTCCGAGCAGGCCTCCGCGCGCCAGCTGTTCCAGGACAAGCTGGAGGTTGACGAGGAGATCGCCGGCATCCTGGTCTCGGAAGGCTTCAGCACGGTCGAGGAAATCGCCTACGTGCCCGTCGGCGAGCTGCTGGCGGTCGAGGGCTTCGACGAGGACATCGTCGAGGAGCTGCGTTCGCGTGCCCGCGACGCGCTGCTCAACGAGGCGCTGGCCGCCGAAGAGGAGCTCGAGGAGCACCAGCCGGCGGCCGACCTGCTGGGCCTGGACGGCATGGACGAGGCCACCGCCTACGCGCTCGCCGCGCGCGGCGTGGTCACCCGCGACGACCTGGCGGACATGGCCACCGACGAACTGACCGATATCGAAGGCATCGACCAGACCCGTGCCGCCGCGCTGATCATGGAAGCGCGCAAGCACTGGTTCGAATGAATACCGCGTCGGCCTGCCCTGGAACACGGGGCTAGAATGACGCCAACACGCACGGGACCCGTCCCGCGCCAAGAGGACACGGAATCCGAATGTCGCAGCAAACCACCATCCGCAAGCTGGCCGAACTGGTGAACACGCCGGTCGAGAAGTTGCTGGAGCAGCTGGCCGAGGCCGGCATGACCTTCAGCGGCCCCGACCAGGTCGTGACCAGCATCGAGAAAGTCAAGCTGCTCGGCTTCCTCAAGCGCGCTCATGGCAAGGCCGACAAGGCCGAAGAGCCGGGCGAGGCCTCGAAGAAGATCACGCTCAACCGCAGCCGCAAGCAGGAAATCACGGTCGGCGGCGGCAAGAACAAGACGACGGTCGACGTCGTCGTGCGCAAGAAAGTCACGCTGGTCAAGCCGAACGAGGCATCCCCGGCGGCCGGCAGCGACGACGAGCGCTCCGAGATCCTGCGCAAGCTGGAGGAATCCAAGCAGCGCAACATCGCCGAGCAGCAGCGCCTGGCGGCGGACGACAAGCGTCGCGCGGACGAAGCCGAGGCGGTCCGCCGCGAGGCCGAGGAAATCGCACGTGCGAAGGCCGAGGAAGAACAGCGCGC